>JAICJD010000021.1 GCA_025928645.1 Gemmatimonadales bacterium
ATCGGGACAGAGCACAATGGCCAAGGCCAAATTCGAGCGGACGAAGCCGCACGTGAACGTCGGGACGATCGGGCACGTGGATCACGGGAAGACGACCACGACGGCGGCGCTGACCAAGGTGTCGGCCGACAAGGGGTGGGGCACCAAGTACGTGCCCTACGACGAGGTGGCCAAGGCCAGTGAGTCGCAGGGGCGGCGGGATGCCACCAAGATCCTCACGATCGCCACGAGCCACGTGGAGTACGAGACGGCCAAGCGGCACTATGCGCACGTGGACTGCCCGGGGCATGCCGACTATGTGAAGAACATGATCACGGGGGCGGCCCAGATGGACGGGGCCATCCTGGTGGTGAGCGCGACCGATGGGCCGATGCCGCAGACCCGGGAGCACATCCTCCTGGCGCGCCAGGTGAACGTGCCGAGCGTGGTGGTGTTCCTGAACAAGTGCGACCTGGTGGACGATGCCGAGCTGCTGGACCTGGTGGAGCTGGAGGTGCGGGAGCTGTTGAGCCAGTACGAGTTTCCGGGCGACGATACGCCGGTGATCCGGGGCTCGGCGAGCGGGGCGATCGCGGGCGAGGCGCAGTGGGTGGCCAAGATCGAGGAGCTGTACACGGCGCTGGACACCTATATCCCGGAGCCGGTGCGGGAGACGGACAAGCCGTTCCTGATGCCGGTGGAGGACGTGTTCTCGATCACGGGCCGGGGCACGGTGGCGACGGGCCGGATCGAGCGGGGCAAGGTGAAGGTGGGCGAAGAGGTGCAGCTGGTGGGGTTCAATGCGGAGAAGAAGTCGGTGGTGACGGGGGTGGAGATGTTCCGCAAGCTGCTGGACGAGGGGCAGGCGGGGGACAACGTGGGGCTCCTGCTGCGGGGGGTGGAGAAGCACGAGATCGAGCGGGGGATGGTGCTGGCGAAGCCGGGGTCGATCACGCCGCACACGCACTTCGAGGCGGAGGTGTATGTGCTGACCAAGGAAGAGGGGGGGCGGCACACGCCGTTCTTCAAGGGCTACCGGCCGCAGTTCTACTTCCGGACGACCGACGTGACGGGGTCGGTGGAGCTGCCGGCGGGGGTGGAGATGGTGATGCCGGGGGACAACATCCAGATGACGATCGAGCTGATCACGCCGATCGCCATGGACGAGGGGCTCCGGTTCGCCATCCGCGAGGGCGGCCGCACCGTGGGCGCCGGCGTCGTCACCAAGATTCTGAAGTAGGCGGGGGACAAGCGTGCCAAGAGACAAGATCACGTTGGAATGCACCGAGTGCAAAAGCCGCAACTTCTTCACGGATAAGAACAAGCGGAAGCATCCGGAGCGCGTGGAACGGCGCAAGTACTGTCCGCGCTGCGACGCGCATCGCGCGCACAAAGAGTCGAAGTAGTCATGGATCGCGTGCAGGTGGCGCAGCCCGCGGGCCGGCTGAGCGGCTGGGTCGGTCAGACCCGCCACTTCCTGGCGGCGGTGCGCGAAGAGCTCAGGAAGGTCACCTGGCCCACCCGCGATGAGCTGATCAAGGCCACGCGGATGATCGTGATGCTCAGCATTCTGCTGGGGCTCATCATCGGGCTCATGGACTACGTCTTCCAGTTGATCTTCGTCGAGGGATTCGCGCGGCTGACGCGCTGAGCCTATGGAATACCGCTGGTACGCCATCCAGACGACGGCCGGGCACGAGAACAAGGTGCGGAGCCTCCTGCAGAAGCGCATCGAGGACGATCCGCGGCCGCTGGAGCAGAAGCTGATCCGCCAGGCGCTCGTGCCCGTGCAGGACGTCATCGAGATCAAGAACGGGAAGAAGGTCACCGTCGAGCGGAAGCTGTATCCCGGCTACGTCCTGGTGGAAATGGGCATGAGCCAGGAAGCGCTGCACGTGGTGAACAGCATCCAGGGCGTGATCAAGTTCGTCGGCACGGGCAAGCTGCCCCAGCCGCTCCGCCAGGACGAGGTGAACCGGCTGCTCGGCATCGCCGAGGCGGTCACCGAGGCCGAGCCGAAGGAAGAGATCCCGTTCATGGTCGGGCAGGTCGTGGAGATCACGGAAGGGCCCTTCTCCGACTTCAGCGGCACCGTCGAAGAGGTGCTGGCGGACAAGGGGAAGGTGAAGGTGTCGGTCAGCCTGTTCGGCCGGCCGACGGCGGTGGAGCTGGATTACCTGCAGCTCCGGGGGCATTAGAGGTTGCAGCAGCGGACCGACGTCGGATCCTCAGCGAGCGCCGTCGCAGATCCTTCGCTTCGCTCAGGATGACACACCCGCGACCGCGCGGGTCATCGCGGCAGGTGCGAGCGCAGCGGGCATCCTGAGGGCGCAGCCCGAAGGACCTCGCCGCCTCGAGAACCGAAACGAGGAGAGCAATGGCAAAGAAGATCCAGGCATTGGTGAAGCTGCAGTGCCCGGCCGGCGCGGCCACGCCCGCGCCTCCGGTCGGCACGGCCCTGGGTCCGCACGGCGTGAACATCATGGAGTTCGTGAAGCAGTTCAACGCCCGGACGCAGAGTCAGAGCGGGATGGTGATCCCGGTGGTCGTGACGATCTTCGCCGATCGCACCTTCACTTTCATCACCAAGACCCCGCCGGCCCCGAACCTCCTGCTCAAGGAGGCGGGCGTCGAGAAGGGCAGCGGCCAGCCCAACCGCACCAAGATCGGCAAGGTCACCCGCGCGCAGGTCAAGAAGATCGCGGAGATCAAGATGGCCGACCTCAACGCGACCGATCTGGACAGCGCCATGAAGATGATCGCCGGCACCGCGCGGTCCATGGGGCTGGAGGTGGTGGACTGATGGCCGCCCAGGGCAAGAAATTCCGCGCGGCCGCCACCAAGGTGGACCGCGCGCGGACGTACCAGATCCCCGAGGCCGTGGGGCTGGTCAAGGGCTCCGCGTTCGCCAAGTTCGACGAGACCGTGGACGTGGCCGTCCGGCTCGGCGTCGACCCGCGCCACGCCGATCAGGTGGTGCGCGGGACGGTGGTGCTGCCGCACGGAACCGGAAAGCCGGTTCGCGTGTTGGTCATCACCCAGGGTGAGCGCGTGCGCGAGGCGGAAGCCGCCGGCGCCGACTTCGTGGGCATCGAGTACATCCAGAAGCTCAAGGACGGCTGGCTCGAGTGCGACGTCATCGTCGCGACGCCGGACGTCATGGGCCAGCTCGGCCAGCTGGGCCGGGTGCTGGGTCCCCGCGGCCTGATGCCGAACCCCAAGGCGGGGACGGTGACGATGGACGTGGCCAAGGCCGTGCGGGAAATCAAGGCGGGCAAGATCGAGTTCCGCGTGGACAAGACCGGGAACTTGCACGCCCCGGTCGGCAAGGTCTCGTTTTCCCCGGCGCAGCTGGCGGACAACGTGAGCGCCTTCATGGACACCATCGTCCGGGTCAAGCCGTCCGCGGCCAAGGGCACCTACATCCGCTCGGCCACCATCTCGAGCACCATGGGGCCGGGCGTGCGGCTCGATACGGCGGGGTACCGATGAACAAGACCGAACGCCAGGAGACGGTGGAGAGCCTGAGCGCGCTGCTCAAGGACTCGCCCCACGTCTACGTGACCGATTTCAGCGGCATGAACGTGCTGCGGATGACCGAGTTCCGCCGCCGCCTCCGCGCCGCGGGCGTCCAGTACGTGGTGGTGAAGAACACGCTGGCCCAGCGGGCGCTCGCTGCCAACGGCATCACCGGGCTGGACGAGCATCTGGCCGGCCCGACCGGGCTGGTGCTCACCAAGGATCCGCTCACCGCCGCCAAGGTGCTGGGCGACTTCGCCCGGGAGTTCGAGCGGCCGGCGGTGAAGGCCGGCCTGGTGGACGGCAAGACCGTGCCGCCCGCCCACGTCAAGCGGCTGGGGGAGATCCCGTCGCGCGAGGTGCTGCTGGCCCAGCTCGCGGGGTCGTTCAACGGTCTGCTCTATTCCTTCGTGGGCGTGCTCGAGGCCCTCCGCGAACAGCGCGGTACCGCTTCTTAACCGTACGGAGACAGTGACACATGGCAACCACGCTGAGCAACGATGAGATCCTCGAGGCGATCGGCGGCAAGACCGTGCTCGAGCTCGCGGACCTGATCGAGGCGTTCAAGAGCAAGTTCAACGTCACCGTCGCGGCGGCCCCGGTGGGCGGCGGCGCGGCGGGCGGCGCGGCCACCCCGGCGGTCGAGGAGAAGACGGAGTTCTCCGTCGTCCTCAAGGCGGGCGGCGCGAAGAAGATCCAGGTCATCAAGGTGGTCCGCGAGATCACCAGCCTGGGTCTCAAGGAAGCCAAGGACGCGGTGGACAACGCCCCCAGCGTCCTGAAGGAAGGGATCTCGAAGGCGGAGGCCGAGGAGATCAAGAAGAAGCTGGAAGAGCAGGGCGCGGAAGTCGAACTGAAGTAGCGCGAAGCGCTACCCTGAGCCGGCTCCGGGCCCGACGGGCCCGGCCGGCGAAGGGGTCTGGGCTTCACCCTACTTCAGTGAGACGGAATGAACGCTCGAAGCTCTCGGAATTTCGCGAATTCGCCGAGCCCCGTAGGTCACCCCGTCGGGCACCCGCACTGCTGCGGGCGCGGGCGGGGGATCCGCGTTGGGGCCATTTGTGCTGCGCCGGAGTGAGCCACTGATGCCTCAGACGAACCGATCCGTCATCACGTTCAGCAAGCGGGAAGGCGGCATGCCCATGCCGCACCTGCTGGACATCCAGACCGCCGCGTTCCAGACGCTGCTGGTGCCCGACGACGTCCACGGCGCCCGCCAGGACGTCTCGCTCGAGCGCGTGTTCCGGGACCTGTTCCCGATCACGGACGTGAACGAGAAGTACAAGCTGGAGTTCCTGGGCTACTCGCTGGGCGAGGCCAAGTACGCGGTCGAGGAGTGCATCGAGCGCGACATGACCTACGCGGCGCCGCTCAAGGCCAAGCTCCGGCTCGACGTGTACGAGGAGGTCGAGGGGCAGAAGCGGCTCAAGAACGCCATCGAGAAGGAGGTCTACCTCGGCGAGCTGCCGATCATGACCCCGCTCGGGACGTTCGTGATCAACGGCGCCGAGCGCGTCGTGGTGAGCCAGCTCCACCGCTCGCCGGGCGTGGTGTTCGAGGAGGACACCCACCCCAACGGGCAGCGGCTCTTCTCGGCGCGGATCATCCCGTTCCGGGGCTCGTGGGTCGAGTTCACGATCGACATCCACGACGTGATCTACGTCCACATCGACAAGAAAAAGAAGTTCCCGGCCACCGCGCTGCTCCGGGCCTTCGGCCACTCGTCGAACGCCGACATCCTCCGGCTGTTCTTCGCGACGAAGGAGCTCAACATCACCGGCAAGCTCGAGGGCCGGCAGGAGAAGCGCGAGGTCCTGGGCTCGCTGCTCGCGCAGGACGTGGCCAACCCCGAGGATTCCCGGGGCGAGCCGCTCGGCGTCGTGGGTGACGAGCTCACCCAGGAGCGCCTCAACGAGATGCGGCACAAGGGCGTCAAGGCGGTGACGGTGTTCGCCGGCTACACCACGCTCGACGTGCGCGAGGAAGAGCAGCCGACCAGCACCCGCGACCGGCAGAACCACGTGCTCGCCTTCGACGCGGCCGACCCGGAGACCGGCGAGGTCGTGGCGGAGGGCGGCAGCGAGCTGACCGACGCGCTCCGGAAGAAGCTGATCAAGGCGGGCGTCCACAAGGTGGAGGTGTTGCTCCCGGCCGGTCGGTCGGAGTCGCCTCTTATCAAGAACACGCTGGCCAAGGACCCGACCCACAGCGAGGCCGAGGCCCTGGAGCAGATCTACGCCCTGCTCCGGCCGGGCGACGCGCCCAACCTCGAGACCGCGCGCCAGCAGCTCCAGAAGCTGTTCTTCAACCCGAAGCGGTACGACCTCGGCCGGGTGGGCCGGTACAAGATCAACCAGCGGCTCAAGCTCAAGACCGATCCGAACCACACGGTGCTGACCGAGGACGACTTCGTCGCGATCATCCGCTACCTGATCGACCTGCACGACGGGCGCGGGTTCACTGACGACATCGACCACCTGGGCAACCGGCGGATCCGGAGCGTGGGCGAGCTGATCGCCAACCAGTTCTCGGTGGGCCTCTCGCGCATGGCGCGGCTGGTCAAGGAGCGGATGAGCATCAACTCGGACCCCGAGAAGATCTCGCTCGACGACCTGGTCAATGCCCGGACGGTGAGCGCCGTCATCCAGGCGTTCTTCGGGAGCTCGCAGCTCTCGCAGTTCATGGACCAGACGAACCCGCTGGCCGAGCTCACCAACAAGCGCCGGCTCTCGGCGCTGGGGCCGGGCGGCCTCACCCGAGAGCGGGCCGGGTTCGAGGTGCGCGACGTCCACTACTCGCAGTACGGCCGGATGTGCCCGATCGAGACGCCGGAAGGCCCGAACATCGGCCTCATCACGAGCCTCTCGACCTACGCGCGGATCAACGAGCTGGGCTTCATCGAGACGCCGTACCGGGTGGTGAAGGACGGCCGGGTGACCAACGAGATCAGGTGGCTCTCGGCGAGCGACGAGGAGGACTACGCGGTCGCCCAGGCCAACGCGCCGCTCAACGCCGACGGCACCTTCGCGGAGCCGCTGGTCCTGAGCCGCAAGGGCGACGACTACCCGCTCCTGCCGCCCGACCGCATCGAGTTCATGGACGTGGCGCCGGAGCAGCTTGTGAGCATCGCGGCGGCGCTGATCCCGTTCCTCGAGCACGACGACGCCAACCGCGCCCTCATGGGGTCGAACATGCAGCGGCAGAGCGTGCCGCTCCTGTTCCCGGAGGCGCCGCTGGTGGGCACCGGGCTGGAGGAGAAGGTGGCGCGCGACTCCGGCGCGGTCATCATCGCGCGGCGGAGCGGCACGGTCACGCGGGTGACGGCCGACGAGATCATCGTGGACGCCGGGGCGAACGGCGCCCAGGTGGGCGACGCGCCGCTGGCGCGGCTCCACCAGCACGACCGGTACCGGGTCAAGAAGTTCTGGCGCACCAACCAGGACACCGCGATCAACCAGCGGCCCCTGGTGCAGCTCAATCAGCATGTCGAGGCGGGCGAGATCATCGCCGACGGCGCGGCCACCGAGGGCGGCGAGCTCGCGCTCGGGAGCAACGTGCTGGTGTCGTTCATGCCCTGGTACGGGCACAACTTCGAGGACGCCATCGTCCTGAGCGAGCGGCTGGTCAAGGACGACGTGTACTCGTCGATCCACATCCAGGAGCTCGAGCTGCACGTGCGGGACACCAAGCGGGGGCAGGAGGAGATCACCCGCGAGATCCCCAACGTGTCGGACGAGAGCGTGGTGGACCTCGACGAGCGCGGCATCGTCCGGATCGGCGCGCACGTGAAGCCGGGCGACATCCTGGTCGGCAAGATCACGCCGAAGGGCGAGACCGAGCTGTCGCCCGAGGAGAAGCTGCTCACCGCGATCTTCGGCGAGAAGGCCAAGGACGTGAAGGACAGCTCGCTCAAGGTGCCGCCCGGCATGGCGGGCGTGGTGATCGACGTCAAGATCTTCAGCCGCATCGAGGATCAGGTCGTCGAGAAGGACCGCGGCGAGCGGATCGGCGAGGTGCGCCGCATCGAGAACGACGAGAAGGCGCGCATCAACACGGTCATGCTGGAGGAGCTCCGCCAGCTGCTGCAGGGGCAGGAGGTCGCCCTCATGCTCAAGGCCGGCACGGTGGAGGAATACCTGCCGAGCGGCAGCAAGCTCACCGCCCAGGCGCTCGAGGGCGTGGACCTGGGCGACGTGGACCTCAAGACGCTCCGGGTCGCCACCAAGGGGGCGAACGAGCGTCTCCGCCAGACCATCGACATGGCCGCGCGCGAGCGGGCCAAGGTCGAGGAGAAGGCGGAGGACCAGATCGACAAGATCCTCCAGCCGGACGAGCTGCCCCCGGGCGTGATCCAGCTGGTGAAGGTGTACATCGCCGAGAAGCGGAAGATCTCGGTGGGCGACAAGATGGCCGGCCGGCACGGGAACAAGGGCATCGTCGCCCGGATCGTGCCGGAGGAGGACATGCCGTTCCTGCCGGACGGCACGCCCGTTGACATCGTGCTCAACCCGCTCGGCGTGCCGAGCCGGATGAACGTGGGCCAGATCCTCGAGACCCACCTGGGCTGGGCCGCGCGGATCCTCGGTTTCGAGGCCAAGACCCCGGTCTTCCGGGGCGCGGACGAGGCCGAGATCGGCGTGCTGCTCCGGCTGTCGGGCTTCCGCTGGGCGGCCGAGGGACTCCGGCTCCGGCACGCGCCGCCGGTGCTCCAGTCCGCCGAGATCACCCGGCTGGTGCACGATCTCAAGAAGGTGGCCCCCAAGGGCGAGCACACCACCCTGGGCGAGGCCGGCATCGCGATGCTCGGCGGGCGGGGCGCGTCGGCCGAGACCCGCGAGTTCTTCGGGCAGGTGCGGACCTTCCTGACCGACGCGGCCAAGGAGCTGGCGGAGCGCGAGCTGGAGCAGCGGCGGCAGGAAGTCGCGTTCCACAAGGCGCACGGCGACAACGGCGACAAGAGCGTCGGCAAGGCGCTCAAGGAGCTGGAGAAGGCCGCGGGGGCGAGCCCGGCCGAGGCGCTCGAGGCGGCGGGCAAGCCGGCGCTGGCCGGCCTGCTCGGCGCCCGGAGCGAGGCGGACGTGGACGCGGCGGCCGACGAGCTGCTCCGCACCGCGGGGCTCACGCCGGGCGGCAAGGCGCGACTCCGCGACGGCCGGACCGGCCAGTTCTTCGAGGGTGAGGTCACGGTCGGCTCGATCTACATGCTGAAGCTGAGCCACCTGGTGGACGACAAGATCCACGCGCGGTCCATCGGACCGTACTCGCTGGTGACGCAGCAGCCGCTCGCCGGCAAGGCGCAGTTCGGCGGCCAGCGGTTCGGCGAGATGGAGGTATGGGCGCTCGAGGCCTACGGGGCCGCGAACGTGCTGCAGGAGATGCTCACGGTCAAGTCGGACGACGTGAACGGCCGGAGCAAGGTGTACGAGGCGATTGTGAAGGGGCAGAACCTCCCCGAGCCCGGGATCCCCGAATCGTTCAACGTCCTCGTGAAGGAATTGCAGGCGCTGGGGCTCAAGGTCACGCTGGGTACCACCGAATCCGGCGACGAGTAGAGGGGACACATGATTGATTTTCGCAGCGGGCGCGAGCCCAAGAGCTCGAGCTTCGACTATATCAGCATCCGCATCGCGAGCCCGGAGGAGATCCGGGGTCCGCGCGATCCCAAGGAGCGCGAGCGCCTGGAGCTCCAGGGCCAGCGCACCTGGTGGTCGTGGGGCGAGGTCACCAAGCCGGAGACGATCAACTACCGGTCGTTCAAGCCGGAGAAGGACGGCCTCTTCTGCGAACGCATCTTCGGTCCGGTGAAGGACTGGGAGTGCCACTGCGGCAAGTACAAGCGGATCCGCTACCGCGGGGTCATCTGCGACCGCTGCGGCGTCGAGGTGACGTTGAGCAAGGTGCGGCGCGAGCGCATGGGCCACATCGAGCTCAGCGTGCCGGTGGCGCACATCTGGTTCTTCAAGACGCTGCCGTCACCGATGGGGAACCTGATCAACATCACGCTCCGGGACCTCGAGCGGGTCATCTACTACTCGAGCTACATCGTCATCGAGCCGGGCAAGCAGGAGGTCGAGCCCAACCAGCTCCTCGACGAGGAAGAGTACCTCACCCTCCGCGCCAAGGCGCGCGAGGAGGGCGACACCGGCTTCCGCGCCGACATCGGCGCGCCGGCCATCCGCGAGCTGCTGAGCCGGATCGATGTGCGGCAGCTGGCCGAGGAGCTCCGGGCGGGCGTGGCCACCGAGACGAGCCAGCACCGCAAGAAGCAGATGCTCAAGCGGCTCAAGATCGTGGACGCGTTCCTGGGCTCGGGCGACTCGGGCGATCTGCCCAACAACCCGACCTGGATGATCCTGGACGTGATTCCGGTCATCCCGCCCGACCTGCGGCCGCTGGTGCCGCTCGACGGCGGGCGCTTCGCCACGTCGGATCTCAACGACCTGTATCGGCGGGTGATCAACCGGAACAACCGGCTCACCAAGCTGATCCAGCACAAGGCGCCGGAGGTCATCCTCCGGAACGAGAAGCGCATGCTCCAGGAGGCGGTGGACGCGCTGTTCGACAACGGGCGGCGCAGCAAGGCCATCCGGGGCCGGGGCAAGCGTCCGCTCAAGAGCCTGTCGGACATGCTCAAGGGCAAGCAGGGCCGGTTCCGGCAGAACCTGCTCGGCAAGCGGGTGGACTACTCGGGCCGCTCGGTCATCGTGGTGGGCCCGGAGCTCCGGCTGCACCAGTGCGGCCTGCCCAAGGCGATGGCGGTGGAGCTGTTCAAGCCGTTCATCATCCACAAGCTGGTGGAGAAGGGCATCGCGGAGACGGTCAAGCGGGCCAAGAAGATCGTGGAGCGCGAGAGCCCCGAGGTCTACGAGATCCTGGAGGAGATCATCCAGGACCACCCGGTGCTGCTCAACCGCGCACCGACGCTGCACCGGCTGGGCATCCAGGCGTTCGAGCCGGTGCTGGTCGAGGGCAAGGCCATCCGGATCCATCCGCTCGTGTGCGCGGCGTTCAACGCCGACTTCGACGGCGACCAGATGGCGGTGCACGTCCCGCTCTCGTTCGAGGCGCAGCTCGAGGCGCGGCTGCTCATGATCAGCTCGAACAACGTGCTCAAGCCGTCGGACGGCCGTCCGGTGGCGGAGCCGTCGCAGGACATGGTGCTGGGCTCGTACTGGCTCACCAAGGACCCGGCCGGGTTCGAGGAGGAGCTGCGCCGGGCGGGCGGCAGCCGGCGCGAGGAGACCGAGGCGCGGCTCTGGAAGGACGCGAAGCACTACGCCTCGCTGGCCGAGATCGAGATGGCGCTCCTGGCGGGCACGGTGGCCTACCACACGCCGATCTGCTTCTGGTACGTCCCGCCCCGGGAGATCCAGGACGAGGAGCGGCGGCGGCCGCGCTGGCTCCGGACCACCGTGGGCCGGGTGCTGTTCAACAGCATCGTGCCCAAGGCGATCATCGTGGAGCGGGACTTCCGCAACTACACGATGAAGAAGAAGCAGCTCTCGGAGCTGGTGCTCGAGTCCTACCGGAAGGCGGGGCTCGCGGAGACGGTCCAGTTCCTCGACCGGCTCAAGGAGTTCGGCTTCGGGTTCGCCACCCGGGGCGGCGTGTCGATCGGCATCGAGGACCTGGAGATCCCGGCGGAGAAGTCGGAGCTCCTGACCGAGGCCGACGCGCGGGTCAAGCGGTTCCAGCGGGCCTACAACACCGGCCAGATCACCTTCGGCGAGCGGTACAACAAGGTGATCGACGCCTGGACCCACGCCAACAACGACGTGGCCGAGGCGATGATCAACTCGATGCGGGTGAGCCGCGGCGGGTTCAACCCGGTATTCATGATGTTCGACTCCGGGTCGCGCGGCAGCCGGGACCAGATCCGGCAGCTGGCGGGCATGCGCGGCCTGATGGCCAAGCCGCAGAAGAAGTTGACCGGCGGGATCGGCGAGATCATCGAAAGCCCGATCAAGTCGAACTTCCGCGAGGGGCTCACCGTGCTCGAGTACTTCATCTCGACCCACGGCGCCCGGAAGGGCCTGGCCGACACGGCGCTCAAGACGGCCGACGCCGGCTACCTGACCCGCCGCCTGGTGGACGTGGCGCAGGATGTCACGATCACCGAGGAGGACTGCGGCACGGTGCTGGGCCTCGAGATCGCGGCGCTCAAGGAGGGTGAGGACGTCATCGAGCCGCTGCGCGAGCGCATCGTCGGGAGCGTGGCGGCGGAAGACGTCTTCGACCCGCACCAGCTCGACGACGACGGCGACCAGCGGCTCCTGGTCGAGGCCGGCCGGCTGATCGATGAGGACGTCTCCAACGCCATCGACGACGCCGGCATCGAGAAGGTCAAGATCCGGAGCGTGCTCACCTGCGAAGCGCGGCGCGGCGTCTGCCGGATGTGCTACGGCCGCAACCTGGCCACCATGGACATGGTGGACATGGGCGAGGCGGTGGGCATCCTGGCGGCCCAGAGCATCGGCGAGCCGGGCACGCAGCTCACGCTGCGCACGTTCCACATCGGCGGCACCTCGAGCCGCATCGCCGAGGAGGCGGAGCGCCGGGCCCGGTCCGACGGCAAGGTGAGGTACACTGACGGGCTGGAGTGGGCCGACGTGCCGGTGGAGTTCGAGGACGGGACCCGGACCACCCAGCGGATCGTGCTCACGCGCGAGGACGAGTCGGCCTCGGACGAGAGCAAGGAAGGCATCCTGGTGGTGGATCCGAAGGACGCCAAGCGGATTCTCAACCGCTATCCGGTGCCCGAGGGCGCGCAGCTCATGGTGAAGGAGGGCGACCTCGTCACCAAGGGCGACAACGAGCGGCGGGCCACGATCCTGTACACCTGGGACCCGTACAACGACCCGAGCATCATCAAGGCCGACGGCGAGCTTCGCTGGAAGGACCTGGTGCCGGGCGTGACGCTCCGCGAGGAGCTGGACGAAGGCACCGGCCTCCGGAGCATCGTCGTCATGGCCGACCCGGACCGCGAGCTCCATCCGTCGGTGCTGGTGTACATGCCGAACCGGAAGGACCCGCAGGAGTACACCCTGGCCGAGGGGAGCCGCGTCATCCTGGGCTCGCCCACGGACCCGGTGAGCCGGGCGATCGACATCCCGGACGCGGCCAACCCGTGGAACACCAAGTTCCACGTGGAGGAGCGCCCGATCAACGAGGCGTGGCCCAGCAAGACCAAGAAGGAGTCGAAGGACAAGACGGTCTTCCTGAGCCCGCCGGTGAAGGTGATGAAGGGCATCACCGTCACCAAGATCCCGCGGCAGGCGTACAAGACGCGGGACATCACGGGCGGCCTCCCGCGCATCGCGGAGCTGTTCGAGGCGCGGCGTCCGAAGGATCCGGCCACCATCTCCGAGGTCGACGGCATCGTGAAGTTCGGCGAGATCAAGCGCGGCAAGCGCGAGATCTACGTCTACCCGGAGACCCAGCCGGGCACGGCGGAGGAGGGCGTCGAGCCGCAGCTGTACGAGGTGCCGGCCGGCAAGCACCTCCGGGTGCACGAGGGCGACCGGGTGCGGGCGGGCGACCGCCTCACCGAGGGCCCGGTGAACCCGCACGACATCCTGCTCATCAAGGGGCCGCGGGCGGTGCAGGAGTACCTGCTCAACGAGGTGCAGGAGGTCTACCGGCTGCAGGGCGTGCGCATCAGCGACAAGCACATCGGCGTGATCGTGCGCCAGATGCTGCAGAAGGTGCGCGTCACCGAGCCGGGCGACACCGACTTCCTCGAGGGCGAGACGGTGGACCGGCTGACCTTCCGCGACGACAACGAGCGGGTGGTCAAGCGGAAGGGCGAGCCCGCGGAGGCCGAGCCGGTGCTGCTCGGCATCACCAAGGCGAGCCTCACGACGCAGTCGTTCATCTCGGCGGCGTCGTTCCAGGAGACCACGCGGGTGCTCACCGATGCCGCGATCCGCGGGGCCAAGGATGACCTCCTGGGCCTCAAGGAGAACATCATCATCGGGCACCTGATCCCGGCGGGCAGCGGCATCTACCGCTACGCCGAGATCGACATCGAGCCGCCGGCGGGCTTCGAGGCGCCGCCCCCGCGGGTGGAGGAGCCGGTGCCGCAGCCGCTGGTGCCGGTCGGGGTGGACGACGAGCTGTAGGCGTCGGCCGCGCAAGGTGACGCGAAGCGCCCGGGAGCCTGGCTCCCGGGCGCTTCGCGTTTGTGATTGACCCTCGGCGAATGCCTTCCATCTACGTCAAAACCACTGCCTTCAGCGCTCCCGGTAGAGAATCGTCAGGGATGGCGGGTTGTCGCCGTCGGTGCCATCGAACACCACTTCACCTAGCCCGGTGGTCAGGGGACCAGTCGCCTTCAGGAGGAATTGGGTACGAGCGCGGTCCGCGGCCAGGTCGCCGAGCACGGCGGCGAGCACGTCGACCGTGCGCGGACCGGCGTCGAGGGTCTCCGTCACGGTGGCCAGCGGCGTCTTCAGGAAGTCGATCGTGAACGAGCCACTCAGGGCGATGGGCACGTCGTAAGTCACCCAGTCGGCCGCGACTGTCCGGCCGATATCGAAGAACTCCTGGTCCATCGATGCCTGGAACAGTGTGAGCGTGGCGCCCACGATGTTCTTGTCGCGGAGCAACGCGGGGAGCGCGAAGGAGCAGAGCCCATAGCTGATTGCACCCGAGGGTTGGTACACGTGCAGCGCCCCCAGACTCGCCCCCTGGCCCCCGATGGACTGCCTGAGGCTGCCGCAGCCAGTGATCTCGGCACCGAGCGTCAGGCTCTTTGGCGCCGCGTCGCGAACGTCGGCCGCGACCACGATGAAGACGCTGACGCTCTGGGCGGCCTTGTCGATGTCGAACCCGACCGGCCGTGATGCGCTGGTGGCACCGGCGGCGAGCGGCGACGGAAAGCGCTCCCAGCGGTAACAATCGCTCGTCTTTCCGCCGCTGCACCCGCCGAAGTCGTTGAAGAAGTTGGTCGGCGCGTTGTCCCATGCGGTCGTGGGCACGGCTCCGCCGCCCGGCAGGCCCAGCGCAGCGGCGGTGTATGGAAAGACCAGGAGCCCGTCGGTACCCGCCGGAGGCTTGGGGAACGTGGTCGGGGTCACGAGGTCCACCAGCTTGAGCCGGTTCTCGATGGCAAGGCCGAGGGTGCACCGCTTCTGCTTGCTGTTGTTGGGGGCCGCGGTGAAGGTACAGTCGGTGGCGTGCAAGGTGACGATGTCGTTGCCCACGAGCGAAAACGCGGGGCCACCCGGCGTGACGCTCGAGGCGCTCGCGGCCTGCCTGGGCGATCCGACCGAGACTCGCCCCGTGGGGACGTCGATGGTGAGCTGGAAGGCGGCCGTCGCCAGGTCGGCCGGCATCGTCGGGACATCCGGCGCCGTAGATGGGGATTCGCTCGAGCACGCGGCGGCGGTCAGGAGAAGAATGAGGGCGGCGTGCCCGCGAGCAGCGGATGTGGCGGTTCTCATGGCTGGGCTCCTGAGGAAAGGAAGAGGCATGCAGGGTCATTCAGTCTGCGGTGCGGTGTCGATGTCACGGATGGGCGTCGCGCTGGAGCAGCACGTCAGTGGCAACGTGGCCGTGCTGGTCCTGGCGCAGGTAGCGGATCAGCGGCTCGCGCAGGCCGGGAAGGCACGGCTCATACGACGCCAGCAGCACGAGCGGGCCGACGGCATAGACGGCGGCCGGACGCGCCAGCGGTGGCAAGAGCTCAAGCCGCACCGACGCCGTGTCGGACCTATGCCTGATCGTGTCCGCTTCCGGTCCGGACTCCAGCGTCTCCACTCGGCGGATTACCTGTGCGGCGCCTGCCAAGGTCCTGGCCGGCCCGACCATGGCCGCCACCCGGTGGGAAGTCGACGGGTCGCGGTACGCCCAGAGCCCTTCCGCCGGTGCGCTCGTGGCCGGCCGCACCGAGTCGCGCTCGCAGCCCGCCGCGGTCGAGGCGCCCTGCGCCGCGAGAGGCTCACCCCGTGGCTCACGGCCGGGGCGCGGGTCGCACGCGCCGATCAGGAGGGCGAGAAGCACGATTCGGGTCGGTATCAGGCGTCTCACAGCTTCGCCTCAGGGCAGGCGGTTTCCCGCGGCGCGAAGGAGCGCAATGCGTCCCCCGTTCTCATTCCCCCCGGAATCCGACGTGGCCTTGAAGTCGGTGAGCGAGACGGCGTAGTCGCCCTTGGTCAGGTAGAAGACCTGCTGGTGCTTGAAGATCTCGGGCCCGGCCCCGGCCACCGGCCGCCTCTCGCGCTCGGGGATGCCGAGCCCGTCGCTGCGAAAGACCATGAGGTTGAACGCCCCCCGCTCCGCGGGCCCGCCTGACACCTCCTGGCGACTCCGGTAGGTGATCTCGCACCGTCGCGCCACGCCCCAGTCCACTTCGGTCGACACGACATCGAACCCGGTCGACGTCCAGTTCGCGCGCTGCGAAGGCGCGACGGTGTGGAGCAGTTGCTCGGAGATCTCCTGCGCGGTGACGATCGAGCAGGGGTCGATCGGTGGCCGCGTGGCACCGGCATCGCCGTCCGGGTCGCCGGCGTCAGCCTGGGTACTGGCGGCGTGGTCGGCCTCCGCGCCCCGGGCACGCTCGCCGCAGCCGGCCAACCCAAGAGGAACGAGCAGCACCGCGACACCGGCGGCGCGGACGGCGGCGCAAAGGGACCAGGAGTGTGACATGTTCGGCTCGCGGTCGATACGGGATCGGGTGAGGGCGGCGTTTCGACGGGGCCGAAAGCGCTCTGGCTTCATGGACCCCGCAAAGCTGCGCAGGCCCCGTCGCCGCGCTGCGTCAACGGGCGTTACCGCCCCGTAACGGACCTGGCAGGCCGTGGGTTGCGCCCTCGGCCGGGTTCCGGTACCGTAGGAGACACCGACACTTACGCCCTTCTACCCGTGATCCAACTCCAGACCTTCGGTCGCGTCCGCCTGCTCGGCGATCGCCCTCGTGAAGACACGGCTCCGGCGACCGCCCAACCCAAGCGGCTCGTCTTGCTGGCATACCTGGCCTTGATGTCGGGCAAGGGGCCGGTGCGCCGCGACCTGCTGCTGGCGCTCTTCTGGCCGGAGTTGGGGGACGACGAGGCGCGCCGGGCGCTGCGTCAGGCGCTCCACTACCTGCGACGCGTGCTTGGGGATGACGTGATCGTCGGGAAGGGGGAGGAGGTTTCGATCGACGGCGATCGGTTCCGATGCGACGCCGTAGAGTTCGAGCACCTGGTCGCGGCAGGGGAGCCCGGCCGGGCCCTTTCCTTATACCAGGGCGACTTCCTCGCCGGATTTCACGTTCCTGATGTCTCGGCCGAGCTGGAGGAGTGGGTGGACCGGACCCGGCTCCGGCTTCGCCGTCACGCCGCAACGGCCGCGTGGGCCGCCGCCGAGGCCGGGGAGTCGGCCGGGCAGGCCGATGCGGCGGTCGAGCTGGGCCGGCGCGGCTGCGAGCTCGAGCCCGATCAGGAGGGCTGGTGGCGCCGCCTCATGACTCTTCAGGACCGGCTCGGCGATCGGACCGGGGCGCTCCGCACCTACAACGAGCTGGCCACGCGGATCCGCCGTGAGTTCGACGTGGACCCATCGGCCGAGACGACGGCGCTCGCGGCGAAGCTCCGCGCGGCCCGCCCTCCGGCCGCAGCAGCGGCGCCGGTCTATTCCGTAGAGTCGCCCGAACCATTCCTGCCGCCGCGGACCGGGGCGCCGGCGCCGATCGCCGCAGCTAAGGCGCCGCGGCCTGGCCGCCGATGGATTCCCGTCGCTGCCGTCGTTGCGGTGCTCGTCTTCGGCGTCGCGGTCGTCTCGCTCCGCCTCGCCGCCGAGCGGCGTACGGAGCCGTCGCTGCTCGCCGCCGGCACCATCGCCCCGCGCGACCGGCTGCTCATCGCCGACTTCACCGACACCGGGGGCGATAGCGCCCTCGCGGTCGCCATCACCGATGCGTTCCGGGTGGACCTGGCACAGTCACCCAACGTGCGGGTGATGACCCCCCGCCAGGTGCGCGGTGCGCTCGAGCGGATGGAGCGCTCGACCGACCTGGCCGTCGACGACTCCCTCGCACGCGAGCTGGCGATGCGCGAGGGGGTGAAGGCCTTCGTGGTGGGGCGCGTCTCCAATATCGCGGGGAGGTGGAGCCTCGACGTGGAGCTGGTGGGCGCGGAGTCGGGCGAAGTCCTCGCGGCGGTGCGGGAGACGGCCGCCGACTCGACCGACCTCATCGGCGCGGTGGACCGCGCGAGCGAGGCGCTGCGGCACCGGCTCGGCGAGTCGCTGCGCGATCTCCGCGCCTTCCCGCCGCTGGCCCAGGAGGTGACCGCATCACTGCCGGCGCTCCGCAAATACACCGAGGCGATGCGGCTCACGTATGGCACCGACCGGTCGCGGGCGATCCCGCTCCTGCGCGAGGCGATCGCACTCGACAGCAACTTCTCCAGTGCGCACCTCGTGCTGGCGCACATCTACGATGCGCTGGACGAGCCCGGGCGTGCCGAGCAGGCGCGCCTGCGGGCGATGGCGCACCTCGACCGGCTCCCCTATCAGGACCGGCAGTTCCTGATCGGAAGCGATGCCCAGGCCCGGGGGGACTATGATCGGGCGATCCGGGCCTACTCCGATTTCGTGGCGCGCTATCCGCACTACGCGCCCGCTCTCAACAATCTGGCGCTGGCGCACCGGGACGCCCGACACCTGCAGGAGGCGGAGAGCCTCTGGGCGCGCTCGATCGAGCTCGACTCCGGGATCATCCAGCTCTACTTCGGCCTACACAGCGCGCAGCTCCTGGCCGGCAAGTTCGCCGACTCGCGCCGCACCCTCGATCTGATCGGCCGCCGTGCCCCCGACAACGGCCTGCTCCTCGTCGTCGAGGTGCAGGACGCGGCGGCGCAGCAGGACTGGGAGGGCGCAGAGCGGAGGGCGGAGGCGAACATCGCCTCCAAGCAGGGCGACACGCTCCAACTGGTGGACGCCTTCGAGCAGATGGCGGGAATCGTGATGACGCAGGGCCGGCTGGAGGAAGCGGAGCGCCACTGGCGCACGCAGCAGCAGCTCGCCGCCGCCAGTGGGTCGTGGGGACGGCGACTGTACGGCGCCCGCATGCTCGGCTGGCTGCGCTTGCGCTTCCGGAACGACTCCGTCGGGGCGGTTGCCGTGGTGGACTCGGCGCTGGCACGCATGCCACTCGACAGCATGCTCCCCGGCGACAGGGCCTACGGTGAGCTCGCGCGCTTCTTCGCCGCCGCAGGCGACACACGGCGCGCGCGGACCATGATGGCGCTGGCGCAGAAAGGCTCCCTCGAGGGAGGGAGCCGTGACGCCGAACAAGCGTGGGCCGAGGGGATGATCCTGCTGGCAGAGGGGCGCGCGGCCGAGTCCGAGGCGCGCCTCCGCGAGGCCGCGGAGGCGCTCGTGTGCGTGATCTGCGCGCTGCCCGACCTCGCCCGCGCGCGCGACGCGATGGGTGACGCGGACGGGGCAATCAAGGCGTACGAGCGTTACCTGTCGACGCCGTGGCTCTTTCGCTACGAGGTGGACGCCTACGAGCTCGAACCGGCGCTCCAGCGGCTCGCCGAGCTGTACGACGCTCATGGCGAGCGGAATCTGGCGCTGGAGACGCGAACCCGGCTGCTCGCCCTCTGGCACCGGGCGGATGCCGCGCTCCAGCCCGTGCTCGCGGACGTTCGCACCAGCTCACGCTCCCTGACCGAGGAGTCCGAGCCCAAGTGAGGAGCGCCCCGGGGAGCCCCGGGCCCAGAAGGAGACTCGAAGCGCCCGGGAGCCTGGCTTCCGGCGCTTTGCGTGCGTGGGAAGACGTCTCAGTTGGACGCGGCGACCGGCTGAAAGCTCCGGTATGGATCGCCAGGACGAACCGGGTTCGGCGGGACCTCCAGGATGATCTTCGCCTGGCACCCGTTGGCCGCCAGGGCCCCGAGCGCGGCGTTGAAGGCGAAGCCGTCGCTGGTGGCCACGCTCCCGGCCGCGTTATAGTCTGCCGCAGCCTCCCGGCAGGCAACATCGTAGGGGTCACCTGGGGTGTACTTGTCGAGCTTCGCGGCAACGAAGCGGCTGCCCGGATCGTACACCGCGACGAAGGAGCCCTGCTTGTTGCTGCCCGAGAAGATGCTGGCGCCATCGAACCCCGTGAGCACGTAAGCGCTGCCGGTCACGGTGCCGCCGGTCGCGAAAGTGAAAGGTGAGGGGGAAGCGACGGACAGGGCGGGAACCGTGGTCGGCGACAACGTCGACTCCATACCGCAGCCAAGGGCAAGGACAGCGCCGCCGGCGGCCAAGGCGGCGATCAGAGTGGATCGAGCTCGGATTCGCGTTCAAGAGGCTTGGGGAGCTGTATGGGGCTCGGGGTGTCGCTGGAAGACAGCAGAGGCTCGAGCCGCCTCGCTAACGGTCCGACCGGCGGTCTCGGCGCCGACTGCGGCAGATGACCTGATGGAGGGCGACTCGACTTTCAGAGAGCAGGAATCGTGGGGCGATTCGGGCAGCGCGAGTGCTGCGCCAAGCGGCTCGATCGAGGTGCGGCCTTGCTACCGCACCAGGGGCGCCCTCCACCGCCCACCGCGCACCGAGAGCAGGACCGCGGCCACGCCCAGAGCGATGCCCGCCCCGAACAGTCCCCAGCGGAAGGATGGCGGGGCCAGCTGGCGCACCACAACCTCGAAGTCCAGCGTGAACGACCCGATGATCGACAGCGCGCCGGCCAGCGCCAGGAAGATCACTCCCGCGGAGAACCGGGCTGCGCGCGCCGTGCCCTCGCGGCGAAGCAGGGCTACGCCGCCGGCCACGAAAATCAGGCTTACGATCACCGGAGCCAGCACCGGGCCGATCCAGGGAACCGGAATGAGAAAGAGGATGTCCCAAGTCAGGAGCGAAGTGGGCCAGCCGAGCAGCAACCAGAGCCACACGTAATAAAAGAGATCCCAGATCCCGAAGCTCACGAAGAACGCGAGAACGCGCTCCCGCCGCTCCGTGCCGGACAAGATCGCCACGCCGAGCAACATGAGCAGGGTGGCTGCCTCCCGGCCGATTTCTATGCCTGCCATAGGCGGCGGCATGGGGGCGAGCGGGAACGCGAAGCCACGCGGGTAATAGATGGCCCGGAGATAAACCACGACGGCCGTCTCGACGTAGGCCATCGCCACGGCGTAGAGGATGAGCCAGGGGAGCCGCCGGTAGACCAGCATGCGACGGAGCTTAGTGGCAGTCGAAGAAGCGCACCAACCCAGGCCGGCCGCGCAGTTTCGCGTTGGCCCTTGAGCACGGTCGTTGGGCCGCCCAACGGCCGTCGTTACCTTTCAGGCGTGACTAACCCAGATACCTCCAGGGAGGCCGACCGCTCAGCGGAGCCGACTTCCGCCCGCGACGCCCCGCCGCGGAAGGACTTCCTGCGCGAGGCCGTCGCCCACGACGTCGCGAGCGGCCGGTTCGGCCGCCTGGTGCACACCCGGTTCCCGCCCGAGCCGAACGGCTTCCTGCACATCGGCCACGCCAAGTCCATCTGCCTCAACTTCGGGATCGCGCGGGAGTTCGGCGGGCTGTGCAACCTGCGCTTCGACGACACCAATCCGGCGACGGAGGACATGCGCTACGTCGAGGCCATCCGCGAGGACGTGCGCTGGCTGGGCTTCGACTGGGACGACGAGCGGTTTGCGAGCGACTACTTCGAGCGGCTGTACGAGATCGCGGAGGCGCTGGTCAGGGCGGGGAAGGCCTACGTGGACTCGCAGAGCGAGGAGGCCATCCGCGAGGGGCGGGGCACGATCACGCTGCCCGGCACGCCGAGCCCGTACCGCGACCGGCCGGTGGAGGAGAATCTGGATCTGCTGCGGCGGATGCGCGCGGGTGAATTCCCCGACGGCGCCCACGTGCTCCGGGCCAAGATCGACATGGGCCACCCCAACATGCTGATGCGCGACCCGCTGCTGCTCCGCATCCGTCACGCGGCGCACTATCGCCGCGGCACGGCCTGGTGCATCTACCCGCTCTACGACTTCGCGCACGGGCTGTCGGACGCCTTCGAGGGCATCACCCACTCGCTGTGTACCCTCGAGTTCAAGGACAACCGCGAGCTCTACGACTGGCTGGTTCGGGAGGCGGGATTCGAGCGGCCGCCCGAGCAGACCGAGTTCGCCCGGCTCGAGCTGGACTACACGGTCCTGAGCAAGCGCAAGCTGCTCCGTCTCGTGGCCGAGGGGTATGTGAGGGGGTGGGACGACCCCCGCATGCCCACGATCGCCGGCCTCCGCCGCCGCGGGGTGACCCCCGAGGCGATCCGCGCGTTCGCCGAGACGATCGGCGTGGCGCGGTCGGACGCGCGGATCGAGCTCGCCACGTTCGAGCACGCCGTGCGCGACGACCTCAACATGCGGGTACCGAGAGTCATGGCGGTGGCTCGGCCGGTCAAGCTGGTGCTGACGAACTACCCCGAGGGACAGGTCGAGATGCTCGATGCGCCGCTCTACCCGCACGACGTGCCGCTCACAGGGTCCCGGCCGGTGCCGTTCTCCCGCGAGCTCTGGATCGAGCGCGAGGACTTCATGGAGGACCCGCCGAAGAAATTCTTCCGCCTCGCCCCGGGACGCGAGGTCCGGCTGCGGTACGCCTACCTCGTGACCTGCACCGGGGTGGTGAAGGACGCCGCCGGCGAGATCGTAGAAATTCACGCGACCTACGATCCGGCCACCCGGGGTGGCGACGCCCCCGACGGCCGGCGGGTCCAGGGCACGATCCATTGGGTATCCGCTGCGCGGGCGCTCGACTGCGAGCTTCGGCTGTACGACCGCCTTTTCGCCATAGCCGACCCGGACAACCTCCCGGACGGCCGGGACTTCGTGTCGGCGCTGAATCCGAATTCGCTGGTGACGGCGCCTCACGCAAAGGTGGAACCAAGTGTCGCAAGTGACATACCCGGAATGCGTTATCAGTTCGAGCGGATCGGATACTTCATCAGCGACCCCTTCGAGTCCACCGCCGGACGCCCGATCTTCAACCGCACGGTCGCCCTGCGCGATTCGTGGGCCAAGGCAAAGGACCGCCCCGCCGCCGCTTCAGCTTGACGAGCCGCGACTTTCGCGGTATCCCCTGAACAGGGCGTCTCCCCACGCCGGCGCTCCGCCGGCCCACGGCGTCCCGCGAAGGGAGGGATCCATGTTTCTCGTCGAGGTGGCCGAGGGCCGGCGCAACCATTACTCGAGCGCCCGCGCGCTTGGCGCCGCCATCCGCTGCGGCGAGCTCGGCCCGCAGGCTCGCATCTTTCACGCGGCGACCAGCCAGTGGCTGCCCATCACCGTCCATCCGGAGTACCGTCGGGCCGAATCGGAGTGGGAGGAGAATGTGGCGCGCCGCTGGCGGGCGCGAGGCTGGACCTTCTTTTCCGACAAGGGCGCCGGAGAGAATGGCGCCGCCGCGATGGCTGTCTCCACGGTCGAGGCGACGCCCGCGCCGCCATCGGACCGCATGCCTGCCAAGGCGCAGGGGTTCCGACTCGGCCCGGCGATGCGCCGCCTGCTGCATCGCGACCGGCAGCAGGCCTGAGCGGCCGGCATTGGCTGACCGGCAGTTTCTCCTGTTATCGGCGACGGAGCCCGATCGCGGCGGCCTCGTCGCCGAGCTGACGGGGTTCATCGCCGAGTGCGGGTGCAACGTCGACGACAGCCGCGTCGTCGTGCTCGGTGGGCACGCAGGACTCATGGTGCTCGTGTCCGGCACGCCCGCGGCGCTCGAGCGTCTCGTCGGAGGCCTGGACGCGCTTCGCGCACGCACCGGCATCCGGGCGGCGCCGCGCCGCGTGGCCGCCCGCCAGACGCCCGCCGGTGAGCGATCCTCCCGGGTAGATATCCAGGCTACCGCTCTCGACCACGAGGGCATCATCCACGCGCTGGCCGACGCGGTCCGGCGTCACGGCGGCAATATCCTGGAGCTCGAGAGCGCCACCGAGGCGGCGCCCATGAGCGGCGAACCGCTGCTCACCCTGCGCATGAGTGTGTGGGCGCCCGAGTCCGCGGATGAGGCCGAAGTGCTGTGGCGCGAGCTCGAGCAGGTGGCCGAAGAGCAGGGCGTGGAGCTGGCGGTGCGACGAGCGGCCACGTCCGGCGAGCCGCCGGCCGCGGTGGGCGCGGAGCGCCGGCGGGGCAGTCGCCGCACCGGCTGACGTTTCGCGCAGGTGTCTCGAGTCGATCGTCGCCCACCCGTCCGAACCCCATGAACTCCATCTCGCCACGACAGCGCGTGGCCCTGATCGTGGCCCTGTTCGCCAGCCGGGTGGTCGCGGACCTCGTGGGCGCGGAGACGGGCCAGCGCGGCTACCGCCTGGGGCTCCACTCCTTCGGCTCGACGAAGGGGATGCGCGAGGTCACCCCCGTCGTCCGACCGACCTCCAGACATAGAAGAGCGGCACCCCGGCGAGGATCGCGCCGAGGGAAGTGAGGGTGGCCCCGGGGTGCAGCCGGAGCGAGTTCCCGAGGAGGGCGGCCATCGCCGTGACGAACAGCAGGGGGACGAACGGATAGCCGGGCGTGCGGTAGGCGCCCGGGGCCGGTGAGTGATGGCGCCGAAGCACGAAGACGCTCGCCACGCTCAGGGCCCAGAACGGCAGGCTCGCCAGAATGAAGGCCTCGATGAGCTGCTCGAAGCTCCGCAGCGCGAGGTACGCGACCGCGAGCGCGCCCAGGGCCGTGATGGCGACGTGCGGCGTCCGGTAGCGCGGATGGACCGCGGCGACCGCGCGGAAGAAGAGGCCGTCGTCGGCCATGGCCCAGAAGACCCGCGGAACGGCCATGAGCACGGCGTTGAGCGAGCCGAAGGTCGCCAGGCAGACCAGGGCCGACACCAGGGCGGCCCCGCCCGGCCCCACCAGCCGCACGGCGACGTCCGCCGCCACCAGCGGCGACGCCGCGACGTCCGCCAGCGGGAGCACCCGCAGGTACGCCGCGTTGGCCGCGAGATAGACCGCCACGACGACGAGCGTGCCGCCGACGATGGCGAGCGGAAGGTTTCGGTGGGGATCGCGCACCTCGCCCGAGAGACAGGTGACGTCCTGCCACCCGTTGTAGGCCCACAGCACCGTCACGACGCCGAGGCCCAGGCCGGCCGGATGCATCGGCTGCGACGCCGCGCTCGCGCTCCACGCTCCCGCGCCGGGCCCGGCCAGCGCGAAGGAGGCGAAGGCCAGCAGGAGGATTGCCGCGACTTTCGCGGCGGTCGAGAGGTTCTGGATGGCGGCGCCGACCCGGATCGAGCGATACTGGGCGGCCGCGAGCAGGACGATCGTCGCCGCGGCCACCGGCCGAATCGCCGACGGCGGGAGCGGCACCAGACGGCCCAGGTACTCCGCGAACACCAGGGCGATCGCGCCCGCCCCCGCGGGGATCACGATGAGGTAGACCCAGCCGAAGAGGAACGCCGGAAGCCGGCCGAATGCCTCGCGCAGGTAGACGTACATCCCGCCCGCCTCAGGGTAGTGCGCTGCCACCTCCGCCAGGGTCAGCGCCCCCGACATCGCCACCACGCCGCCGATCACCCAGGCCAGCAGCATCGCGCCCGCGCTCCCCGTCTCGGCCGCGGCCTGGGCCGGCACGCGAAAGATGCCGCTCCCGATCATGATGCCCACCGTTACGGCCGCGGTGGACCACGGACCGAGCCGTCGGGGCAGCTTCCCGAGGGAGGGCTCGCGGCTCGCGGACGGAGGGATCTCGGCGGTCAACGACACACGGCTGCTCGACTCCGAGGGTTTCGGGGAATGGCGTCCCAGGTTATGTCGGAAACCGCCCTACCGCCAGCGGAACAACCAGAGCGCGAGCAGGAGCGTCACCACCGGCCACACGAGGATGATGCCTGCAGCATCGTGGCGCGAAGCGCGTCGATGACCGCGGTCAGGGGCAAGGCCTTGCGAGATTCATGATGCCGGAAACGCCCTCGACCGTGCGCGGACGGGCGGCGAGCAGCAGGCCGAGCGACGCGAAGGCGAGCGCGGACAACAGGCACACGCCGGCCAGCAGGACGGGCGAGCCGCGCACTGGCATGCCGAATACCACCGCGGCGAAGCCGAGGAGCAGGACGACTTCGATCGCGAGAAAGCTGAGGCGCGACAGCAGGAACGAGGCGAGATACTGGGCGCGGGACATCGGCGTCGCCACGAGGCGCTTGAGCAGATGCTTCCGCCGCGCGTCCACGATGGCGAACCCGATGCCCCAGATGCCGCTGCCCATGAGGTTCATCCCCAGGAGGCCCGGGACCACGAAATCGACGTAGCGCGCGCCGGGCTCCCGCACCACGAGCGACCTCGATGGTGGTCGTCTTGCCGGCGCCGTTCGGGCCGAGCAGCCCGAAACATTCGCCGGCCCGTACCTCGAGATCGAGCCCGTCGACGGCGACGACGCCGTAGGATTTTCGAAGCCGTCGAATCTGAAGCGGGGAGCGGCAGGGGTTCCCGGCATCCGGGAAGTGTAACGGGACGCCTTCATCCCGAACGAAGCGAGGGACCTTCTCTCCTTGCTTCCGGAACCTGGAACAGGTCCGGGCCGGCGCAAAAGGTCCCTCGCTGCGCTCGGGATGAAGACCTGCACTCGGGGCGAAGATCGGGCTGAAGATCTGCGCTCGGGATGAAGATCTGCGCTCGGGGCGAAGATCTACCCTCGGGATGGAGAGCTTAGCGGCCCCGGCGGCGAGTCCACACGGCGCGGACGGTCTCCCGCACGCGCTGCCATTCCTCCGGCGCCGTGAGCAGGAGGTAGCCGGCGAGGATGCCACCCATGTAGACCGCGGTCTGCAGCAGGGGCGAGGGGTCGGGAGCGAGCAGGAGATGGAGCATGGCTACTGCCTCGTGAACGTCGTGGTCTGAATCATCTGCGCGTCGAGCGCCCGCGCGATCCGGTCGCGAGAGTCGGCCAGGTGCGCGCGGGTGTACGCGTCGAGATCGGTGCGCGGGGCGGCGAGCGCGCGGTCGAGGTCCGTCCCCAGGTCGAGCAGCGTTGCCCGCGCCAGCGTCCGCGCGTCCTCGGGAGAGCCGGCCGCGGGACTCACGGCCATCTGGATCAGCATGTTGAGGTAGAGCCGCTGCAGGTCGCGCCGCACCGAGCCGATGTTGCGCGGCCGGACCGCGCGCCCGCGCGCGCCGGCGCCCGCCTCGGCCCAGATGGCATCGGTGAGCGAGGAGAACACCTCCGGCAGGCCCATCGTGGGCTCGCCGGGTTCGGCACGGAGCTCGGCGTCCCGGATGCGGGCGAGAACCGTTGGATCCAGCAGCTGGCCGAGCAGCGAGCCTTCCTGCGTCAGGGCCCAGTCATGGAGCGGGAAGTCGGGCCGGCCGTCGGCGCCCGGGCTCTCGCCCCAGTGGTTCCAGTGGTCGGTGGCGAGGCGGCTCAGCAGTGCCGGGCGGAACCGATAGGCGCGCTCGCCGAAGCCGGAGTCCGCCAGGAAGGCGAGCGCCGCCCGCTGCTGGGCCACGGGCACGTTGACCACCGCCGGACGCGCGCCGGGGTCATCCCGGTGATCCCGCGAGACGGTGGCGCCGCCCAGGTACTTGGTGGAGATCAGCAGCGCGTACCAGCGATCGTTGAGCAGGTCGGTGAAGGCGCTGCGAAGCCGGCCGTACCCTTCGCCCGGCGCCACGATCCTGGTATCGAGCGAGTCGAACAGACCATCGATGAGCGCGACCCGGCCGCGCGCCCAGGCGAGCGGATTGTCGGTCTGGTCGTAGCGGCTCACGCTCGGATCGAGCCCCTGCCGCCCGAAGCCCGCGTCTTCGTCGGTGCCGTAGAGGTGCGCCGGGTCGGCGGCCTGCGAGGCGATGGCGCGAAGGCCGTTGGCCTCGACCTCGGGTCTCCACACCGCGCCGCTCGGCCCCGACCCCTTCGGCACCGTGCGCGGTGCCGGCTCCGAGACCACGTCCGCATAGCCGTACCGGATGGCCCAGCGGTCGTAGCTGCCGATCGTCGGCGCGTAGTAGTCGCCCTGGCGAACGGGGTCGAGCGCCAGCGACGGTGGGGCATAGTCCATGATCGACACCCCGAAGCCGTGCGAGGCGGTCCATGCCCGGTTGGCAAGCTGGTCGGCCGAGGCGCCCGCGGAGCCGCGGAAGTTGTGGCGGAGCCCGAGCGTGTGGCCGACCTCATGCATGACCAGCGCCTTGAGCGCCTGGCCGATGTAGGCCCGCGACAGCTCCCCGCCCGCCGGGATCTCGCCTCGCGCGGCCATGACGGCGCCGACGAGGCTTCCGCTCCGGCTCAGCGCCTCCCCGTACCGGCAGAGCCGCGCCGCGTCCTGCCCGGCCGCGAGCGAGTCATCCTCGAGCACCGAGCGCACGGCCGCGAGCGGCGCCACGTAGCGTCCCGACTGGCCGCGCCACCGAGGCACCCAGGCCGCCGAGATCAGAATGTCGGCGTTCAGGATCTCGCCGGTGCGGGGATCGACGTTGGTGGGCCCGACGGCGTACACCGCACCGTTCGTGGCGGTCCAGCGGACCGTGGAGTAACGCGAGTCGGCTGCGCTCCAGGCGCTGTCGTCGGGGGCGTCGAGCACCCGGATGGCGTCGCGGAAGCCGGCCTCTTCGAAGGCGCGGTTCCACTCGAGGATCCCGGCGCGCACGTACGGGCGCCATTCGAGGGGCACGGTCCGGTCGATGTAGTAGGTGATCGGCTGCACCGGCTCGCTGACCGCGGCGCCGGGATTCCGCTTCTCCAGCCGCCATCGGTTGACGTAGCGAACGAAGAAGTCGTCGGCGGTGTCGCGCGAGAAGTCCTTGATGGCGGAGATGAAGTAGCCCACCCGGTCGTCGGCCAGGCGGGGGCGCATGGGCTCCGTGGGAAGCTCGCGCAGCGAGTAGTGGATCCCGATCGGGATGGCGCGATAGTCCGGGACCGTCTGGAGCTCCAGGTTCCGCGGCATCTGAAACGTGAGCCGGACCTCGGCCTCGAGGTTGGCCCCGAAGAGATGCAGGAACTGCAGGCTCGAGCGCCGCTCGTCGAGGCTCACGTTGCCGGAGAGCTTGCGCTGGGCCAGGGCCGTCTGGAACACGGTGCCGACGTCGGCCCAGTCCGAGAGGAAGAATGGGGCGACGTTGATCAGGACCTCGCTCGTGTCGCGTGACGCGGCGATGGGAAAGGACTGGACCACCGAATTGCCGAACGAGTAGGCAACGGTCCGGGCCATGGGCGTGCCGGACGCCGCGGCGACATGCGGATTCACCGCCCAGAGCTCGACCCGGTCGCCCTCGCGGTGGAAGCGGACCAGGTCCGAGCGGATCGAGGCGCCGCCGTCGAGCCCGAGCTCGCCGATTCCCTGGGCGACCTGCGTGACCAGGAGGTAGTCGCGGTCAAGCTGGCGCGGGGTGAGCGCCAGATAGATGCTGTCCTGCTTGAAGTAGACGGTGAAGACGCCGGTGCCCACCTCGCTGCCCTTGATCACCTCGGCGAACGGCCGCCCCGACTCGCCGGCGCGCTGCGCCGCGGCCGGGCCGGATCCGGCGAGGGCCACGAAGGCGAGCAGGAGAGTGGAGCGGACCAGGCTCACGCAGGAGACTCCGGGTCGAACGATTGACGCGCCGGCAGGGACGTGTCCTTGGATGGCGATGACGACGCCCGCGGAGGGGCGAGCTCCTCGAGGGCAAGTTGGGGGCCGTCGCGAACCCCACCGCAACCGGATGTGTAGGCAGGGGTTTCGCAACTCGGCGTGTCAAAAAGCCCAGCCGCGGGGCAAAAAGCGGGGGCACGCAGGTGGTCGATGAGAGATCTTGCACGCCCAATGAAGCCGGCTTCGAGTCACCGCTCACTTGACCTAACCCGGAGTGGCCTCTACATTTGCCAGTCTGTTTCCGATTGGGCCATTCCAGTCGGGCGTTCGAGTTCCCGAGCTCCAGGGTTATGCCGACCATCAATCAGCTCATCCGGCAAGGCCGGAAAGTCGTCGAGGCCAAGGACAAGGCGCCGGCGCTCAAGTCGAATCCGCAGAAGCGTGGCGTCTGCACCCGCGTGTACACCACCACGCCCAAGAAGCCCAACTCCGCGCTCCGCAAGGTCGCCCGCGTGCGGCTCACCAACGGATTCGAGGTCACGGCCTACATCCCGGGCGAGGGTCACAATCTGCAGGAGCACTCGATCGTGCTCATCCGCGGCGGCCGCGTGAAGGACCTGCCGGGCGTGCGTTACCATATCGTTCGAGGCACGCTCGATTCCGCCGGCGTGAACGACCGGCGCCAGAGCCGGTCCAAGTACGGCGCGAAGCGGCCCAAGGCGGCGGCGCCCGCGGCCAAGGGAGGGAAGTCGTCGTGAGCCGGCGCAACAAGGCGGTGAAGCGGCCGGTCCCGGCCGATCCGCGCTACGACAGCCAGACTGTCTCGAAGTTCGTGAACAACCTGATGTTCGAAGGGAAGAAGAGCGTCGCGGAGGGCATCTTCTACACCGCGATGGACCTGATCGAGGAGCGCACCGGCCAACCCGGCGTGTCGGTGTTCAAGTCGGCGGTCAACAACGCCAAGCCGACGCTCGAGGTGAAGAGCCGGCGCGTCGGCGGCGCATCGCTGCAGGTGCCGGTCGAGGTCCGTCCCGACCGCCGCACCGCGCTCGCCATGCGCTGGCTCATCTCGTTCGCCCGCGCGCGCACCGAGAAGACCATGGCCGAGCGGCTCGCCGCGGAGCTCATCCTTGCCAGCAAGGGCGAAGGCAACACCATCAAGAAGAAGGAAGACACGCACCGGATGGCCGAGGCCAACCGGGCGTTCGCGCATTACCGCTGGTAATCGCGCGCGGCGCGGTGTCGTGACGGGGCCCTAGACGCCCTTTGCCGGGGAGGGCACTCGGTGCCCGATGCCGAGCGCTGCCCGGGGTTGACAGGGAGAGCTAACCCGCTACTTTTGCAAGGCTTGGCGGTTTTGCCGCCCGCAAACATCGGATCACGTGACGCCCGGGCTTGCCGGCGCCGCCACCTCTGGTCCTCCGAAGACAACGCGTGGGGACATTGGACACCCCTCATCCTGGGCCAAAGCCCGGATGTGCGCGGAGCGATACCACCGGATCGCCGCTGGTCGGCGCCACCGGGTCGGTCGCCCCGCTTTTTCGTTAGGGCGTTTTCGCCCGCGAGAGCTTTCGCTCGATTGGACACGACCCGGCCTATGGCTCGCGAAACTCCGCTCGACCGCTATCGGAACATCGGCATCATGGCGCACATCGATGCCGGGAAGACGACCACGACCGAGCGCATCCTCTATTACACCGGCAAGAACTACAAGATCGGTGAGGTCCATGAGGGCGCGGCCACCATGGACTGGATGGAGCAGGAGCAGGAGCGGGGCATTACGATCACGTCGGCCGCCACGACCTGCTTCTGGGTGCGGAACGGCACGCCCTACCGGATCAACATCATCGATACGCCGGGCCACGTGGACTTCACCGTCGAGGTGGAGCGCTCGCTCCGGGTGCTCGACGGCGCCGTCACTCTGCTCGACTCGGTGGCCGGGGTCGAGCCCCAGACGGAGACCGTCTGGCGCCAGGCCGACCGCTACGGCGTGCCGCGGATCATCTTCGCGAACAAGATGGACCGGGTCGGCGCGGACTTCGACCGCTGCCTCAGCATGATCCGGGACCGTCTCACCAAGAAGGCGTACCCCATCCAGCTTCCGGTGGGCTCGGGCGAGCTGTTCACGGGCCATATCGACGTGCTGCGCCGGGTGGAGATCATCTTCGACGAGGAGACCCTCGGCAAGACCTTCACCGAGATGCCGGTGCCCGAGGCGTACCGCGAACGGGTCGAGGCGGCTCGCCACGAGGTCATCGAGGCGGCGGTGGAGCATGACGAGACCCTGCTCGAGAAGTATCTGGGCGGCGAGGAGCTCAGCTTCGACGAGATCCAGCAGGCCATCCGCAAGGCCACCGTGTCCGGAGCCATCGTGCCGGTGCTGTGCGGTGCCTCGTTCAAGAACAAGGGCGTGCAGGCGCTGCTCGACGCGGTGATCGACTACCTCCCCAGCCCGACGGACATCCCGGCCATTCAGGGGCATCTGCCGCTGCACGACGACACCCACGTCGAGCGCTGCGCCTCGGATAGCGAGCCCTTCAGCGCGCTCGCGTTCAAGATCGCCACCGACCCGTACGTCGGCCGGCTCACGTTCTTCCGGGTGTACTCGGGCGCGCTCAAGAGCGGGAGCTACGTCTACAACAGCACCAAGGACAAGCGGGAGCGGGTGGGCCGGCTGCTGCAGATGCACGCCAACAAGCGGGACGAGATCGAGGAGGTGCTCGCGGGCGACATCGCCGCGGCCATCGGCCTCAAGGACACGCGCACGGGCGACACGCTGGCCGACGAGGACAAGCCCATCATCCTCGAGGCGATGAAGTTCCCCAACCCGGTGATCGACGTCGCCATCGAGCCCAAGACCAAGGCCGACCAGGACAAGCTCGCGACGGCGCTGCAGAAGCTCCAGGAAGAGGATCCCACCTTCCGGGTGCGCGCCGACCAGGAGACGGGGCAGACCATCATCGCCGGCATGGGCGAGCTGCACCTCGAGATCCTGGTCGACCGCATGAAGCGGGAGTTCAAGGTCGAGGCCAACGTCGGCAAGCCGCAGGTGGCCTTCCGCGAGACCATCCGGAAGAAGGTCACCAACGTCGAGGGCAAGTTCGTCCGCCAGAGCGGCGGCAAGGGCCAGTACGGCCACGTGGTCATCGACGTCGAGCCGACCGAGCCCGGTGCGGGCTTCGTGTTCGAGGACAAGGTGGTCGGTGGCGTCATCCCGCGCGAGTTCATCAAGCCGGTCGAGGCCGGCATCCGCGAGGCGCTGGAGAACGGGGTGCTGGCCGGCTATCCCATGGTCGACGTGAAGGCCACGCTCCACTTCGGCAGCTACCACGACGTGGACAGCTCCGAGATGGCGTTCAAGATCGCGGGCTCGATGGCCATCAAGGACGCGGCCCGGCAGGCCGGCGCCGTCCTGCTCGAGCCGGTGATGGAGGTCGAGGTGGTGACGCCGTCCGATTTCCTGGGCGACGTGATCGGCGATCTCTCGAGCCGCCGCGGCAAAATCGGCGGCATGACCCAGCGCGGCGACGCGCAGGTGGTTGCGGCCGACGTGCCGCTGGCCGAAATGTTCGGCTACTCCACCCAGCTCCGCAGCATGACGCAGGGCCGGGCGGTGTACACGATGCAGTTCGATCATTACGAGGAAGTGCCGAAGAACATCGCGGAGCAGATCATTTCGAAGGCGCAGAAGTAGGCGGTCGGACGGGCAGACGGTCAGTGTTTTTCCGACCGCCGGACCGTCCGACCGTCGGACCGTCTGAACCAGGAACCCAGCAGAGGATCGGGACAGAGCACAATGGCCAAGGCCAAATTCGAGCGGACGAAGCCGCACGTGAACGTCGGGACGATCGGGCACGTGGATCACGGGAAGACGACCACGACGGCGGCGCTGACCAAGGTGTCGGCCGACAAGGGGTGGGG
>JAICJD010000052.1 GCA_025928645.1 Gemmatimonadales bacterium
CTGGAGGCCCTGGCTCGCGAGGCCGGCCACGCGGGCGACGTCGCTCGAGAGGATGCTCCCGATGCCGAGGCCCAGGCTGGCGACCTGCTGCTTGCTGATCTGCTGGACCGAGTGCCGGTTGGTGACGTGACCGATCTCATGGCCCACGACGGTGGCGAGCTCGGCCTCGTCGGTGATCGCGGTGATGAGCCCGCGGGTGACGTAAATGAACCCGCCGGGGAGCGCAAAGGCGTTGACCGAGGCGTCGTTCACCACGTGGAACTCCCACGGGAGATTGGGCCGCTCGGAGGCCTTGGCCATCTTCATCCCGATGCTGGACACGTACTGGTTCAGCGCCTGGTCCGGGTAGATCCCGATGGTCTGGGCGACCTCCTGGGAGGCCTGCTTGCCCATCTCGATCTCCTGGGACTCGGAGACCAGGGAGAGCTCGTTCTTGCCGGTGACCGGGTTGCGGGCGCAGCCCATCGGGGCGAGGCTGAGCCCTCCGGCGAGGGCCAGCACGGACAGGGGGGCGAACACAGCGCGACGGTTCATTCACGCCTCCGTTCGGGGTCTATCCACGGGACAGCGTGTCAAATTTAAGTGCGAGTGGCGGATGGGCTGTGACATTCGTCGCCCGGCGGGCGGTCACGCGGGCGGGCGGTGGTCCGGGTCCACGGCTCCGGCCGGGGGGATGGCGCCTCCTCCGGGCGCCACACCGCGCCGGATCGGTGGGATCGCGCAGTGGTTTGAGCGCGCGCTGACGCGGCCTGCGGAGGCACCATCCCCCCGGCCTGCGCCCTCGGATCGGGGCGCTCGCGGCCCGGCCCGCTCCCGGCCGCCCGGCGCGTCGGGCGGCGGTCGTCACAGCCCGTCCGCTCTCTGGGGCGCTGGATCTCACCTGTCGCGTGGGGCATCGCCCCTGCTTGTGGCGCGGCGCTGGAAAGCGGACAGAGCCGGCAGTGATGGAGTTCCGCCAGGTGACGGTGGACGGCCGAGTCAATAGCTCCCAGCAAACCGCACCGCCACTACTTGCGCCCGTCTCTCCCGCCGCTCCCGGCCCCGCCCGACGCCAACACCCGCCGCTACTCGACTACCCGGTACCGGCGGGCGCAGGCCGGAGGGGCGGTGCTCCCGGAGGGCGCGTCAGCGCGCGCTCAAACCACTGCGCGATCCCACCGATCCTGCGCGGTGTGGCGCCCGGAGGGAGCGCTGCCCCTCCGGCGGGAGCCGTGGACCCCGACGAGCTAGTCGAGCAGCGGCGAGGTATTGGCGATCGCGGAGCGGTTGCGCCGGGCGAGACGGGAGCGGAAGTAGTCGACGGTGCGGACGAGGCCCTCGGCGAGCGGCACGGAAGGCTCCCAGTCGAGCCACTCGCGCGCCCGGGTGATGTCGGGCTGGCGCTGGGTGGGATCGTCCTGCGGGAGCGGACGGTAGGTCACCCGGGTCTCGCCGCCGACGGTCTTCACCACTTCCTCGGCGAGCTCCCGGATGGTGAACTCGACCGGGTTGCCCAGGTTCACCGGCTCGTGGCGGCCCTCGGCGTTCATCAGGCGGATGAGGCCGTCGACCAGGTCGTCCACGTAGCAGAACGAGCGGGTCTGCTCGCCGGTGCCGTAGAGGGTGAGCTCCTGGCCGCGGAGCGCCTGCACGATGAAGTTGGACACCACGCGGCCGTCGTTCTCCGCCATGCGGGGGCCGTAGGTGTTGAAGATCCGCGCGATACGGATGTCCACCCCGTCCTCGCGGTGGTAGTCGGACATGAGGGTCTCGGCGACGCGCTTCCCCTCGTCGTAGCAGGCGCGCGGGCCGATCGGGTTCACGTTGCCCCAGTAGCGCTCGGTCTGCGGGTGGACGGTCGGGTCGCCGTAGACCTCGGAGGTCGAGGCCTGGAGGATCCGGGCACCGACGCGCTTGGCGAGCACCAGCATGTTGAGGGTGCCCATCACGTTCGACTTGACGGTCTTGACCGGGTTGTACTGGTAGTGCACCGGCGAGGCGGGACAGGCGAGGTTGTAGATCCGGTCCACCTCGAGGAAGAGCGGCTCGCACACGTCGTGGCGGAGCAGCTCGAAGTCGGGGTGGTCGAGCAGGTGCTCGATGTTGTCGCGCCGGCCGGTGAAGAAGTTGTCGAGGCAGATCACCTGGTGGCCCCGGGCGAGCAGCCGGTCCGAGAGGTGAGAGCCGATGAAGCCGGCGCCGCCGGTGATGAGAATCCGCATTCGTGGGGCCTCGTCGTGGTCGCTTACTTCCGAGACTTCGCTGGCCGGCTTCGGTGGTGCTGTAATTCACCACGGAACCAAGGAAAACACGGAGAAGACACGGAGGGCTCCTGCGAGTGGAGGGCACCTCGGACCCGGACAACCTCAAGGTTGTTGGTGGGGGCTCCGTGCTCCGATGCGCTCCGTTTCCCGAGCGCCCTCCGTCCCCTCCGTGCCTCCGTGCTGGCTTCAACCGGCAACGGACCTCGGCCGGTGGGCCGTTGACCCAAAGACTGTTTCCGTAGCCGTTGTCCGTGTTTTCCGTGGTGAACTGTCGCGGACCACGAACGCCGCCCGGACGTGCAGGCGACGTGCCAAGTCGGAGCGCCGCGCAGCCGGTCGTCAGCTATCAGCTAACATGCATACTCACAACGCATTAGCGCGCCTGAGCCGGAGGGCCCAGGCGCGCGGGCTTCCCGCATTATAGCGGGAGTGCGGCGGGATTGGCCGGGGAGTGTCGGGCGGGCGCTACTTGCGGGCGGCCTTTCTTGGCGCCGCGGGGGGTGCGGCTGGGGCCTCGCCCTGGTCGGCCGCGTCGCCGGTGGTGTCGACGTCGGGCGCGGGCTCCTCGATCTGCGCCCCGGGCTGCTCGGCCACGGTGAAGGCTCCCTTCCCCTTCGCGTCCACGCCGAGGCTGGTCTTCGTAGCGCCGCCCTGGTCGGCGAAGACCAGGTTGGCGGCGCCGGCGCCGGAGATCCCCAGGACGGCGCGCGGCACGCCAGCGCCGCTGCTCATCACGAACGAGCTGGTCTGATCGGGGAGCGATCCCATCACAATGAGCTTGTGGTCGGCCGTGTCGGCGAACGAGAGCCCCGCCGAGCCGTCGGCCAGCAGACTCAGGCGGACGCGCCCCCGGCCTTTTGCATCGTTCAGGAGGAACCGCACCGTGCCGTCGTCGGCCACGCCCCAGGTGCCCCGGGTGGTGCCGTCGCCGTTGCGCAGGGTGAACTGGCGCGCGACGATGTTCTGCGGCACGGCGCCCGCGACGCCGAACCGTCCGGTGTACCAGAAGACTGCGGCGGCAAGACCGAGCACGACGGCCATCGCGACGATCATCATGCTGCCGAAGCGGCGGAGCCGGCGGTTCTCGCGCTCGATGCGGTCCATCCGGTCGAGCAGGACGGACTCGACCCGATGGACGAAATCACCCTCGGGGGGAGTAAAGTCGTTCACGCGGTCCTCGAATCGTCCAGGAAGTAGGAGCGGCAGGCGCGGTTCACCATCTCAACAGTGGCCGAGGGCGCCACCTGATGGAAGCGCGCGATGTCCACGACGTGGTCGAGGATGTCGCGCGGGTGGCAGCCGCGGGGCACGATCGCGTGCTTGCCGTACCACTGCTCGTAGATGTAGCGCACGATCGCGGGGTCGTAGCCGATGTTGCGCTCGGCGCAGTTGCGCTCGAAGATGTCGGCGAACTGCGCCGGGTCGGGCCCCTCGATCTGGATCTTGTAGTGGATCCGGCGGAGGAACGCCTCCTCGACCAGATGCGAGGGCTCCAGGTTGGTCGAGATGATGAGCAGGGTGTCGAACGGAACCGGGAACTTCCCGCCGGTGTGCAGCGTGAGGAAGTCGATGCGCTTCTCGAGCGGCACGATCCAGCGGTTGAGCAAGTCCTTGGGCGGCACCCGCTGCCGGCCGAAGTCGTCCAGGATGAGCACGCCGCCGTTGGCTTTCACCTGGAACGGGGCCTGGTACATCTTGGTGTAGGTGTCGTACTGGAGGTCGAGCTGCTCGAGGGTTAGCTCGCCGCCGGTGAGCACCACGGGCCGGCGTACGAGGCTGTAGCGCCGGTCGTACTCCGGCGCCTTCCTGAGCCAGGCCGGGTCCTCGGTGGCAGGCTCGAGCTTCAGGAGATCGAAGCCGGAGGGCTCGGGCTCGGGCTCCACGTCATGATGGAAAACCGGGTCGTGCACCACCATGATCTGGCCTTCGATCTCGACCGCGTAGGGCACGTAGATGTGGCCGCCGAGCATCGAGGCGATGGTCTCGGCGATCATGGTCTTGCCGTTGCCGGGCGCGCCGTAGAGGAACAGCGACTTGGCCGAATTGATGGCCGGGCCCAGGATCTCGTGGATAGCGTCGGACAGGACCATCCGCTGGAAGCCGTGGCGGATCACGTCCTTGGTGACGTGGACGTGGCGGATGCTCTGGCGGTCCACCCAGGTGCGGTACTGCTGCAGCGGCACCGGCGCCGGCCCGACGTACTGGCTCGAGCTCAGGGCCTCGCGCGCCCGCTCGCGGCCGGCGCCGGTCAGGTCGAAGGTGTAGCCGCCGCGGCTCGGACCGCTGGTGGAGCGGACCTCGACCAGCCGCCGCTGCTGGAGGGAGAGGAGCTGCTCGTCCACGAAATCGAACGGCAGGCGCACGACGTCGGTGAGGTGCTGGCCGCTCCGGGCGCCCTGCACGTAGAGCGTCTTGAGCAGCAGGTCGACGATGAACTCGGGCGAGAGGCCGGTGGCCTCGACGGTGTCGGGGCGGGGCGGGGCGTCGCCCTCGTGCGGATCGCGGCTGAACGCCGCTTTGGACAGCGGTACTGAGCTCACGGCGCGATCTCCTCCAGGTATTCGACCACGTCACCTTCCTCGGTGCCGGTGGCCGACAGCGTTCCGGCGGGAAGCTCGAGGGCGGCCCGCGCGCCGGAGTGCCAGTGGGTCCAGGTGCCGGGCTTGAGCCAGCGGTAGCTCGCGACCACGCGATTGCCGCCGTCGAGAAAGGCGACGTCGAGCGGGAACTTCATCCCCCGCATGTGGACCGCCTTGCACGGGCGGAGCAGCAATCCCTCGCCGGGCAGCAGACCGTCGCGCCCGCCGAGGCCGCGAAGGCGCAGCCACCAGGTATCCGCCACTCCGATCCGGTTCCCCAGCTCCAAGCCGCGCGCGGTGTTGCGCGCGCGGACGAACCTCACGCGCCGAAGCCCTTGAGCGCCTGAATGATCTGGATGACGGCCGGCCCGAGGATCACGACGAACATCGCCGGGAACACGCAGAAGACCAGCGGGAAGATCAGCTTGATGGTGGTCTTCGCCGCAGCCTCCTCGGCTCGCTGTCGCCGCTTGGTACGCATGGTATCGGCGTGGGTCCGGAGCGCCTGGGCCACGGAGGTCCCGAACCGCTCGGTCTGGATCAGCATGCCGACCAGGGAGGTAATATCGCCCAGGCCGGTGCGCTCCCCGAGGTTCTTGAGCGCCTCCTCGCGGGCGGTGCCGGCGCGGATCTCCAGATTCACGAGCGCGAGCTGCTCGCTCAGCACCGGACTCAGCCGGTGGATCTCCTCGGCCACGCGGACCAACGCCTGGTTGAGCCCGAGTCCCGCCTCGACGCTCACCACCAGCATGTCGAGCGCGTCGGGCAGCGCCTTCTGCATCTCCTTCTGCCGACGCTTGGTGCGCATGCGGAGGTGGAGGGAGGGCACGACGTAGCCCATCGCCACGAAGTACACGACGCCGAGCATGATGCCGATCGCCTTGAAGCCCATCAGCGGCAGCAGCGTGAGGGCGCCCAGGCCGAGGCCTGCGGGGAGCAGGATCCTCGTGCCCAGGTACATCGGGACAGCGCTCGCCGCCGGATAGCCCGCCTGAATGAGCCGGAGGCGAAGCGCGCTCGGGGGCTCGCCGCTTCGCTCGAGCACGGACTCGCCGAAGGCCTGGACCACCGACTTGATCTTTTCGGTGCGCTCGTGACGGCGGCGGCGGGACAGGATCGAGGGCGACGTCGGGTTCAGCGCCTGGAGCTCGGTGAGCCGTTGAGACACGCCCGGCGAGCGGTTGGGCGCCAGCTCGAGTACGAAGAGGAACAGGCAGGCGGCGGAGATACCCACGCACAGCAGCACGAGGAGCATGACGCGCTCAGATCTCGATGTTGATGATCTTGCGGATCCAGAGGAAGCCGACGATCTGGAAGATCACGGCCACGATCACCAGCAGCTTGCCCATCGGGTCCGTGAACAGCAGCCTGATGTACGGCGGATTGATCGTGTAGATGGCCCCACCTACCGCGATCGGCAGGACAGCGAGCACGTAGCCGCTGAACCGCCCCTGCGCGGTGTACACCCGGAGTTGCCGCCGGATGGTGAAGCGCGCGCGGATCACGCTGGCGAGGTTGTCGAGCACCTCGGCCAGGTTGCCGCCGACCTCCCGTTGAATCAGGATGGCGGTCACCAGGATGCGCACGTCCACGATCTGCACCCGGTCGGCCATCGCCAGAAGCGCATCCTCGAAGGCCAGACCGAACCGGTGTTCCTCGTGCGAGCGCCGAAACTCGGTCGCCACGGGGTCGGCGGACTCCTCGGCCACCATCTTAAGGCCGGAACTCAACGGATGGCCCGCGCGGATCGCGCGTCCCAGCATGTCGATCGCCTCCGGAAGCTGCTCCTCGAACTTGTCGAACCGGCGAGTGCGCTTCCGGCGCATGACCATATAGGGCAGGAGCGCGCCGAAGGCAGCCGCGATGATCCCTACGGTGATCGAGAGCGTGAGGACCAGCAACCCGAGGCCGAAGGAGGCTGCAAGACCCAGACTGATCACGAAGAACCGCGACAGCGTCATGGTCGAGCCGGCCTGCTCCAGCATGAGCTGCGCGTCCTCGAAGGCCGGGACTCGCGAGGCCACCGGGATCAGCCAGCGGGGCATGGCGTCGAGCCCCCGCATGAGTCCCGGGCCCTCGCCACCGCCATCGGTGAAGTCGCGAAGCTGCTGGAGCGCCTCGGCGCGGCGGTTCCGCTCCTGAAGGATGTCTACCAGGAGCGCAAGTGAAATAGTGCCCAGCGCCACGGCCAGAAAGACCAGGAGCGCGGGAATCGCGGTGGTAGCGGGAAGGCCGGGCATCGTCAGCGCCACCAGGACGGCGTCGCCGCGGCGTGGCCGCGCTCGTGCGCCGGATGCCCATCGGCATTGGCGAAAAGCATGGCCGCGAGGTCCACCCCGTACGCCTTGAGCCGGTCGGCGAACTTGGGCCGGATGCCGGTGGCCTTGTGGTGGCCCATCACCGCGCCGCCGTCGCCCACGCCGTGGCGCTCGAACACGAAGATGTCCTGCATGGTGATCACGTCGCCTTCCATCCCGGTGATCTCGGAGATGTTCGTGATCTTTCTGGTGCCGTCGCCGAGGCGGCTCACCTGGATCACCACGTGGATGGCGTTCGCGATCTGCTGGCGCATGGCCTTTTCGGGCAGATCGAGGCTCGCCATCGCGATCATGGTCTCGAGGCGGCTCAGCGCATCGCGGGGCGCATTGGCGTGGAGCGTGGTGAGCGACCCATCGTGGCCGGTGTTCATGGCCTGGAGCATGTCCACGGCCTCGGGGCCGCGGCACTCACCCATGATGATACGGTCGGGGCGCATACGAAGCGCGTTGACCAGCAGCATGCGCTGCGGCACCTCGCCGGTGCCCTCGATGTTCTTCGGCCGAGTCTCGAGCCGCACCACGTGGGGCTGGCGGAGCTGAAGCTCGGCCGAGTCCTCGATGGTGACGATACGCTCGGTGGCCGGGATGAAGGAGGACATGATGTTGAGCAGCGTCGTCTTGCCGGCGCCGGTGCCGCCCGAGATGAGCACGTTGAGCCGCGCCTTGATGACGCCGTTCAGCAGCTCGACCATCGGCTCGGTGGCGCTCTCGTAGCGGAGCAGGTCCTCGGCCGCGAGGGCGTCGCGACGGAACTTACGGATCGAGAGGTGGGGGCCGTCGATGGCCAGCGGCTTGATGATGGCGTTGACGCGCGAGCCGTCGGGCAGGCGGGCGTCCACCATGGGCTGGGAATCGTCGATCCGGCGGCCGACGGCCGAGACGATCCGGTCGATGACCTGGAGAAGGTGCTTGTCGTCCTGGAAGCGGACGTCGGTCTTCTCCAGCCGGCCGTGACGCTCGATGAAGATGCTCTTGTAGGTGTTGACCAGGATGTCGGAGATGTCCGCGTCCTGCATCAGCGGCTCGAGCGGGCCCAGGCCGAAGATCTCGTCGAGCACCTGCACCACCAGCAGCTCGCGCTCGTCGAAGTTGAGCGCGATCATCTCCTGGCTGATCAGGTCGTGCACGACCTTCCGGATGGCGTCGACCACCTGGTCGCGGGCCACCCGTTCCAGGTTGGACAGGTTGAGCCGCTCGATCAGCCGGCGGTGCACCCGGCCCTTGATCTGCTGGAAGTAATGCTGGTCCGCCGCGGTGGACTGCGTATTGGGCCCGGAAGGCCGCGGCGGGGCTTCACCCGGGGACGGGGCCTGCCAGGGGAGCCTGGGCTTGCCGGCTTCGCCGGCGGTCGGGATGCTCATGATTTGGTCGCCTCCTCCGCTTTACCGCGGCCGAACAACCTGCCCAATGGCGCGCTGAGAGCCGAGAGTCGGGCCTTCGCGCCCTTCTTCTTGGCCTTGAGGCCCGTGACCTGGCGGCCCATGGCCTGGATGTCCGCGCCGTACTTGGAATCGCCGTTCAGGACGATGGGCCGTCCGCTGTTGATGGAGCGGCTCACGCCCTCGTAGTCGTTGCTTAGGGTATGAAAGACCCTGAGGCCGATCGTGGTCTCCACGTCCTTGAGCGAGATGTCGCTGGCACCGTTGTAGCGGTTCACGATGAGCCGGATGTGGTCTTCACCCCGCCCCATCATGCGCTTGAGCAGCGGCAAACCGCGCTGGATGTTTCTGAGCGACGCCAGGTCCACGTTGGTCACGATGAACGCGGGGTCGGCCTGCTCGAACGCCGCGAGCGTGGCCGGCGAGAACGACTTGGCCGTGTCCACCACGATGTAGTCGTAGTGGCGCCGCAGGAACATCAGGATCTTCCGGATCTCGTCCCCGGTCACGACCTCGGCCGTCTCCGGCTGGTACGGAGCAGAGAGCAGGTGCACGCCCGAGTCGTGGCGCTCGATGTACGACGCCAGCAGCTCGGCGTCCATCCGATGAAAGTTCTGCACCATGTCCACGAAGTTGAACCGCGGCTGCACGCCGAGCAGCAGCGCGATCTCGCCCAGCTCGAGGTCCAGATCCACCAGCAGCGTCTTCTTGCCGGTGAGCCGATGGAGCACGACGGCGAAGTTCGTGGCGACGGTCGTGGTGCCGGCGCCACCCTTGGGGCTATAGAAAGCGAACAGCGCCCCTGGCTGCTTGTTGCCCTCCTTGGTGTTGCCGCCGAGAAGCTGGCGGACACGCTCCACCGCGGCGGTCATCGCCTCGGGGGTCGTCGGACGGGTGAGATAGTCGACGACACCGGCGCGCATGGCCGCGAGCAGGAGCTCGTTGGGGAGCTGGGGTCCGCTCGCCACCAGCCGAAGGCCAGGGTTGGCTTCGCTCAGGAACTGGGCCAACTTGATGCCCATTTCCGGCTCGTCAGCCACGTCCAGCACGATGACCTCGGGATGGAGCTGCCGGATCTGCCGGAGCTCATTTTCCCCGAAGGCGGAGAACGGCGCCGCGATCTCGATCGCCGGCGCCGTCCAAGCTTCGTGCGCGAGGAACACATCCTTGACCATCTCCCGAAACGATCGATCGGAAGAGATCAGCGCCGTGCGGATGGTCCGCTCGGTCATCGGTATCTCGGCATCGTTGTCACTGGATCAGTTGCAGGACCTTGACCAGCGGTCCGCCGGTGGGGCCGCCGCCGCTGCCCGGCGCCGGTCCGATATAGCGTGCCTGGATGTTCTCGGGCTTGCCATTCCGGTCCACCGGCTCGAAGAAAATCCGGACAAAGTTGGTGAACTTCGAACCCGGGTCGGGCTTGTTATTGGATGAGTTCGCGATCCAGTACTCCGGACTGATCAGGCCGACGATGACCACCCTGGGGCTCTGGGTCCAATCCGAGTACTGCGAGCCCTCCACCCGGTGCGTCGTGTTGTCCCAATGGGCGCTCGGATCCTGCTGGATCAGGTCGTCGATGGCTTGCCGCACGGCCGTCTTGCTGCCGTTGTCGTACGGGACCGAGTCGCCGACCGATGCCGTGCCGCACCCGCTCCGGACCTCGGCCTTGAAGTTCGAGTCCGGATTCAGATTCAGCATCCAGAAGGCATTACCCATTCGCTCCGCGGCGGGATCCGTGTTGCCGGAACCCGTCTGCGGCTTGAGGAGCAGGGGAAGGCCGACATCATGGTCATAGCCCTGCGTCGAGCGAAGGGGACTCCCGTAGCCGGTCTGCACCTGACCGGCAGGCGGCGTCGAGTTCGGGTCGTAGGGGATGTAGTAATCGTGCCCCCCGATTGACGGTGGCTGGAACTTCCACGACTCCCCGTCCTGCGTGTTGCCGGTGACCTGGGTGATCGGATCCATGTAGCGGTTTCGGTTGACGTCCTGAGTCGTCGTGTCGCTCTCGAACCACATGTCCGGCATTACGAACGGTTTCAGGCAGCTGACCGTCGGACCCTCCTCGGTGGCCCAGGCAGTCGCCATTGCCTGCACGTGCCCGTAGGGCTTGGCGAGCAGACCGCCGAAGAAGGTCTGGACCCCCGCGTGCCTGACCCACACTCTGACTTTCTGGCTGTCCGGGATGATGTTGAGGGACACCTGATTGGTCTCAATATCCCTGACCGAGCCCCAGCCGTACGACGTCGTCTGCGTGGCCAGGTTGCGCAAGTCCAGCGTGTCGGCCCGAACCTTGTTCTTTCGAGCGACATCGAGCGCCCAGTTTTGGGCGCTGTCGGTGGTCAGCGCATCGGTGTACGGGTAATCGCGGAACGCCGCCGCCCCGCCGAGGGCGATGGCATCGGCCGCCCGCTGGGCTTCAGCCCTGGCATCCCGCAGCGAGCTGAGATCGATCGCCAAGGCGGCCAGCGCCAGCATCGAGAACAGCATGACTGCAACGAGAACGATGGCGCTGCCTCGCTCGTCTGCCAGACGACGTCGAACGGTACCCATACGACGACCCTCCGCCGCGCTTACTTCTGCGGCTGCGATGTTGTGCCCTGCAGCGGACTTCCCGTTGGCTGCTGCGGGCTCTTCAGGAACCCTTGACGCTTCCACGGTCCCGGGGGCGGCGGCGGACCAGGCTCGTTGGTCGGCATGGGCGGCGCGGAGTCGGACGCCTGCACCAGCTCAGGAGTGACGACGACCAGCAGCTCGGTCCGGCGGTCGCGAATGTCGTGGGACTTGAACAGCTCCCCGAGAATCGGAATGTCGCCCAAAAGCGGAATTTTGGTAAGATTACGGGTGGTCTCGTTGTCCAGGAGACCGGCGATCATGAGGTACTGGCCCTGGCGCAACTCGACATCGGTCTCGGCGCGGCGGGTTCGGAGCGCGGGAAGAACGAACCCGCTCACCTGAACGGCGTTGGCGAAGTCCAGGCTGGAGACCTCGGGGGCCACCTTGAGGCGAATCGCACCGTTCCGCTGAATGTTGGGGGTGAACCTGAGCCGGACACCAAACTCCTTGAACGCGATCGTCACCGAGTTGCTGGCGCCGCTCTGGACCGACGGGTAGGGAAACTCACCACCGGCCAGAAAGGTGGCCTCCTTGGCCGGCAGGGTCATCAAATTGGGCTCGGACAGCGTGCGGAGATCGCCCTTCTGAGTAGCCAACCGGACGAACGTCTCGAAATTGGCGCCGAGGTTGGTCATCAGGAAGTGGATGGTGTTGTCGCCGCTATTCGCCGAAATGTCACCCAGATAATTCGCCGTACCCCCGTTCAGGTCCTGTGGGTTGAGAGCGTGGAATTGGGCCGCCCAGGCGAGGAGCGCGGTCCGGTTGATCTCGGCGAAGCGCACCCTGAGAAGCACCTGCACGGCCGGCGGGGCAACCAGGTTGTCGATGACGGTCGCCCCGGTCCCTTTGGCGATATCCACGGCCCGATCAACGCTGTTCGGGTCCTTGGCATTGCCCGATAGGGTTACCGTGTTACCGCTGGCGCTGACCGCTATGTCTTCGTCAGGCATGAGCTGCTTGATGAACCGCTGCAGCCCCGGCGCATCGGCGGTCACTTCCACCGAATTTACCTTGACCTCGCCCCCCTGGTCCCAGATCAGCAGCGTCGTGGTGCCCAGAGCTTTGCCGTTGATAAGCACCTCCGTGGGCGACAGGACGACCGCCTCGGCAACACCGGGATCACCGACCGAAAAGCGCGAGATCGGCACTGGATTGATCAAGAGCGCCGACGCGCCTTTGGAGACGGAGATGACCCGCTCCGCCTTGCTCACCACCCGCTGCGCATGCGCCGCGCCCGGAACGAGCACGGCGAGAATGAGACCGAGGGCTACGAGCCGAAGTCGCGACACGTGATTCCTTGGTGAAGAATGAGACAGGGGGTCAGAAGCGTTGCAAGGTTCGAGCGCCGCCGCGATAGACCTCGATGACCGTCGATGCCGGCTCGGGCGCCGGTGCCGGCGTGGAGGGCCCACGCGCGACTGCACGACGCGGTGCGGGCGGGCGGCCGATCGGGCCCAGCAAAGCGCTGCTACGGGTGCCCATCGTCTTGACCCGCGCGGTATCCAACATGTTCCGGAGAGCGAGCTGGATGCTGCCCTGCTGCGAGGCAAGCGCGAGGGTCTCCGCCTGCTCGGGCGTTACCAGGAACGTCACCACTCCTACCGATTGCGGCTTGCCGTCCTTGTCCGGCTGGATCTGCTGGCCGGCCGCGAGAGCGCGCACGTCCTGCATGACGATCCGGGTCGAGGGCTCGTTGCCCACCTTGTCGTTCATGGTGAGCAGCACGTCGACCCGAGTGTTCGGCGTCACGAACCCCGCCACACCGGTCACGTCGTTGACCCGCATCGTCAGGGCGCGCTTGCCCGTGTCGATGATGATCGGCAGGCCGCCGCCGGTGCCTTTGGGAGCGAGCTTGTTGTCGAGGATGGGCTCGTTCTCCTGGAGGGGGCTCATGACCCCGCGGCCGACGACCTCGGCCTTGGAGGCCGCGAAGCCGACCGGCAGGGCGCTCCCCGTCCACTCGATGGTCTTCACGTCACCGTCGGCGAGGACTGTGCCGAGCGGCAGCGGTCGGGCGGCGATCACGATATCGCCCTTCTTGGGCGCAGCAATGACGGGGACAGCTTGCTGCCGCAGGTAGCGCATGGCGAGCAAAGCGGCCAGGCCACCCGAAGCCAGAGCAACCGCCAGCATGAGCCAGGGTCGAGTTCGTCGCATCGTGGGCTACTCGTTTCGGACAGTGAGCGAGGACTTCATCGTGATCGCACGGTTCCTCAAGATGAAGAACCGGTACGGAAAGCTCGCCTCGACGGTCACGAGCTCACCATGCACCTTCCAGTTACTCCCCGGGGCCGGGCGGCTCGTCGACGAACAGTTCACCGTGCCTGGGTTGCACACTCCCATGGCCACGAACGTCGGGTTGTAGCCCGCCTGTGCCATATAGCGCCAGATCGGGGCATACACAGAGTCGACCGGATCGGTTGCGGAAGGCCCGGCAAGTACCGCGCGTCGAGCCCCCTCGCGCACTGCATCGGTTAGCGCCTGATGCAGATTCCAGGCGCGCGCGAACTCAAGCATGCCAATAGCCAGCAAGAGTATGACCGGCAGCACAAGGGCCAGCTCGACGGCCGCCTGCCCCGACCGGTTCAGCCGGCGCGCAAGCCGGCAGAGCGCAGCCCTCATAGACCCCTCACACGCAGCAACCACCAGAGAAGCGATCCCGAGGCGATGGCCACGCCATACGGGATCGCGAGGGCTCCGCCGGTGGCCAGGGAGCGGTTGGCGCCCCGTCGGCCAAGGGTAGCCCAGTGCTTCAGGATGTCACCACAGTTGTGCAGGACGGGCAGCAGGATGCCCTTCCGCATGGCATCAATCGCGCCAAGAATCCCGCCCAGCGAGGCGATGACCAGCATCGCCATGAGCAGGTCGCGGGGTCCCATGAACGCCCCCACGGCCATCATCAGCTTGGCATCGCCGCCCCCCAGGACCCCCAACACGAAGAAGGGCAGGCACAGCACAAAAGCCAGGACGGCACCGGTCACTCCATCGATGCCCGCTCCCGGCCCGGCGAGCAGCCTGAGCGCGATGGCCACCGCCATCCCGGTCAGCGTCAACTTGTTGGGAATGCGCCGCGTACGCACGTCGAACCAGGCCGCCGCCGCCATGAGGGCGAGAAAGGCCAACGTCATCACATCCAGCGGAAGACGGCTCGTCATCCGAGTGTCGATTCTTCCAGCAACGTCGACCGCGACCGAGGTTGCCCCCGATCGCGGTCTGGCGCTGTCACAGCTTCTCCTGCGGTACCTTCCCCGAAATCACGGATAGGGGTTGGCCGGGGCGTTGTTCAGCTGCGTCGCCGCGTTGTTGAACACGTTGCCGATGCTGTTGCGGAGCACGAGCAGGATCGCGATCAGCCCGACCGCCACCAGGGCGATGATCAGGGCGTACTCCACGAGGCCCTGGCCGGACTCGTCGCTAGAAAAAGCTTGCCACAGCGCCTTCATACTTCCTCCCTGGCTCGAGGCCAGTCCGGGGTTGGGCCCACGGGGACATGGGCCGATCGAACGGGTCCTCTACGACCCGCCGAATTTCGGATGGGTAGTGAGCCCATCCAGATACAAGGACACGACTGCTTGAAGTGTGGGCCCGGCCCGGGTGCAATACACATGCCCAGTGTCGCCCCGACCTTCCCCGGCTTCCAACCTCGCGCGTCATTGGCACTTGTCGAAAGTTCTCGAGAATCCGAGCCAGCCCCGGCCAAGGGACTGCTGACGCAAGAGTTCCAACCTCGTTGCACGTCTTCCACACGCGCACGGCTTGGCCTGCGGAGGGGTTCCTTCAGGGGGGCCAACCGCGGATATTGTGCGGTGCAGCAAATTGCATGATCAAAAGCTCGGCGCAAGACAGGCGGTCAGACGGTCGGCTGTCAGACGGTCAGTCAGGCCGGGGCTCTTGCTGGTATCGTTGCGTCCGAGCCCGAAAAGCTAGGGACCGGTGCGGACAGCGTCAAGCAGCAGAACGGGCCCATAGCCCTCAGGTCCCGGAATTGCTGGGCGGCCGGCGGGCAACTCCCGAACTCTCTCCATACGGAAGCCGGATGACCCTGCGCAGCTCGCGCCACTGGAGCGACTGGGTGGGCGTGGTGGCCTTTACGGCCATCGGGGCCAACCTCTACACCCAGGCGCCGGAATTCGGCATCCTCATCCTGCCGGGGATCCTGCAGGAGATCGTGGTCGCGGCGAGCTTCCTCCTGCGCCCGCGCCCGCGGCTAGGGACCCCAGGCTGGTGGCCGCGCGCCGTCGCTTACGCCAACACCTTCGGGCCGATGCTGTTCCTGTGGTACGCCGCGCGCTATCACCACGACTGGGTGCGACCGACCCCTGTCCCTGACCTCCGGCTCGTAGGCGCGGTGCTCTGGCTGGGCGGCGCGGTGCTGAGCCTGTGGCCACTCTGGTACCTGCGACGGAACTTCAGCGTCGAGGCCGAGGCCCGTGACCTCGTCACGGCGGGCCCGTACCGCTGGGCCCGGCACCCGATCTACGCGGTGTACCTACTGGTCAACCTCGGCATCCTCCTGCGGCATCTGACGGCGCCGCTCGCGCTGCTCATGTTCGCCTGGTTCGCGCTGCTGCTGGTGCGGGTCCGGTTCGAGGAGGACGTGCTGGTCCGCGCCTTTCCCCAGTACGCCGATTACCGCCGCCGGGTCGGGGCCTTCGGCCCCCGGCTGTGAGCGACCGCCGCCCGGGTGTCCGGCCCTCGCTCTACGACATCATCTTCATCATCTGGGCCGTGGTGGTGCCGGTCGGGTTCGGCTCGCGGCTGTTGAACAGCGACGGCGACCTCGCGCGCCATATCCGGCTGGGCGAGCTGATGCTCGACCGGCACGGCCTGCTGCACCAGGACGTGTTCTCGTTCACCAAGGCCGGGCAGCCATTCCTGGCGTTCGAGTACGGCAGCGAGCTGCTCTATGCCTCGGCCTACCGGCTTGCCGGGCTCGCCGGCGTGGCGGTGCTCGCCGGGCTGGTGCTGGCGCTCACCTACACGCTGGTCGCGCGATTCATCATCCGGCGGGGCGGCGACCCGCTGCTCGCCTACCTCGTGAGCATGTCCGCCGCCGTGCTCAGCGCGGCGCACTGGCTCGCGCGGCCGCACCTCTTCACGATGCTGCTCGTCGTGGTGCTGCTCGAGCTGCTCCAGCATCAGACCCGGCGCGCGCTGCTGCTGTACCCGGTGCTATTCGTGGTGTGGGCCAACCTGCACGGCGGGTTCTCGTTCGGGTGCATCCTCATCGTCATCTACATCGTGGGCGAGGCCACCGAAGGGCTGCTCACGCGGGACGCCGGTCGGGCCGCCTGGTTCGCGCGGGCGCGGCACCACGCGGGCGCGCTGCTCCTGGCCCTCGTGGCGAGCCTGCTCAATCCGAACGGGTTCCGGCTGCTGGGGCATGTGTTCGGCTTCTTCGGCAACAGCGCCATCCTGGCTCAGACCCAGGAGTTCCTCTCGCCCGACTTCCACACCCCCAACGGGAAGATGTTCCTGGCGGTGCTGCTGCTCGTGATCGGCGCGCTGGCCTGGAGCCGGCGGCGGCCGCCGATCACGTCGCTGCTGGTGCTGCTCGCGACCATCGCCTTCGCGCTCATCAGCCAGCGCAACATCGAGCTGTTCGCGATCGCTGCCCTGCCGCTCCTGGCGCTGCACCTGGACGCCGAGTGGCGCGCGATGCCGCTGCTCACGAGCGCGAAGATGGTATTCCAGCGCGAAGCGGCCGGCCGATACCCTGGTGTGGGGGCGGCAGTCGTCTCGCTCATCCTGATCGGGATCGCGGCCCTGGGCGGCTCCGTGGCCGGGACGACGGTCATCCCCAACCGCTTCGACGAGCACGCCTTTCCGGTGCGCGCCGTCGCCAAGGCGCGTGCGGCGAAGCTCCCGGGCCGAATGTACAACAACTTCATCTGGGGCGGCTACCTGCTGCTCGACTGGCCCGAGCAGCGGGTGTTCATCGACGGAGGGACGGACCACTACGGCGAGAAGCTGTTCAACGAGTGGATCCAGGTGTGGAACCTCGAGCCTGGTTGGCGCGACATCCTGAAGCGCTGGAAGATCGACTTCACCCTGATTCCGCCCGGGAGCCGGCTGGCCGACGAGCTCGAGCGGGATCACGGATGGACCGAGTGGTATCGAGATTCGACGGCGGTGATTTTGCGGCGGCCGGGCGAGCAGGCAGACGGTCGGACGGTCAGACGGTCGGACGGTCGAACGGTCAGCCGGTGAGCGACCTGGCAACGGATGTCGTGGCGGGCGGTCGGGCCGCTTCGGCGGGGGAGCCGCCCGATGCTCGGTGGCGTGCGCTCGTATCGGTCGGGGTGGCGGTGGTGGCGGCGGTGTTCGTGATCCTGCTCTACAGGCAGCAGGCCAACCGGAACGTCATCAGCGATTGGGACCCGACCTGGGCCGGCGCCCGCGCGCTGGTCGAGGGCCGGAGCCCATACGCCGAGATCACGGTGCCGCCCTGGCCCAACTGGCTGCTGTATCCCCTGCCGGCGATCCTGCTCACCGCGCCATTCACCCTGATCCCGCTGGACTGGGCGCGGCCGCTCATGGCAGCGATAGGGGCGGGGGCCTTCACGTGGACCGTCACGCGTCGCGGGCGCTGGACGCTCTGGTTTCTTCTGAGCGGCGCGATGCTCTGGAGCTGGATCGACGTGCAGTGGGCGCCGGTGCTCATCGCCGCCGCCCTCACGCCGGCGCTGTCGTGGATGCTCGCGGCCAAGCCGACGCTCGGCTTCGCGCTGTGGGGCGGGTGGCCCAACCGGATCGCGGTGATCGGCGGGCTGCTGTTCGTGGGGCTGTGCTTTGCGGTGATGCCGGGCTGGGTGCCGGAGTGGCTCGCGTCGGTGGCGCGCACGCCGCACAAGCCGGATCTGCTCCGGCCGGGCGGGTTCCTGCTCCTTGCCGCGGCTCTCCGGTGGAAGCGTCCGGAGGCGCGCATGCTGACGCTTCTCGCGCTGGTGCCGTGCACCACGGCGCTGTACGAGGTGCTGCCGGTGGCGCTCGTGTGCGACGACAAGCGCCAGGCCCAGGCATTCGCGGTGGTCACGATGATCTGTCACCTGCTGTTCTTCCTCGGGCCGCAGGGGCCGTGGCCGGTGGGCGCGGAATACCAGTGGTGGCTGCTGCTTGGGCTGGTCCACCTGCCGGCGTTGGCGCTTGTGCTCAGCCGGCCGAACGTGCCCGAGGCTGGAGGATGGTGGCCGGCCCGGGCCAAAGGACCCAGATAGGGCATGTGGCAGCGAGTCACCCTGAGCGAAGCGAAGGGGGCATGCCCGAACGCATGCCCCCTTTGCTTCGCTCAGGGTGACTCCTCGTTTGACGCTCACATTGCCGGATTCGTCCCGATTCCGGCCCGAGCGGAGTCCGACAGCCAGACGCGGAAGAGCTGCGCGTCGCGGTTGCGGCCGATCAGCTGGAGCCGGCCGCCGTCGTCGAGTAGCCGGGACACCGCCCAATTCCGGATCCCAAAATCGTTCCAGTCGGCGTAGAGCAGAATCTCCGGATATCGGCGCCGCAGCTCGGCGTACGACATGACCGTCCGCGGGAACCATGGCGCCAGGTCGGAGAAGCCGCGCTCCGCTGTATCCTGCCTGAGATAGCGTTGGGCCTCGGCGGTGTCGCCCAGGAACACAAGGCGCGCCGTCAACGATGCGGGTGCATACTGCGCCAAGCTCAGGAACGCGGCGGGCTGCGCCACGACGATCGGCAGCTCCTCATGTCCTGCCCCCGCCATCCACGCGGCCAGATTCACCTGCCGTTGCGCCTGCTGGCGGTCGAGGCTCACCCACATCGTTCCGACGTAGAGCAGGCACGCGGCCAGCATGAACGCGGCCGACAGCGCGGGTAACGCCCGACCGTGGAACAACCCGAAGAGCGCGATCGCCGCCAGGATCGCGAGCCCTACGGCCGCCGGCAGCATGTAGCGCGCGACGAATGCCCCTGTGACGAGCTTGGCGACCAGTACGCCCAGCACGGGAAGCGCGAGCAAGCCGAGGAGGGCCACCAACTCGTCGCGCCGGATAGGAACTCGCCGCATCGGCACCGCGCTGGCACCGATCGCGGACCAGGCGCCGAGCGCGACGACCGGCGCAAGCGCCAGCGCCGCCGAGCTCAGAAGGAACAGGTAGCTGTCGCCTACCCCCTGGAACGACGGCTTTCCCCAGAACGTAGCCGAATATCCACGTCCCGCCCGCACCAGCGAGAGGCTCAGGGCCAGCGGCACAAGCGTCGCGGCGAACGCGAGCCACACCCCCACCCGTCTCTCGCGCCGGGTCCACGTCCGCCACGCTTCCGCCGTCGCCAGGGGCGCCACGACCAGTAGCGCGTAGTAGTGACTGGCCACCGCGGCCATGAGCGCGGCCGCCAGACCGAGCGTCGCACCGCGCCGCCGGCCGACGGCCTGCCATGCCAGGAAGGCCACCGCGCTCCCGGCCACCATGAGCTCGTACCCGCGGGCTTCGGTGGCGTAGCCCCAGACCGCGGTGGTCATGAGGCAGAAGATGCCGAGCAGGGCGTAGATGGCGTCGAGCACGCGGGCCAGGTAGAGGAAGACGGCGAGCGCCGCAATCCAGCCCGCGATGATCTCGGGAAGACGGATCGCGATCTCGGTCGGAAGGCCGGTCGCCAGCGCGGCGTGGGTGACCACATAAAAGGGCAGCGGATGCTGATCGGCGCCGGTGGCGAGCGCGCGGTACATCTCGGGAAGCGTCTGCCGGCTGATGGCCAGCGTGAACAGCTCGTCCTCCCAGAGCGGCTTGACCGCGGCCCGCTCCAGGGTGAGCGGGAGATACAGCGCGGTGAAGAGCAGCATGGCCCACCACCGGTGGCCGCCCAACCAGGCGCGCGGCGGCGACGCCTCGTCCAGGGATGGCTCCGGGGAGTAGGTAAGCCTTGTCGCCTTCTGCGTCGGCGCGGCGCTCACCGGCTCCTCGCGCTGTCGGAAACAGCGAACTCGTAGCGCACGAGCGCGCTTCCCGGACGGATCTCGGCGTCGGTTCGGCGAACGGCATCGCGCTCGAGCCGCTGGAACAGCGCTGTCTCGGGTGCGTAGTAGGTCGTCGCCAACACCCAGACACCCGGCTGAGCGGCGCGCTCGATCCGGGCTGCTTCCGTGTCGACCCAGCCGCGGTCCGGCACGGAGCGGACGTGCTCCTGCACCTCGCGCCACTCCATGCCGGAGGGAAGGCCCAGCAGCTCGCGTCGACTGCCATCGCGCCAGATCAGCATCCGGGTCTCTTTCTCGCCGACGGTGCCTCGGCTGGGCATGTTCTCAAACCCCGCGCCGCCCGCCCGCGCCAGCCCTGTGAGATACTGGAGTCGCGCCGTGTCCGGCTCCGCCCAATCGGTGGTGTACCAGATCCAGGCTGGCAGGCTCCGGGCGAACACATAGATCGGCTCCCCAGGGCGGCTCCGCTCGCGAAAGGCGGTCACCAGGCGCTCGAACTGCCCCGGCCCCTCGAGCGCCAGGGATCGCACGATCGAGGCGAACTCCAGCGGCAGAATGACGAGCACGGTGGCGACGAGCCACACGGCGGGGCGATGCGGCGCCGGCAGCCGGTCCACCACGGCGCCCACGCCCGCGGCGCCGAGGAGCACCAGCCCGGGGAGTGCGAAGAGCGCGAGCCGAGGGGCGATCGGAAACCGGCCGGCCGCTGACGCGGCGAGCGCCAGCACGAACGGGCCGGCAAGCCACCACGATACTGCCCCGTCGCGGCGCCGCGCCATACGGACGATGCCGGCGGCGACGGACGCGGCCGCGAGCGCGGTCGCCAACCCCACCCACGGTTGAAACGGTGCGCGAGCCACCAGCGGATCGCCGGCGACGAGCGACCATACGATGTCCTCGATGGTCCGCCACGCCCGGGCCGCCAGATCGGGCCGCGCGGGAGACAGGAACGCCAGCTCCCAGAACCGCTGCATATAGGGATTGGCGCCCGCGGCGCGGTACACGGTCGCGAGCGCCGCGGCAGCCGAACCGCCCCAGAGCAGCGCGGCCGCGGCGACGAACCGGCGCAACCCGGGCTCCCGCCGGCGTGCCTCGACCGCCCATGCGAGCCACGCCGCCGCGAGCACGAACACCGAGCTGAGCGAGAGCCACGGCCCGACGACGCCCGCCGCGAGCACCACCAGCGCGCGGTGCCGCGCCGGGGCTCGAAACAGCGGCTCGGCGAGGAGAATGAACGAGACCGCAAAGGCGAGCTCGAAGGAATACTGCTTCACCGAGGCCGCATAGTTGATCAGGAACGGGCTCAGCACCAGCGCCAGGGTCGCGAGTCGTGCTTCGGCCGGCGCGAGAAAACGCCGGGCGAGCGGCCACGCCGCGAGCATGGCGGCGAGGCTGGCGAGCCCCGGCAGCAGCCGGAGCGCGCAGTCGCCGGTACCGAACAGCCGGACCATCGCATGCTCGCCCCAGAGGAAGAGCGGCGGCGCGCTCTGGTCCAGGTCGAGCGGCGCGAGGAGCCCGGCGAACGAGCGCGACGCGATGTTGATGGCGAGCCGCGCCTCGTCGAGGTTGAGCGAGCGGCAGCGCACCAGGTCCAGCAGCCGCACGGCGAGGCCCAGGCCGAGCGCGGCGGCAACGACGACGTCGCGGTCGGCAGGCTCAGGGCGCCGCATCGATCGCCCTCTGACGAGGCCAGAGCAACATTGCCAGGGCCGGCAGCCAGACGAACGCCAGCACGAACGGCCACCGCTGGGCGAAGACGGCGTCGAGGCTCATGCCCGGCGCTCGGGGAGCGTACCGAACCTGGAGGAAGGCAGCGACGTAGCTCGACCCCGCGAGCGCGTACCCCTCCCAGCGATTCCGCGGGATCAGGAACAGCGGCACCGTCTCGTACAACCCCGTCATCTGAGGCACGCACGCCAGCGCCGCCATCACCCGCGCTTCCGGCAGCCGCCAGCGCAGCAACGCGAGGAGCAGCAGCAACCCGAAAGGGCGCGACACCGGGGCCACGTGTTCCGCGGTGCGGAGCGCTTCGACCCATCGGACGGGCCACGAGGGAAACGCGGCCAGCGCGATGGCCGCGAGCGCCAGCGCTCCGATCAGGGCGCGCCGGCTGGGGAAGCCCACGAACAGCGCCGCCCCGATCGAGGGCTTGGCCGCCCAGACCCAGGCGAGCGCCGGCAGGACCGCGGCGGCCGTGAGGAGCGGAGACCACTGACCCTGCACCAGGGCGTTGAGAAAGCTGGCGCTCAACAGCGCGGCCGGAAGGCCGCGGCCCCAGCGCATGGCCGCCAGCGCGAGCAGCGTGCCGCTCACCGCGGCCCACACCACGCGCGCCCACCCGAGCGGCAGCGCGGAGAAGGGCAGCCCGACGACGGCCGCGGTGAGGGGATAGTAAAACGGGTAGCCGGTGAACCACACTCGCGGGACCACCTCGTACGGATCGGCGCCCGACGCCAGCGCGCGTGCCGCGATCCAGATCTGGTCGAAGTCCGAGCTGGTGGGTGGCGGCAGCAGGTAGGCCGCCCAGCACAGCAGGGCCGAGAGCACCCCGGCGAGTGCCGCCAGCGCACAGGCTCGTCCCGGGCGCCAGGTCAGAGGCCAGTCCGGCGCTGCACGGGGAGGATGTCCTGGGTCGGGCGCTCGGGCACCATGGGCGGGCCGGTGTGGGCCACGCCGTCGGGGACCCGCTCGAACACGTCGTAGTCACCCGTTCGGGCGATGCGCTGGTAGTGCGAGAACACCCGCGCGATGCCCGGGTCGCGGCTGAAGTAGGCCACGTAGTCGAGGCGCCGGTAACCATTCTGGGGCCGGTCGCGCGCGGCGCGATACACGATCAGGAGACGGGGGCGCCGA
>JAICJD010000153.1 GCA_025928645.1 Gemmatimonadales bacterium
CCGCCCGCGTCCGGCCGAGCCGCGCGCCGCGGTGCGCCGGCTCCGGGTGGGCGTGCCGGGGACGCTCACGACGGCCTATCTCGCGCTCATGCTGTATCAGCGCGACGTGTCCGCCGTCGTCATGCCGTTCGACCGCATCGAAGACGCGGTGCACGCGGGAGAGGTGGACGTCGGACTCCTCATCCACGAGGGCCAGCTCACCTACGCCGACGCGGGGCTCCACCTCTGGGCCGACCTCGGCGCCTGGTGGATGGAGGAGACCGGGCTGCCCCTTCCGCTCGGCGGGAACGCGGTCCGGCGAGACCTGGGTCCGAACGTCATCGACCAGATCGCGCGCGACCTCAGGGCCAGCATCGTCTACGGCCTCGAGCACCGTGGGCCGGCGCTGGCCCACGCGAAGCAGTTCAATCGCGGCATCGGCGACGCGCGGACCGACACTTTCGTCGGCATGTACGTGAACCAGTGGACGGTCGACTACGGCCCGCGGGGCCGTGAGGCGGTCCAGACGCTGCTCGACCGCGGGCACGCCGCGGGCGTCATCCCCGAGCGGGTGCAGGTGGACTTCGCAGGCTGAACCGTCCGAGGGGCGCAGCCTCACTTGCCCCGACTCTCCGCGCTCCGTACCTTCCGTCACCCCCAGCCTGCCAACCGGCGCCCTCACGGCCGCCGGACCGAGTGAAGGAGTCCGCGTGCCGCTGAGCGGTGGACCCGTCACGCTCCTCGTCGTGGATGACGAGGAGGCGATTCGTAGCGCCCTGCGGCGCTACCTGGTCCAACAGGGGTATGAGGTCGCGGTAGCCGCCTCCGGGGAGGAGGCGCTCGAGCTGCTCCGGCGGCAGAAGATCATCGGCATTCTGCTCGACGTGAACCTGCCGGGCACCAACGGCATCGACCTCGTGCCCCGGCTGCTCGAGCTGGAGCCGACCGCGGCCATCCTTATGCTCACCGCCGTCAACGACGCCACCTCCGCCGCGCTCTGCATGCAGCGCGGGGCGCTCGACTATCTGCTCAAGCCCATCGATCTCGCCCACCTGGGACACGCCATCGGGCGCGCGCTCGAGCGGCGGCATACCCTGCTCGAGGGCCAGCAGATCAACCGGTGGCTCAAGGAGGAGGTCGCGCTCCGGGTAGCGGAGCGGCGGCTCGAGCAGGCCACCCAGGAGCGGATCTCGGTGGCCACTCTCGAGGCGCTGGTCAACGCCCTCGAGGCCAAGGACCCCTACCTCCGGGGCCACTCCGCCCGGGTCGCCGACCTCTCGGCGGGCGTCGCCGCCCATCTCGAGCGGCCCGACGAGGAGATCGAAGCCATCCGTACCGCGGGCCGGCTGCACGACATCGGGAAGATCGGCATCCGCGAGGAGATCCTGCACAAGCAGGGTCCCCTGACCGACGAGGAATACGAGCACGTGAAGCAGCACGTGCTGGTCGGGTGCCAGATTCTGGCGCCGCTGGTGCACCTGCAGGGCGTGATCGCCCTGGTCCGGAGTCACCATGAGCGATGGGACGGCTACGGCTACCCCGACCGGCTGGCCGGCGAACGCATCCCGCTCGGCGCCCGGGTCATCGGTGCGGTCGAGATCTATGACGCGCTCACCACCGCCCGGCCGTACCAGGAGAAAATGCCGCCGGAAGACGCGATCGAGCGGATGGGCGAGCTGGTGGGCACGGCGATCGACCCGGCCATTCACGAAGCCCTCGAGGCGGTGGTGAGCCGCCGGCAGGCGCTCGTCTTCCTCGACGACGTCCAGCGGTGAGCGTCGCACGTTCTGCGCGGGCCGGCGAGTGACGGCGCCGGAGCCCGCGGGCCTGCTGCGCGTGCTGGTCGTGGACGACGATCATACGATCGCCCGCCTCGTGCTGCACGTCCTGCGCTCCCGGGGCTTCGGCGCCGCCGGGCACGTCACCACCGGCCGGGAGGCGCTCGACGCCCTCGAGGGGGTGGATCTCGTGCTCCTCGACCACCAGCTGCCCGACGCCAGCGGCCTCGACCTGGTCGAGACCATCCGGGCTCGGCCCAACCCGCCGGCCGTCATCGTCATTACCGCCCACGGCAACGAGTCGCTCGCCGCCGCGGCGCTGCGTCTGGGCGCCGACGACTATCTGGCCAAGGACAATTCGCTGCTGGAGATGCTCCCGCAGGTGCTGGAGCGGGCGCGCCGCAATCGCGAGCTCCGGAAGGCCCTGGCCGCGGCGGAGCGCGATCTCGTCCGCGCCGAGCGGCTGGCCGCGATCGGCGAGATGACCGTGACGCTCCACCACAGCATCAACAATCCGCTCATGGCCGCCTCGGCGGACCTCGAGCTCCTGCTCGAAGAGCCGGGCATGGCGCCGGACGAGCGGGCCCGCACCCTGCGAAACATCCAGGGGTCGCTCCACCGGATCCGGGACATCCTCCGGCAGATCGGCGAGCTGAGGGAGGTCCGGACCAAGGCATACCTGCCGGGCATTCGGATGGTGGACCTGGAGCAGGCGAACCCAGCGGCGCGCCGGCAGCCGCACCGTGGTATCGCCCTCGTCCACGTCGCGGACGAGGACCTTGCGCGGGTGATCGTGCTGCTGCTGCGGCACGCGGGTTTCGCGGTCGAGCGATGCCGGTCGCTCGACGACCTGCGCGGGAACGCGGCGCGGCTCGGCACCTCGCTCGTGGTGGTCATGGGCGGGACGGATGCCGCGGGCGCGCACCCCCTCGGTGGCTTCGACCCGCCCCCGCAGCGGGACTACCGGGTGGTGGCGCTGGCCGCGGGTGACGGCGCGGCCGCGCGCTCCGCCGGCGCGGACCGGGTCGTGGCGCTGCCGTTCGACCCGGGCGCCTTCACGACGGAAATGGTGAGTCTGGTGAACTGAGGGGTTGCGGCGCGGGTTCGAGGGTCCCCCCGTTCGGCGCGGCCGGTTCACCCAGCCGCTTGGCCTGCTGGTAGCCCATCCCCTTGAGGCGAATAATCCGCTGCCGAATGGGCGGATGCGACGCCAAGAGGTCGGCGACCCGCCCCTCGTGGGCCGAGAGCAGCCCGGGCGCCGGGTCGACGATGCAGAGGTGCGCGGCCCCCTGGGTGATCGCGCGGGTCGGCGCGGAGGCGGCGTCCAGCTTCTCGAGCGCGGAGGCGAGCGCCAGCGGGTTGCGGGTGAATTGGGCGCCGGTCGCATCGGCCAGGTACTCGCGCTTGCGGCTCACGGCCATCGCCAGGATGCGCGACACGATCGGCGCCACGATCAGGGTGACGAGCCAGAGCACCAGGACCACCAGCGCGAGCGGATTGCCGCCTTTCCCCCGACCACCACCGCTGCCGCCGCCACCGCCGCTCAGTCGCGCCCCTCTGGATCCCCGGACCATCCTGCCCATCCCGTCGGACATGAGCGCGATGGCGCCCACCATTCCCGCGAGCAGGGTCATCAGCCGGACGTCCAGGTTCTGCACGTGCGCCATTTCATGGGCCACGACCGCCTGCAGCTCATCCCGGTTGAGCGTGTGGAGCAGCCCCCGCGTCACCGCGATGCTGGCGGTGCCGGCGTCGCGTCCGGTGGCGAAGGCGTTGGGATCGTCATCGGGCACGATCCACACCTTGGGCATGGGAAGCCCGGCCGCGATCGACATCTCCTCCACCACGTTGAGGAGCTGCCGTTCCTCCGCGGTCTCCGGGGCGGACAGCTCGCGCGCCCCGGTGGCCCAGAGCACCTGCCGGGGGCCGTAGCGCCACGAGTACCAGCAGATCCCCGACGCGATGAGCGTGGTCACGATCCCGATGATCGGGACGACGTGGTGATACGAGCCGGCCGGCGCGTCGGCGGTCAGCATGGCGAACGCCACGTCGCCGCCGAAGCCGACCCAGGCGAAGAAGACGATGAATCCGATGACGAGCCAGGTTGAGCGGCGGCGGTTGGACTCCTGCTGGGCGAAGAGGTTCGCCGCCTCGGTCACGGGGTGGGTTTGGTGCTGGAAAGATCCACGGTCGGCACGGCGCGCTCGGTGTCGTCCGTGATCTGCCACAGCTCCGCCGGCGACGCTTTGGCCAGCCCGGCGACGAGCATCGTGGGGAAGGTGGCCTGCCGGGTGTTGTACTCGGTCGCGACGTCGTTGTAGAGCTGCCGGGCGAACCCGATCTTGTTCTCCGTACTGGTGAGCTCCTCCTGGAGCTGCGCCACGTTGCCGGTTGCCTTGAGCTGGGGGTACGCCTCCGTCAGCGCGAACAGCCGCCCGAGCGCCTGGGTCAGCTCGCCTTCCGCCTTGGCGGTCGCCGCCACCCCGGTGGCGTTCACCGCCTTGTTTCGCGCTGCAATGACCGCCTCGAGCGTGGTACGCTCGAAATCCATGGCCCCGCGGACCGTGTTGACCAGGTTGGGAATCAGGTCGTGCCGCCGCTTGAGCTGCACGTCGATCTGCTTCCAGGCGTTGGCCACCCGGTTCTTGAGGCCGATCAGCCCGTTGTACGCGCCGATCATCCAGAGCACGAGCAGAACGACGACCGCGATGACGATGAGCGTGGCGATCATGACGGTTCCTTGCGGAGGGAGGATTCGGTCTCGACCAGCCCGGCCAGCGCCTGGCGGAAGGCGTCGGCGATGGCAACGATGTCGCCGTTGAGCCGGATGATCGGGTGCTGCTCATCGACCAGCACTTCGATGCCGGGCGCCACCGCGATGCGGCGGCAGGTGGCGCCTTCGGTGGGTGCGCCCTCGACCGGGGCGAGCCAGCCGAGCACCGCCCGGCCCACCCGCCCGCGCCCCGTACCGGGCGTCTGCAGCAGCGCGAGCCGGTCCGGGCGCGGGAGCGCCGGCCCCAGCACGCCGGCCACCCGGCGCTCGATGAGATCGCCCGTGAGTCCGGCGAACTCCCGGCTCATGGCCTCGAGCGTCGCCCCTTCCATTTGCCGCAGCTTGATGGCCAGCACCTGCAGCAGGTGGCGATAGGAATAGACCGCGGCCGTTCCCCGCCCGTCCGGCGGGCTCACCAGGCCGCGGGCGACGTAAAACCGGATGGTCCGCTCGCTGGGCCGCGCCCGTGCCGCCGCGTTCACGGGGACCACGCTGGAGGCGTCGAGGATTCCGCCCGCGAGGGCGGTCAGGTCCCGCAGGCCCCATGGGGCGAGCGTGCGGTATTCCCGCAGGGTCGCGAGCGGATCGGCGGGTGCGGACACGAGCCCGGCGGTCATGCCTGGCCGTTGCTGGCGCGGTCCTCGGGGGCCGGCCCCTCGAGGGCCGCCGTGACCGTGAGCCGCAGGAGTTCGAGCGTGAACGGCTTGAGCAGCATCGGGCAGCGCTGAAGCGTGGCGGGCCAGTGGCTCTGGTCGGCGAAGAGATCGCCCGTCATGAGCACCACCCGGCTGGCCAGCGAGGGCCAGCGACGGGTGAGCGCCAGGAAGAAGGTGTCGCCGGCCATCTGCGGCAGGTGCAGGTCCAGCAGCACCAGGTCCACGTCGGTCTCGTCGAGCACCTGGTAGGCCAAGTGGGCGTCGCTCGCCGAGACCACCTCGCACCCCATTCCCCGAAGGGCCCGCTCCAGGGTCCGCCGGAGCGCCGCCTCGTCGTCCACGATCAGGACACGCGGGCTCACGAGGCCACCGCGGCTCGCCGGGCAGGCGTGAAGTAGCGCTGGGTGACCGTCGCCAGGGCGTCGTCCACCGACATCGAGACCCGAAGCTCGCCGGCGGTGAGCCCGAAGACCGCGCGCAGGTGCATCTGCAGCGTTTTGGTCTTGCTGTAGCCCAGCTTGAGCGAGACGTCCTCGACCGTGTACCCGGGATCGAGCAGAAGCCGGTGGGCATACAGGAGCCGCGTGAGCACCATGACCACGCGCGGGGACGGCAGGCCCAGCTTCGTGAACCAGCGCTCGCAGGTTCGACGGGTGAGCCGGGCCCGGTCGGCCAGGGCCGTCACGGTGATTCCGTCCCCCGGCGCATGCAGCATCGCCTCCAGGGCAGCCCGGATCTCGGTCGGCAGCTCCCGCAGAATGTCTCCCAGCCCCTGGATGACCTGCTGGGACGCGCTCTGCTCCAGCTCCGCCAGGAGCGCCTTCCGGAGCGCTCCGGGCGCGTCCTCGAACCGGTGGACCACGACCCGGCGGATGCCGGCCCGACCCAGCTCGAGCAGCACGCCCGCCGTGGCGGGCGCGAGCTCGGTGTAGACCAGCAGCGGAAGTGACGGAAAGAACTGCCGGAGCCGGCCGATGCCATGGGTCCGTGGAGTCTGTCCGCCCAGGAGGGGGTCGACCACCGCCATCTCGACCGGGAGGCCCCGGATGGCCTCCACGGCCTCGGGCCAGGTGGCCACGACCTCCCAGACAAAACGGTCCGGATCGAGGGATCGCAGGCGGAAGAGACGCTCGGCGGGCACCGCGGCAAGGAGGAGATGTCGCAAAACGGCCCCTATTTGTCGCAAAAAAGGCCTAAACCGACCCGGCGGCCCTTGGCAGATTGGCCTTACCCCCGCCCCGTACCGTCAGATGAAAGGGTACCTCATGTCGCGCATTTCGACCAAGTGGCTCGTTATTGCGTCACTCACGCTGGCCGGCCTGACTTCTGCCGCCTGCACCCGCAGCGACGCCACCGGTCCGTCGGATCAGCCGCAGCCCTCGTTCGAGGGCCAAGGATCCAATAATTAGGTCGCCTGCAGGGCGAAATCTCGAAGCCCGATTGCCACCTCCTGGATGGCCGGCGGTTGTTCCTGGTCCGCCGTGGCGGTGGCATCGGGCTCGCGGTGTTCGCAGGCGGTCAGATTCGCGAGCACCTTTTCGAACCGGAAGTACCACGCGTTGAGCCGATGCTCCTCGGCGTGCCGCTGTCCGGCCTCGAGCAGCTCCCGCCCGCGGGCCACGCGCCCGAACCGCGCCAGCCCCACCCCCGCCTTGTAGTAAAGGTCGGCGACCATGCTCGGCGGCATTCGCGACCGGCCCGCTTCCGCTTCGGCCCGGCGCCGCTGAAACGCCATGCGATCACTCCTGGTGGACTCGAGGTCCATGAGCTCCAGGACGGCGTTCATCCGCACCATGAAGCTGGTCTTCGACCGCAGCACGATCTCGAACGCCGTCCGGGCCGCGTCGTACGCGCCGATATCCGCCAGGGCGATGCCCAGGTCGCCCAGCACGCGGGTCCGCTGAAGCAAATCATCGCTCAGCAGAAACGACTTGTAGATGGCCTGGATGGCCTCGACCTTCCGCCCCTCGAGCATGAGCGCGGCGCCGATGTCGGCGTAGGCCATCGCCTCCACCTCGCGGAGACCCCCCTGGCGCGCGCTGCTCGCGACTTCTTCAGCCATCCGGCACGCCAGCGGCAGGTTGCCCTGCCCACGGTGCACCCCGCTGCAGCCAAGCCGGGCACGGAGCACGAGCACCGTGTCGTTGGCCGTCCCCGCCGCCGACTCCGCCGCCGCGTAGCAGGCGGTGGCCGTGGTCCAGCGCGCGAGCAACCGGTTGAGCCGGCCGGCGAATAGCGCCGAGGCGGCGAAGTCCACGGGCGGGACCGCTGGACCGTGGGTGCGCACGGCCAGCGCCAGGATCTCGAGCCCTTCCTCGAGACGCCCTTCATGCTCCAGGAAATACGCGTATGCCATGAGGCTCAGACGCAGGCTGGCGAGCGGCTGGCCCTCGAGCGGAATGGCGTCGGTGATGCCGTGGAGGTGGGCGGCTTCGGGAGAATCCGCGGGCAGATCCCGCAGGTGACGCCGCACCGCGTCGAGCTGCCAGAGCAGACCTTCACGCCCGCCCGAGCCATTCGCGCCCAGTACGCGATCGGCGAGCCGCGAGACCAGGTACGCGCCCAGCGCCAGGCGCGCGGACAGATCGCGGTCGCGCTCGTGCTCATCCCGCGCTCGCTCCAGGAAGGGAGCATGCGTCAATACGTCGGCGGACGCCTCGACCTCACCGAACAGCTGCTGCGGTGTGAACAGATCGCGTCCTTCCCATGAAGGTTGCCGGGGTTAGCTAGTATCGCCCCCGAAACGCTGCCAGGCAAGGGCACGCAATTTCCCGCAGCCGGCGGCGCATATTGGGTCGCATATCAGGGGGCCGTCGCCTCTAACATCACGCCATGCGACGCGGCTTTACCCTGCTCGAGCTCGCCCTGGTCCTGGCTGTCACCAGCCTTTTGTTCTGCATCGCGCTGCCGAGGGTGCAGCGCGTGGCCGATCAGCTGGCCGTTCACAATGCAAGCCTCGGACTAGTATCGGCCCACCGGCGGGCCCGGATGAGTGCCATTCTACAGAATCGCCTGCTCGAACTGACGGTAAGCGCCGACACCATAGCGATACGCGTGCCAGGCACCCCCCGCAATCTTTGGCACGGCCCCGGCCCCTCCGCAGAGGGCGTCCGCCTCGAGGGGCCACCCCGCAGCATGATCTTCTCCCCCGTGGGGCTCACTGTCGGCGTGTCGAACGCCTCGTTTCGCCTGACCCGCGGAGACGCGGCGCTGACCGTCGTGGTTTCGCG
>JAICJD010000097.1 GCA_025928645.1 Gemmatimonadales bacterium
CGCGATCACCGGAAAGCTCCCGCCGCCTCTCGAGGGCCGACTGGTGGATGATCCGATGGCGACTCGAGATGCTGGCGCCCGGCCCGGCATTGCGACTGTAAGGGCCGGGCAGCGGCGACGGGGAGCTACCGCCGGGGCGCCGCGCCCTTCATGCGGTCCAGCGTTTCCCCCAGGCGACGCATCTGCGTCTCCAGCTCCCGCTGCTTCACGAGCGCCGAGTCGTACAGCCGCCGAGCCTGGGCGGTGAGCGCACGGATCCCGGTATCGGCGACCGGCGCTGCCGCTTCCTCCGGCTCGGGTTGAGGCGCCGTCGCAGCAGGCGCGGCGCCGCCGAACATGGCGGCCAGCGCGGCGTCCAGCGTCTCCCCCATCACCACCTGGTTCTCGTACGCCACCACCACCCGCTTGAGCTCGGGGATCCGGCCGCCCTCCGCCTGGAGATAAATCGGCTGGACGTAGAGCAGCGACTCCTCGATCGGGATCACCAGCAGATCGCCCCGGATGACCCGCGAGCCGCGCTGGTCCCACAGCGAGAGCTGGCGGGAGATCTCGGTGTTCTGGTTGATCCGGTTCTCGATCTGCACCGGCCCGAACACCAGCCGCTGGCGGGAGAGCCGGTACACCCGAAGCCTGCCGTACTCCGGGCCGTCGTTCCGCGCCACCATCCAGGCCGCCAGGTTGTCCTTCCCCCTCGGCGTGAACGGCACCATGTAGACGTACTCCGCCCGCTTTTCCTCCGGCAGCCGCATGACCAGATGCCGCATGAACGGCACCGCTCCCTGCCCCCGCTGCTCCTCGACCGCCGGGATCTGCCACTGGTCCTCCCGGTGGTAGAAGTCGTCCGGCGAGTCCATGTGATAGGTGGCGTAGAGGGAGGTCTGGATCCGGAAGATCTCGTCGGGGTACCTGACGTGCGCCCTGAGCCCGGCCGGCATGCGCTCGAGGGGCACGAAGATGCCCGGGAAGATCCGCGACCAGGTGCGGATCACCGGATCGGACGGCGCGCTGACGTACGCGGTGAGCGTGCCGTCGTACGCGTCGATCACCAGCTTGACGCTGTTCCGCATGTAGCTGGTGCCGTCGCTCAGCCGCTGGGAGTAGGGATAGGCATCCGAGGTGGTGTAGGCGTCGAGGATCCATTTCAGGGTGCCGTCGTCGGCCAGCACCAGGTAGGGATCGCGATCGAACGTGAGGAACGGCAGCGCCTTTCTCGCCCGGACGACGACGTTCCGGTAGTAGAGCACCCGGCTCTCGCGGGTGATGTCCTGCGAAAACAGGATCTTGTCCGAGCCGAACCGGCTGGCGAAGACCGTCCGGCGAAGCAGCCCGCCGACCGGGACGCCGCCCTTCCCGGCGTAGGACGCATACACGTTCTGCTCGCCCGACGGGTGGTCGAACTCGCGCTGGCGAGTCTTCACGATGACGTAGTCGTTGGACAGCTCGCCGAAGTAGATCTGCGGGCGCGTGATCTCGAGCGACACGTCCGACACCGGCGGCAGGTCCCGGATGAACAGGACCGGCAGGCCCTCGGGCGTCACCTGGTTCACCGGGCTCATGGTCAGTCCCATCCCGTGGGTGAACGTGAGGTGCTCGTTGATGAAGGTCCGGGTGGGGAGCGACCGGACATTGAGCTCGCGCGGGGAGAGCAGCACCTGGCGGTAGCGGCCGCCGATGGTGTAGCGGTCGTCGTCGATCGACACGAAGTCGTAGTAGGTGCGGATCTCCTGGAGCTGGCCGAAGGTCAGGAGCAGCGGGTCGCGGTCCCACAGCCGCACGTTCTCGATGGTCGGCCCGTTGGCGCGGATGCTCGCCAGCGTGAGGCCGGCCTCGCCCCGGAGATCGCGGATCTCCACGCTGTCGAGGCCCCACGCCTCGCGGGTGGCCACGATGTGGTTCCGGAGGTACGGCGTCTCGCGGGTGAGCTCGGTGGGCGCCACGAGAAAGTTCTGCATCGCGAGCGGAACGAGGCCTCGGCCGATGACCCCGACGACCACATACGCGGCGACGGCCGAGAGTGCGTATGGAGCGAGGCGGCCTCGCGCCGCGCCCACCAGGACCGCCGCGGCGCCGAGCAAAGCGACCACGGCGGAAAGCCTCAGCGCGGGAAGCCGGGCGTGGAGGTCGGTGTAGCTCGCGCCGACCAGGGGGCCCGTGGTCGAGTAGAGCAGGTTGGGGCTGTCAACCAGCCAGAGCTGCGCGGCCCAGAGCGCGAGGAGCGCCGCGAGCAGGACCGCGATGTGGAGGGCGGCGGAGGGCTCGACCCTGACCTGGCGCGGGCTGGGCGCGAGGTCGCCGCGGACCGCGTAGATGAGCGTCACCAGCACGAGCGAGAGGAACGTCAGAATGACCAGGAAGCCGAGCGCGACCGACAGCGCGGGCAGGGTGAAGACGTAGAACCCGACGTCGCGGTGGAAGACCGGGTCCGCCGTGCCGAACGGCGTGCGGTAGATCGCGAGGAGCACGGTGTCCCACATCGCGGCGCCGGCCAGGCCGGAGACGAGGCCGAGGCCGAGCGCGATCGGGATGCTGAGCCGGCGGAGGGCCACCGTGATGTTGAGCCGGGGCGCCGAGTCCGCGACCTGCAGCAGGATCGGGTTGGCGACCAGGCCGCGCTGCGCGATCGCGAGGTTCAGGTACAGCACGCCCGCGGCCAGGCCGCCGGCGACGCAGAACAGAAGGAGCTTGGTGACCAGAGTCCGAGTGAAGACGATCTGGTAGCCGATCTCCCGGAACCACCACCAGTCGGTGAGGAGCGCGGGGAGGCTGGGGAAGAACAGAAAGAGCGCCGCGGCGATGAACAGCGCGAGCACGAGCCCGCGTCGCCGCGTTGGACTGCGTAGGGTCGGGAGTCTGTGGGCCGTGGGTCCCCCGGTAAGCTTGGCGGTGTGGCTGTCCGCGTGAATCTACACGTCCGGGGCCCTGCTCGTGGGCCGGCGTCGGGGCGCGAGTGGATCCCGGCTCGCGTGAGCGTCTCGCGGCCTAGCCCGAACCGGTTCGTCGGGGCATCTTCCCTCGACCCCAACAAGCCAATCCCGATGCCCGAACTGCTTGGCCGGCTCCAATCCGCCTTGGCGGACCGCTACCGCCTGGAGCGCGAAGTCGGCGCCGGCGGCATGGCGACCGTCTACCTGGCCCAGGACATCCGCCACGCCCGGCGGGTGGCCCTCAAGGTGCTTCGCCCCGAGCTCGCCGCCGTCATCGGGGCCGAGCGGTTTCTGGCCGAGATTCAGCTCACGGCCAACCTCCAGCATCCGCACATCCTGCCGCTGTTCGACTCGGGGGAAGCGGACGGCTACCTCTTCTACGTCATGCCGTTCGTCGAAGGCGAGACGCTGCGCGACCGGCTCACCCGGGAGAAGCAGCTCGCGGTGCCCGATGCGATCCGGATCGCGGAGGAGGTGGCGGCGGCGCTCGACTACGCGCACCGGCACGGCGTGGTCCACCGCGACATCAAGCCCGAGAACATCCTGCTGCACGACGGCTCGGCGCTGGTGGCCGATTTCGGCATTGCGCTCGCCGCGAGCAAGGCGGGGGGCGCCCGGATGACCGAGACCGGGATGTCGCTCGGCACGCCGCATTACATGTCGCCCGAGCAGGCGATGGGCGAGCGGGAGATCACCGCCCGCTCGGACGTCTACGCGCTCGGCTGCGTGCTGTACGAGATGCTGACCGGCGAGCCGCCGTTCACTGGGGCCACCGCGCAGGCCGTCGTGGCCCGGGTCGTCACCGAGGCGCCGCGGCCGCTTCACGCGCAGCGGCACACCATTCCGGCGCATGTCGAAGCAGCGGTGCTCACGGCGCTCGAGAAGCTGCCCGCCGACCGGTTCGCGTCCGCCGCGGATTTCGCCGCGGCACTCCGGAACAAGAGCTACGCGACGACGGCGGTGGTGCCGGCCGCGGAGACACCGACGGCGAAGCCTGTCCGGCGGCGCGACCGGCGACTGGCGGTGGCGCTCGCCGTGGCCGGCGTCGCGGCGGCCGCGGCGCTCTGGGGATGGCTCCGTCCCGCGCCGCGCGAGCCGCTCACGCAGTTCAGCCTCGCGCTCCGCAAGAGCGAGCAACTGCTGCCGCCGCCCACGGGTGGCGGCGGACGGATCGCGCTCTCGCCCGATGGGCGCGAGCTGGTGTTCGCGGGCCCGAGCCAGGGCGGCGGTCAGCTCTGGCTCCGCCGGCTCGACCAGCTGACCTCCACGCCGATCGCGGGGACCGAAGGCGGGTACAGCCCGTTCTTCTCGCCCGATGGCCGCCAGGTGGGGTTCATCAAGAACGGCGCCTCCCTCCGGATCGCCTCGCTGGACGGGACCCCGACGGTGACGCTGATGGACACCGCCAACACCGTCAGCGCCGACTGGAGCAGCGACGGCTGGATCTACGTCGAAGGCGGGGCCGGCATCCTCCGGGTCCGGCCCACCGGCGGGCCGGTCGAGCCGGTGTACGCGGTCTCCAAGGAGCGCCACGAGATCGGCGCCGAGTTCCTCAACGCGCTGCCCGACGGTGGCCTGCTCTATCGTGTGCGCTATGGGGGCAAGGGCCAGGACGATTTTCAGATCGCCGCGATGAAGGTGCCCGGCGGCACCCCGAAGACGCTGACCCGCGGGGTGTTCGCGCGGTACGCGCCCAGCGGCCACCTGCTGGTGGTGACGGCCGACGGGAAGCTGATCGCCATCCCGTTCAATGCCTCGAAGCTCGAGCTCACCGGGCAGCCCACCGCGCTGCTGGAAGGCATCGGCGTCCGGGCCGGCGGATTCAGCGTCGACCTGGCCATCTCGCGAAGCGGCACCCTGGCATATACCACCGGCAGCGCCATCGGGGCGCGGCGGGCGGTGTGGGTGACGCGCGAGGGACAGGCGTCGCAGGTGGATCCGAGCTGGGACCCGCAGGGGACCATCGACGCCTTCGCGCTGTCGCCCGACGAGAAGACGCTCGCGGTGTCCCTCCTCAGGAACGGCAAGCGGGACATCTGGGTCAAGGCGCTGCCGAGCGGACCGTTCTCCCGTATCACCTTCGGCGACACCGGCAGCGCCCGTCCGGCCTGGGCGCCGGACGGGAGGTCCCTGCTCTACGTCCTGGACCGATCGGGCTCGGGCGTAGGCCCGATCTACGAGCATCGGGCGGACGGGACCGGAAACGCGACGCTGCTGTACCGCGGACCGATGGATGCGGGCCAGCTCGAGCCCTCGCGCGACCGGGCGTGGCTCATCTTCCGGACCGCCCAGAACATCGGCACCGTCGGGATCTACGGTCTCAAGCGGGGCGATACCAGCGCGACACCGCTGGTGACCAGCGGCGGGAACAGCCTGTATCCGGCGCTGTCACCCGACGGGCGCTGGCTGGCCTACGCGTCGGACGAGTCGGGAGCGATGGAGATCTACGTGCGGCCGTTCCCCGCGACCAGCACGGCCAAGTGGCAGGTCTCGACCGCCGGCGGGACGCAGCCGGCCTGGAGCAGGAACGGCCGTGAGCTCTACTACGTGAGCGGCAAGAACGAGCTGGTGGTCGCCGAGATCCGGCCGGGCGCGACGTTCGCGGTGGGCGAGCAGCGGTCGCTGTTCTCCCTGGCGCCCTTCCTCCAGCTCGCCCCGGTCCCGTCGTACAAGGTGAGCGCGGACGACAAGCGGTTCCTGATGCTGCGCGAGGGGGATGCGGCGCAGGAGACCGAGCTGATCGTGGCGCTGCACTGGCTGGACGGGCTCACGGGAAAGACCGCGCGGTGAGCCTGTTGCTGGGGCTCGGCGAGCGACCGCGGCGATGGGAGGTCCGCCGGGGCGCTTCCGAACGCTCCGGGTCGGAGCCCGGGCAAACTGCGCCCGGTCTCCTCGCCTGCGCGTTCTAACGCGCCCCTCTGGACCCCCCATCGCCGCGGTCGCTCGCCCCCAGCATCGGGACGCGCGAGCCAGGGGAGTAGCTTCAGACCGGAGTGCGTTCTTGACCATCGACGCACGGTCAAAGTGACTCCCCCGAGGCACGCAGCGCTCCCTCGACAGCAGTGCCACCGGGCTGCATCTTGGGCCGTCCCGCTCCACATACCAGCACCCGCGCCCAAAGCCGCATGAGCAGCCTGTCGCCGAGGATCTCCGGCGCCCTGTCCGGCCACTACCGCCTCGAGGACGAGATCGGCGCGGGCGGCATGGCCACGGTCTATCTCGCCTACGACCTGCGGCACGACCGGCGGGTGGCGGTGAAAGTTCTCCGGCCCGAGCTGGCTGCCGTCATCGGCGCCGAGCGGTTCCTGGCCGAGATCAAGCTCACGGCCAACCTGCAGCACCCGCACATCCTGCCGCTGTTCGACTCGGGCGAGGCCGATTCCTTCCTCTACTACGTGATGCCGTTCGTGGAGGGCGAGAGCCTGCGCGACCGGCTCACCCGCGAGAAGCAGCTCCCGGTGGAAGACGCGGTGCGCCTGGCCGTGGAGGTGGCGTCCGCCCTGGACTACGCTCACCGGCACGGCGTGGTCCACCGGGACATCAAGCCCGAGAACATCCTGCTGCACGATGGCCGCGCCCTCGTGGCCGACTTCGGCATCGCCCTCGCCGCCAGCAAGGCGAGCGGTGCCCGGATGACCGAGACGGGCATGAGCCTTGGTACCCCGCAGTACATGAGCCCCGAGCAGGCGATGGGCGAGCGGGAGATCACCGCGCGGTCCGACGTGTACGCGCTCGGAGCGGTGCTGTACGAGCTCCTCACCGGTGACCCGCCGTTCATCGGCTCGACCGCGCAGGCCATCGTGGCGCGGGTGGTGACCGAGAGCCCGCGTCCCCTGCTGCCGCAGCGGCACACGATTCCGCCGCACGTGGAGGCGGCGGTGCTCACGGCGCTCGAGAAGCTGCCCGCCGACCGGTTCGCCAGCGCGGCGCAGTTCGCCCAGGCGCTGGTGAGCCCGACCTCCACGCAACCCACGACGCGACTGTCCGCGGCCGCGGTCACCGCCCGGCCGCCGCGGTCCCGGCTCCGGGACCCGGTGGTGCTCGGCCTCGCGGCCGCGGCGGTCGCGGCAGTCGGGTTCGCGGCGTGGCAGCTGCTACGGCCGACGGCGCCGCCGCTGGTGCCGGTCCGGTTCCTCTACACCGGCCCCGACAGCGCCGAGGTGGCATTCAACTTTCCCTGGCCGGCCGCGATCTCCCCCGACGGCAGCACGGTGGTCTACTCGGTGGCGCAGCCGAACGGTCAGGTGCTCTACTACCGGCGGATGGATCAGCTCGACGGTCACCCGATCCCGGGCACGCTCCGGGCGTCCCAGCCCCTGTTCTCGCCGAACGGCCAGTGGATCGCCTTCGAGGCCGACGGCAACGAGCGCAAGGTCCGGCTCGACGGGAGCGCGCCGGCGACGATCGCGAGCGGTGGCGGCAACGACGGCGCCGATTGGACGACCACCGACGAGCTGGTCGTCGGGTCCACCGACGCCCGCCACGGGCTCCTGCGCGTCGGTGTGGCCGGGGGCGAGCTGACGGAGTTCACCCATCCCGATTCGGCCAAGGGCGAGGTGGATCACCTCTGGCCGATCGCCACGCCCGACGGCCGCGCGGTCGTCTTCACGATCTGGAGGGGCGCGCTGGGGACGGCCCAGCTGGCCATGGTGTCGCTCGAGGGCGGGCCGGTGACACCGTTGGGCCTCAAGGGCATCCGGCCCCTCCGGATCCTCGACCGGTCACTGGTCTACGTGCAGGCGGACGGGGCGGTCATGGCGGTACCGCTGGACGCCGAACGGAAGCGCCTTACCGGCACGCCGGAGCCGGTACTCGACCCGGTCGTGGTGGATCCCGCGCTCAACGGCAATTCCACCGTGTTCGTCGGGAACGGCGGTGCGCTGGTCACCGGACGGCCTTCGACCCTCTCGAGGCTGACCTGGCTGGGCCGAGACGGCGTGTCGCACCCGATCGGCCGCGAGCGGCGGAACTACTCGGACCCTCGCATCTCACCCGATGGCCGGCGCATCGCGGTCATGGTGGCGGACGGGCCCCGGAGCGACGCGTGGATCTACGATCTCGACACCGAAACACTGTCCCGCCTCACGGCGGTCGGGAGCGTCACCTCGGCGGGTTGGAGCCGCGACGGAACGCGGCTGATCTATTCCGCAGTGGGATCCGGCTCCGGCGGCGTGTGGGCGCAGCCGGCCGGCGGCGCGGCCGTGCCGGAGCGGCTGTCCGAGGTGTCGACCCTCCTGCCGTTGGCGGAGCTCGCGCCCGATGGCCGTTCCCTGCTCCTGCAGATGAGCGTCGGCTCGAACTGGGACATCGACCGCGTCGGCCTCGACTCCGCGCACGCGCTCCGGACGTTCGTCGCGGGCACGCCGCAGGCGCTGGCGCCGCGGTTCTCGCCGGACGGCCGCTGGGTGGCGATGGTGGGCCTGGAATCGGGCACCGCGGAGGTCTACCTCCGGTCGTATCCGGAGGCCAACGTCAAGCTCCAGGTCTCGGTCGGGGGTGGGGTGGGTCCGGTCTGGTCGGCCGACGGCTCGCGCCTGTACTACGCGTCGGGCACGGCGATCATGGAGGCGCGTCTCGCGACGTCGCCAGGACTCCGGATCGTCTCGCGGGATACCGCGTTCAGGAACATCCGGAACGGCGGCGGCACATTCAGCCAGGGGAACTACGACGTGAGCCGCGATGGATCGCGCATCGTCATCCCCTACGCGGCCTCCACGGCGTACCCGCTGGTGATCGTGCCGAACTGGGGCACCGAGCTGCGGCAGCGGCTGGCGGCGACCGCGCGGTAGGCCGCGTCTGAGGCTGCGAGCGCCGGCGACGACGGGGGTCCTTCGGGGCGCTTCCGGACGCTTCGGGTCGGAGCCCGCGCAAACTGCCGCGCGGTCTCCTCGGGAGCTGCCCGAGCCACCGCCCCGCACGGGCATTGACGCCCGCCTGCCCGCTTCCTACCGTAGTGCTTCAGAGCATGGCTCCTCACCGCACGCGACCAGTCGCACGCGGGTCGAGGAGCAATCGCCCGCCCCGCGCTGCATCCATACATCCTCGAGGGATTCCCGGCCTGGCAGCGAAAGCCCTGTCCAGCCGCCCATTCGCCACCGAAGACGGGATCCACCATGGCTACGATCGCCCGCCCAACCCACGAGACCAAAATCGTCCGAGGCGCCTGCCCGCAGGACTGTCCCGACACCTGCGCCTTTCTCTATCGCGTCGAGGATGGGCGCCTGGTGGAGGTGACCGGGGACCCCGACCACCCGATGACCCGCGGCGGCCTCTGCGTCAAGCTCAAGAACTACGCGGAACACCACTACCATCCCGAACGCCTGCTGCACCCGCTGATCCGGGTCGGCCCGAAAGGCCGGGGGCAGTTCCGGGAGATCAGCTACGACGAGGCGCTCGCCGAGATCAAGCGGCGCTGGACCGAGATCATCGACCGGTACGGCCCGCAGGCGATCATGAACCACTGCTATCTCGGCAACCAGGGCACCCTCAACGGCCTCACCAGCGGCGACGCCTTCTTCAACCGGCTCGGCGCCACGATCGGCGAGAAGTGCTACTGCGAGTCGGGCTCCTCCACCGCCTGGATCATGACCGTCGGCCCCACCGGCGGGCTCGACGTCGAGAGCCTCGCCTACGCGAAGTACATCATCGTGTGGGGCATGAACATGATCAGCACCAACCTGCACGGCTGGCCGTTCATCCTCGAGGCCAGGCAGAAGGGCGCCAAAGTCGTGGTGATCGACCCGGTGCGCACCCGCACGGCCAAGGCGGCCGACTGGCACATCGCCATCCGGCCCGGCACCGACGGCGCCCTCGCGCTCGGAATGATGCACGTGATCATCGCGGAGGACCTGGTCGACCACGACTACGTGGCCAAGTACACCCTCGGCTACGACGAGCTGAAGGAACGCGCGGCGCAGTTCCCGCCGGAGCGGGTGGCCGAGATCACGGGGATCCCGGCGGACGACATCCGCCGGCTGGCGCGCGAGTACGCCACCACCCAGCCCTCGGCGATCCGCCAGGGGGTGGCGATCGAGCGCTCGCCGGGCGGCGGCGACGCGGTCCGGCTGGTCACCTCGCTGCCGGCGCTGGTCGGCGCCTGGCTCCACGTCGGGGGCGGCACCGTCGAGATGCCGATCTGGGACTTCCCGTTCAACTTCGACTTCATCCAGCGGCCGGACTGGATCCGGCCGGGCACCCGGGTCGTCAACGAGCTCGACCTCGGCCGGGCGCTCACCGGGGAGATCAACCTCGATCCGCCGCTCATGTCGGTGTTCATCCACAACTCCAACCCGGTGTCGCAGCAGCAGAACGCGAACAAGCTGCGGCAAGGCCTCGAGCGCGAGGATCTGTTCACGGTGGTGAGCGAGCTGTTCATGACCGACAGCGCGCGCTACGCCGACATCATCCTGCCCGCGGCGCTGCAGGCCGAGCAGTACGACCTCCAGGTCACCTGGGGTCACCTGTACGTGATGCTCAACCAGCCGGCCATCGGCCTGCCGGGCGAGTGCGTGCCGAACGTCGAGATGTTTCGCCGCCTCGCGAAGACCATGGGATTCGACGACGACTACTGGTCCATGTCGGACGACGAGCTGCTCCGGCGGATGTACGACTGGGACGCCCCGGCGATGCAGGGCATCACCCTCGAGAAGCTCAAGGAGGTGGGGTGGATGCGGCTCAACGTCGGCCTGCCGGACGCGCGCGCGCCGCACGCGGAGGGCAACTTCAAGACGCCTTCGGGGAAGTGCGAGTTCAAGGCCAGCGCGGCCGCCAACGGCAACTTCATCGTGCCCGTCTGGCGCAACGGTTACACCGAGATGCAGTCGGGCGATCCGGTCGATCCCGTGCCGAACTTCATCCCGCCGATCGAGGCCGGCGCCAACGGCGAGCTCTCCCGGCGCTACCCGCTCGCCTTGATCTCGCCCAAGCCGCACGCGTTCCTCAACTCGCAGTACGCGAACGAGCCGATGCAGCAGCGCCACATGGGCGAGCCGTACGTCGTGGTTCACCCGAAGGACGCCATGGCCCGCAACATCAGGCAGGGCGACTACGTGCGGGTGTTCAACGATCGCGGCAGCTTCGAGGGCCGGGCGGAGGTGAGCGAGGACGTGTTCGAGGGGCTGGCCATGTCCCCCCTCGGCTACTGGCCGAACCTGACGCGGAACGGATCCGCGGTGAACTCGACGACCTCGTCGCGCCACTGCAATCTCGGCGGCGCGGGCACCCAGTCGGACAACCGGGTCGAGATCGCGAGAATCTGAGCTGGCGGGGCCTGACTGAGACTCAGGGCCGGACCATCGAAGGCCTGCTGAGCGCGTAGGTCTCGCGCGCCTGCCGCAGGATGGTCTCCAGATCACCCTGGAGCGCCTCGATTTCCTCCTCGATTTCCTCGAGCGACGAACAGAGCGGCGTCACGCCGAGCATGCCGTTGGCCTGGCGTACCAGCCGCTGCAGGAAGATGTGGACGGTGGGCGCGGAACCGCGCGCGCTCCGGTGGACGTTGAGCGCGAGGCGGCAGTTATCGGTAGACATCAGGTTGGTCCCAGGATGGCAGTGGCGTCTTCCCGCGGATGGTCGGCGGGTCTGGCAGCGCGGCGGCCGGGCGCGGGCCGCGCAATGGGCACGGTCGATTCGGCCGTGCTCTTGAGGTAGGCGTTCGGGTCGTGCATCATGGCCCCCGCCGGCAGGTGCCGGTACAACGGGCCGAGATCGTGCTCGATGCGCCTGCTGTAGAACTCGGGCAGCCGGTCGGTCTCGCCCTGCATGAATCCGCGCACGCCCGCGTCCTCATCGAGCAGGCGCCGGATGGTCCGGTGATACGAAATCCGTCCCCAGCCCTCGGACGACATCGCCCGCACCACGTTCATCCATTTCGGGATCATCCCCTCGGTGGCGCCGAGGCGGCGGCGGATGGCGCGCCAGGAGAAGGAGTAGCGGCTCAGGTCCACCAGGCGATCGTAGAAGGCCGGCCAGGTGTAGTTCTTGGGCCGGACATTCATCGCGTGGTTGTTGTTGAGGAACGTGAACGGGAACGGCACCACCCGGTTCGCCCGCTGGTACTCGAGGTTGAGCGGCGCCGCGCGCCCGAAGGCGGACAGGAGCGAATAGGCCGGAAACGCGCCGGGGGCGAGGTCGAGAAACCGCTTGGTGAGCTCGAACGGCTCGTCGCCTTCGTCGGTGTCGAGGCCCAGCACGAAGTTGGTCTGGATGTAGGGGACGTACCGCAGGATCAGGTTCACGTGCTCCGCGACCTGCTGCACCTTGTCGAGACCGGTACGCCGGGTCTTCGACTTGTTCCCTAAATCGAACCACGACTCGATGCCGGGCAGGATGGCCTGGAAGCCGTTCTTCCGGAGCCGCACGAGGTGCGGCTCGGAGAGGAGCGACAGGCTGCTCTCGGCGATGTGCCGGATGCGGCCGGGCGGGACCGCGCGCTCGACGGCCTCCATGTAGTCGTCGAACCGCACCCCGAAGTTGGGGTCGTGCCAGCCGACGATGGGATGCTTGACCTTGGTGAGCAGGAAGGCGAGGTCGGCGCTCACCTGCTCGAAGCCGAGCGGCTGATAGTCCACCGTGGAGTCGATGCAGAAGCTGCAGGTGTACGGGCACCCGAGGCTGCCGATCATCGGCACGAACTTGATGGTGGGCGCCTTGCGCAGCGCGGCCTCGACGAACTTCCAGCGGGCCTCGAGCGGCGGGAGCTCGGCCGGCTGGCGCGCGGCGGCGACCATCCGGCCCTCGGGCCGGTGCGGCGCGCACTCCGCCAGCACCTCCTGCACCACGGCCCGGTCGGTGAAGCCGAGCACGTAGTCGAAGTACTGCCGGGCGTCCTCGGGGTAGCAGCGCGCATGCGGCCCGCCGAGCACGGTGACGGTGCCCCGCTGGCGATACAGGTTGCTGATGGCGTAGGCGAGCTGGGCGGCCTGGGTAAAGGCGCCGATGAAGAGGATGTCGAGATCGTCCGGCAGCTCGGCCAGCGGGTCCTCGCCGCCCGTGTAGCACACGTAGCGCACCCGGTGTCCGGCTTCCTCGCACCACACGCCGAGCACCTGGGGCATGATGCTCGCCAGGTTGGCGTTCATGAGCCGCCCATAGAGGCTGTTGCGGGCGCTCTTGGTGACGAGGTCGAGGATGCCTATCGTGCGCCGGCGAGGTGAAGCGATCATCGAGGCACCTTCGTAGGAGGTGGACACTCGAATCGCTGGGTCCCGCAACGCGGGTCGAAGAAATAAGAGTGGATCGGCCCATGGCCGGGCAGGTGTCTGGAGAGTATACTGCAGCGCTACACATCGCAAGGTTACACCGCGTAGCCGGCCGATATCCACCCGAAAGGTCTCATGGTCCGCCTCCGGATTCACCAGCTCATGGCGCGGCGCGGCATCTCCGCGTACGCGCTGAGCCGCGGCGCGCAGATCAGCTATCCCAGCGCCTACCGGCTCTCCCGGCCGGGCGGACGGTTCGGGCGGCTGCACGCCGACACGCTGGACCGCCTGTGCCAGTTCTTCGAGGTGCAGCCGGGTGCGCTCATGGAGTGGGTACCGCGCAAGTAGAACGGGCCTCGGGCCGAACGGGTTCGACGATATCGTGATGAAGATCAGCGTTCGGTGAGGGAGATACAGCGATGCGGGACTCATGGGAATGCAGGATCGCGCCCGCGGTGTTGGCGCCGAGGCTCGAGTGACCACGACCGACCGCCTGACCGCGGCGCTGTCCGACCGGTACCGCATCGAGCGCGAGCTCGGCCAGGGCGGCATGGCCGTGGTGTACCTCGCCGAGGATCTGAGGCACGGCCCCCCGTGGCGATCAAGGTGCTGCGGGTGATGGTCATCCAGAACCTGCCCGAGCTGCGAGCACCGGTGCCGACGGCGGGTCCGCCCCTCTGGACCCACCGTCGGCGCCGGTGCTCGCCTCCAGCATCGAAGTCGCGCGGGGCTGTCGCTTCCGCCGGTGGTCGACATCTGACTTGAGCAGCGAGGCTACGTCATGCTCGTGCCCGCACGCCGCGCGCTCGCCATGGGATTGCTCACGCTCGTATCCGGGGTGGCGCTGCCGTCGGCGCGCGCGGCGCGCGCGCCGACGGCAGGCAGCGTCCCAATCGTCGAGGGCATCGCCGCCAACTCCAACCTGGTGCCCGCCGGGCGGCTGCGCGGCGGCGTCCTCAGCCTCGACCTCGAGCTCCGCACGGGGCTGTTCCGCCCCCACGCCGACGACGGGCCGGGAGTCGAGGTCCAGGCGTTC
>JAICJD010000056.1 GCA_025928645.1 Gemmatimonadales bacterium
ATGGTGATGGTGCGCGATCCGGTTTCGGGGCACATCCTCTCGTTCGCACAGGGTGGCGAGCTGCACCTGCGCACCAGTCGCCGCGATCTCGAGGTGCAGCTCTCCGATGGTGTCGTGGGGCGGGCGATGCGCGTGGCGGTGCCAGGCCGATGATGCCGCGGGCCGCGGTCGCGCTCGTGCTCCTTGCCTCGGCCTGCGCGCGCCCGCCCGCCCCCGCGCCCGCGCGGGCGGATAGCGATTCCGGCGACCGCGTCGTGCTCGAGCGCGGACCCTGCTTCGGCGCCTGCCCGGTCTATACCCTCGTGCTGGAGCGGGGCGGAGCGGTGCGGTTCGAAGGCCGCCGCTTCGTGGCCGATAGCGGCGTGTCGCTCGGCGCCGTTCCCGCCGGCCGGGCCGACAGCCTGTTTCGGGAGATCGAAGCCGCCGGCTTCTTCAAATTCGCCGACCGCTACGCGATGGGTGAGCCGGGCTGCGGCCGGTACGCGACCGATCTGCCGGTCGTCGTGGTCGAGCTGAGCCTCGGCGGCCGCACCAGGCGGGTCGTGCACGACCACGGGTGCGCCGATGCGCCGGCGGCGCTCGCGACGATCGAGAGTCGGATCGACTCGGTGGCGGGCGTGCGGAGGTGGACCGGGAAGTAGGGGAGCCGCCTTGAGCTCGGGAGTCACCCTGAGCTCGGGAGTCACCCTGAGCCCGAGCGCAGCGAGGGCGAAAGGGGGCATGCGTCAGCTCATGCCCCTTTCGCTTCGCTCGGGGTGACTCCGGGGCAGCGTGGCTCCGAAGCCAGGGCGACCTACCCGTTCCGCCGCGGGTCGAGCCTGTCCCGCAGCGCGTCGCCCAGCAGCGTGGCCGCGACCACCACCACGACCAGCGCCACTCCCGGCGCGGCCGCCACCCATGGCGCGTTGACCAGCGTGTCGCGCCCCGAGGCGATCAGGTTGCCCCACGAGGGCGTCGGCGGCTGCACGCCCAGGCCGAGGAACGACAGCCCGGCCTCGAGCAGAATCGCGTTTGCCAGGCCGAGCGCGGCGGCGATGATGACCGGGGTGAGGGCATTGGGCAGGATGTGCCGCACCAGGATGCGTGGGCCCGCCACGCCGAGTCCGACGGCGCTCTCGACGAACGGCCGCCCGGCGAGCGCGCGCACCTCGGCGTAGACCAGCCGCGCGATGGCCATCCACCCGGTGAGCCCAAGCACCACGATGACCAGCAGGGCGCTCGGCTGCCACAGCGAGGCCAGCAGCAGGAGCAGCACCACCCGCGGCAGGGCGAGCGCGAAGTCGGTGAACCCGAGCAGCGCCACCCGCGTCCAGCCGCGCCAATACCCCGCCACCGCCCCCACGGCCACGCCCACCACCACCGAAAGCAGCACCGCCAGCACGCCGACGCCGAGCGATACCCGCGCGCCGTAGATCAGCCGGGCCCACACGTCGCGGCCGAACCGGTCCGTCCCGAGCAGGTGGAAGGCGCCGAGCGGATCGGTCGCGAGCGGCGGCAGGAACCGGGTGGCGACCACGTCCCCCTGGGCGATCGGATCGCCGGCGAGCATCGGCGCGAGCACCGCGGCCAGCACCGCGAGTCCGAGCACGGCGGCGCCGAGCGCCGCGCGGCGGTCGCGGAGCAGCCGGCCGGCGTCGCCTCTCACCGGAGCCGCGGGTCGGCCCAGCTCGCGAGCAGCTCCGCGAGCAGGTTGCCGAGCACGACGAGCACGGCGCTCACTGCTGTCGCCCCCATGACGACGGGATAGTCCCGCGCCTGCACCGCCTCGACCAGGATCCGTCCCACCCCGGGCCACGCGAAGATCGCCTCGATGAAGACCGCGCCCGAGAACAGGGCGGGAAGCGAGAGACCGAGCAGGGTGAGCACGGGGATGAGCGCGTTCCGAAGGACGTGGCGCAGCGTCACCCGCGTCTCGCCGAGCCCCTTGGCCCGCGCCACGGTGACGTACGGGGCGCCGATGACGTCGAGCATCGCGCCGCGGACGTACCGCGCGGTCCCGCCGACCCCGACCAGGGTGAGCGTCGCGAGCGGAAGCGCGAGATGCCGTAGCCGGTCGGCCGCGCGGGCCGTGGGAGAGAGGAAGTCGGCATCGAAGCCCGCCGCGCCGAACGCGGGCAGCCAGCGCAGCCGATAGGTGAACAGCATCACCAGCATGAGGCCGAGCCAATACCCCGGAAGCGCGAACAGGGTTACCGTGGCCACCGAGAGCACGGTGTCCAGCCGGCCGCCGCGCACAGCCTGAATCACTCCGACCGCGATGCCGAGCAGGTAGCTCAGCACCAGCGAGATGCCGACCAGGCGAACGGTCGCGGGCCAGGCCTGCGCCAGCATGGCGCGGACCGGCCGGCCGGTCGCGATGCTCGTGCCCCAGTCGCCGCGTACGAACCGCCCGAGCCACGCGGCGTACTGCTCGGGCAACGGGCGATCGAGCCCGAGCGCATGCCGCTGGGCGGCCACTTGCGCCGGCGGCGCCGACGGGCCCACCAGCAGCAGCGCGGGATCACCCGGGGCGACCCTGATGAGCGCGAACATGAGGGTGACGACGCCGAACACGACGCCGAGGCCGGCCAGCGCGCGCCGGAGCAGGGGGAGCATGGGGTAGAATCTAGATGGCCGCCCGCTCGCCTGACCGCCTGCCCGCCTTATTTGCTACCTTTCGCCGTGCCCGTTCGCCCGACCGCCGTCCTGGCAGCGCTCGTTGCCCTCGCCGGCTGCCAGCCGATGGCGGCGCGCCGCGGCAACACCGTCCTGTTCGCCTCGGGCGCGGATCTCCAGAGCATCAATCCCTTGCTCACGCTTCACCCGCTGGCGCGCCAGGTCGAGCGCTACGTGCTGCTCACGACCCTCGCCCGCTACGACTCCGCCCTGGTCCCGCGGCCTTACCTGGCCCGCGCGTGGACCTGGTCGGCGGATCGCCGGAGCCTGACGCTGCATCTGGTCACTGACCTCCGCTGGCACGATGGGACGCCCACGACCGCCCGCGACGTCCGCTGGACGCTGGACGCGGCGCGCGATCCCGCGGTGGGCTACCCGCGCGCGGCCGAGCTCGCCGCGCTCGAGCGCGTCGAATCGCCGGACGACAGCACGGTCACGCTCGGCTTCCGCTCGGCGCGCACCGGCTTCCCCGACGTGCTCACCGACCTCGCCATCGCGCCCGCGCACCTGCTCGACACCGTTCCCCGCGACCGGCTCCGCCAGGCGGCGTGGAACCAGCACCCGGTCGGCAACGGTCCGTTCCGTTTCGTGGCCCACGACCCGAACCGGCGCTGGGTCTTCGCGGCGAACCCCGAATTCCCGGCGTCGCTGGGCGGGCCGCCGCGGCTCGCGCGTTTCATCATCGTGGTGGTCGACGAGCCGGCCACGAAGCTTGCCGCGCTGACCGCCGGCGAGCTCGATGTCGCGGGCATCCAGCCCGCGCACGCCGAGTTCGTGGCCCGCGACCCCGCGCTCCAGGTGGTGAGCTATCCGCTGCTCCTCACCTACGTCATCGCCCTCAACCGCCGGCGCCCCCCTTTCGATGTCCTGACCGCCCGGCGCCGGATCGATGGCGCGATCGACCGGCGCGAGCTGGTGGACGGCTATCTCTACGGGTACGGCACGCCCGCGCGCTCGCCGGTCCCGCGGGACGTCCCCGGCTATGTTCCGGTGGCCGAGTCGGCTCGAGGCGCCGTGGCGGCGGGGCCGCCGCTCCGGTTCGAGCTGCTCACCGTGGGCAGCGGCGAGGCGCCGCTGGAGCAGATGGTGCAGTCGCAGCTGCGGAAAATCGGGATCGACGCGACCATTCGCCAGATGGAGCTGTCGGCCTTTCTCTCGCGGGTGTACGGCTCGGCGCACGACTTCCAGGCGGCCGTGCTGGGCGTGCCGGGCGACCCCGGCCTCGCCTATCTTGGTCCGCTCGCCTCGGTGGCCGGATTCACCGCTCCCGATGACCCCGCCGCGGCGCAGCGACTCTTCGCGGACTCGCTGCCCGTCGTCGTGCTCTACCATGCTCGAGGACTTCAGGGAATGAACCGCCGGGTGCATGGCGTGCGGATGGATATCCGGGGAGAGCTGCCCACGGTGCACGATTGGTGGATCGCGCCGTGAAGCCGGTCATTCGCGCCTCCGCGCCGGTGCGGCTCGACTTCGCCGGTGGGTGGACCGACGTCCCGCCGTTTTCCGCCCGCGAGGGTGGCGTGGTCGTCGCCGGAGCGATCGGCCTCTCGGCCCACGCCGAGGTGCATTGTGGCGGGACCGGACTGCGGCTGGTCGCGGAGGACCTCGACGCTGCGCTCGACCTGCCGGATGAGACGGCGCTCTCGCCCTCGGGGCCGCTCGCGCTGCTTCAGGCCGGTCTTCGCCTCCTGCCGGTCGGGCCGTGCGCGCTTACCACGCGGTCCGATGCCCCGCCCGGGTCCGGTCTCGGCAGCTCGGGCGCGCTCGACGTCGCGCTGGTGGCGGCGCTCGCGTGCGCGCGCGGCGAGTCGCCGAGCGTCGACGAGATCGCCCGGCTCGCCTGCCGGCTCGAGGGTATCGAGGCCGCCATCCCCGGCGGGCGGCAGGACCAGTACGCCGCGGCCTTCGGCGGATTCCTCCGGCTCGGCTTCCGTGATCCGGAGGCCACGGTCGAGCCGCTGGCGCTCGATCCCGCCCTCCTCGCCGAGCTCGAGCGCCGCACGGTGCTGGTGTACACCGGCGCTTCGCGCTTCTCCGGCAACACCATCACCCGGGTCATGCAGGCGTACGAGCGGGGCGACGCGCGGGTGACCGCGGCGCTGCACGGGCTGCGTGAGATCGCCGAGCGCATGGCCGACGCGTTGCACCGGGGAGATCTTGCCGCGATCGGGTCGCTGCTCGACGCCAACTGGGCTCACCAGCAGACGCTCGACGCGGGCATGTGCACCCCTCCCATGCGGCAGCTGACCGAGGCGATGCGGGCCGCCGGCGCGCTCGGCGGCAAGGCCGCGGGCTCGGGCGCGGGCGGCTCGATGTTCTTTCTCGGCTCCGACGATCCCGAGCCCGCGCGCGCCGCGGCGCGGGCGCTGGGCATGCGGATCCTGCCGGTGCGCTGGGCCGCCGCCGGAGTTCGGGGATGTTGACGGCGAGCGAGCTCGAGGCGCGCCGCGAGCTGGTCGCGAGCGCGGCCGACCTGTCGGCGCTCGCGCGGCGTCTCGAGGAGCGGGTCGCGCCGCTGCTCGACCGGGTGCCGGCCGTATCGCCGCACAAGGCGCTGCTCTCCGCCGACGGGGGCGTGTGCCCCGACGACGGCGCCGCGCTCGCGTTCGACCCCTGGAGCCCGACGGGTCACCGCTGTTCGCACTGCGGCCACACGTTCACCGGCGAGCGGCACGATCGCGCCTGGGCACGGTTCGGCCACCTGTGGCTGGCCGGCCGCGCGGCCACGCTCGCCGCGCTGGCGAGCCTCACCGGGCACGAGGTCGCGGCCACCCGCGCCAACGAGCTGCTCGCCGCCTATGCCGCCGGCCGGTTCGACTATCCGAACCGCGACAACGTCCTCGGCCCGAGCCGGCTGTTCTTCTCGACCTACCTGGAGTCGATCTGGATCACCGACTACCTCGCGGCGGCCACGCTGCTCCGCGAGAGCGGCGCCCTGGACCCGGAGGCGGCGGAGGGCGTCGGGGTGGTGGCGGACGACGCGGCCAACCTGATCGGCGAGTTCGACGAAGGCTTCTCCAATCGCCAGACCTGGCACAACGCGGCGCTCGCGGCCATCGCGGTGTGGTTCGAGGACGGCGAGCTGCTCGAGCGCGCCGTGCAGTCGCCCAGCGGCATGCTGCCGCATCTCGTCGAAGGCTTCGGGAGCGACGGCATGTGGTACGAGGGGGAGAACTACCACCTGTTCGCGCTGCGCGGACAGCTCGTGGCGATGGGCTGGGCCCGCCAGGGCGGCATGGATCTGCTCGAGGACGAGCGACTCGCCGCGCGGCTGTCGGCGGCGCTGCGCGCGCCGGCGCTCACGGCGCTTCCCGACCACACCTTTCCCGCGCGGAAGGATTCGCGGTTCGCCGTGTCGCTGGCCCAGCCGATGTATCTCGAGCTGTGGGAGATCGGCCTGGCACGGCTGGGGGACGAGAGCTCGGACCTGTGGAGCTGGCTCAGCGAGCTGTACGCGGCGCCCGCGCCGGCCGCCGAGATTTTCGATTCCTACCTGCACGAGGCCGGCGAGCCGCCGCCCGCGCGCCGCTCCCGGGCGGACCTCTCGTGGTGGGCGCTGCTCGAGATGGCGCCCGCGCTGCCCGACGCGCCGGCGCCCTGGACGCCCGAGTCGGTCCTGCTCGAGCGGCAGGGTCTCGCCATCCTGCGCCAGGACGACCGTTACGCGAGTCTCGAGTGCGGCCGGCTGGGCGGCGGCCACGGCCATCCCGACCGGCTCCAGCTCACGCTGCACCAGGCGGGCGTGCACTGGCTGGCCGATCCGGGCACCGGATCCTACGTGGCCGGCGATCTCCTGTGGTACCGCTCCACGCTCGCGCACAACGCGCCGCGGCTCGACGGCCGCTCGCAGCCGCCCGGGGATGCGGAGTGCGAAGCGTTCGACGTGCGCGACCGCTGGGCCTGGGCGCGTGGCAGTTACGGGGAGATGCGCCGCACGCTCGTCGCCGGCGACTACCTGCTCGACGTGGTCGAGCTGGACGCTCCGGAGGACCGTACGCTCGAGCTGCCGTGGCACCTGGCGGGACCGGTGGAGCTGCTCACGCCCGGCGGCTGGACCGCGGAGCCGTGGAACGAGCCGTTCCTCGAGCAGACCGAGCGCTTCACCGGCGACACGGGCGCGGGCGTGGTGCTGCGGTGCGAGGCGGAGAAGGGTCCGATCCTCCGGGTCCACCTCGCCTTCGAGGGACTCCTGCTCCGCGCGCGGGTGCCCGGCCGTCCGGGTGAGCCCGAGCGGGCCGCGGTGTACGTCGTGCGCGTGGCTGGACGCGGCGCGCGGATCGTCTCGGTGCTGGCGCTCGAGTCGGTCGGTCTCACCGGTGTGTCGTTCGAGGGTGAGCTGATCGAGGTGGCCGGCGCGTGGGGCGCGGACCGCCACTTCGCGACGGCGGCAGGCTGGCAGATCGACGGCCCTTCGCCGGCGAAGCTCGGCGGCATTCGGCGCGCCGCCGCGTCACCCAGGCCGCTGATCGATCTCGATCGGCGCGAGCCTCCCTCGGCCGCGGCGAGCTACCTCCGCCAGACGCCCGCGCTCGACGGGAGCCTCGAGGGCTTCGACGCGGAGGAGCCGCTCACCCTCGACTTCGACGACCAGTACCGCCGAAGCGAGGAGCCGTACCCCGGTCCGGAGGAGTTCTCCGCGACCGCCCTGGCCGCCTGGAACGATGACGGGCTCTATCTCGGCGTCGACGTCGTGAAGCCCGAGGTGCTGCCACGCCCCGGCGACTCGCCGCCGCTCCAGCTCGACAACGATCCCGACGACATTCACGCCGACGGTATCCAGGTATACGTGCGCACGGCCGAGGGCGCCGTCTACGGCTTTCTCGTGGCACTCGCCGAGGACGGCCGGATCAGGGCGAGCGGCGCGAGCGACACGGCCGGGCGAGCCGGCATGGTGACCGGCGCCTGGCAGCCCGGCGCCACGGGCTACACCATGACGATTCGGCTCGCGCTCCCCGACTGGAATCCGCGCGGCGGTGACGTGCTCGGTTTCGACCTGCTGGTGAACGAGCGGCATCCCGGCCGGCTCCGGCGGGCGGGCCAGCTGGTCTGGAGCGGCGGCGGGGGCTGGGTCTATCTCCGCGGCGATCGGCAGCCCGCCGAATCGTTCGGCAGGCTGGAGCTTCGATGAGCGGCGAGGCACGGCAGTCGATCGCCGGGTTCACCAGCACCGGCAGCAAGCGGCCCGACGCGCTCTTCGGCGGCGACCATCCCGACCTGCCGCACGCCATGACCCGATCCTCGGGCTGCAGGGTGTGGGACGCCGAGGGCCGCGAGTATCTCGATCTCATCATGGCGCTGGGCGCCGTCGCGCTCGGGTATGGCGATCCTGCCGTGAACGAGGCGGCCGGCCGCGCGATCGCCGATGGCGTGGTGGGCCCGCTCCCGCCGACGCTCGAGGCCGACGTCGGCGAGGATCTCCGGCGCCTCGTGCCGGGGGTCGAGCGGGTCCGGTTTCTGAAGACCGGCGCCGAGGCGATGGCGGCCGCCGTGCGCCTGGCCCGCAGCGCGACGAACCGCGAGGCGGTCCTGGGCTGCGGCTACCATGGGTGGCTGGACTGGTGCCAGCGCACCGACCTCGGCGTGCCGGCCGGCACGCGGGCACTCTACGCCGAGCTGCCGTTCAACGATCCCGAGGCGGCGCGCGAGCGGATCCGCCGCGCCGGCGATACCCTCGCGGCCGTCGTGTTCGAGCCGGTCGTCCTCGGCCCCCCGAGCCTGGAGTGGCTCGCGGTGCTGCGCGAGGAGACCACGCGCGCGGGCGCCGTGCTCGTGGCCGATGAGATCAAGACGATCGGCCGCCTCGCGCTCGGCGGCGGGTGCGAGCGGTTCGGCGTGCGTCCCGATCTGGTCGTCATGGGCAAGGCGATCGCGAACGGTTTCCCGCTCGCGGCGGTCGGCGGGCGGACGGACGTCATGGACGGCGTGACCCGGACCTGGATCTCGTCCACGCTCGCGACCGAGTTCGTGTCGCTCGCGGCGTCGCGCGCCACGCTGGCGGAGCTCGAGCGCCGGCGTGTGCCGGCGCATATCGGCCGCGTGGGGGCACGTCTGCTCGACGGCTTCCGGGCCCTGGTCGAGCGGCACCCGCGGCACCTGCGCGGCGTGGCGGGCCTGCCCGAGATGTGCTGCTTCCTGTATCACGACGAGGCGGCCGGCGCTCGGCTCGCGGTGGAGGCGGCCCGGCGCGGCCTGCTGTTCAAACGGGGCGCGTACAATTTCGTGTCGCTGGCGCACGGGGAGTCGGACGTGGACCGCGCGCTCGACGTGTTGGACCAGGCGCTCGGGGCGATGGGGTGAGGGTGGAGGGGGCGCTGCACCACGGGCGTACCGGGCTCCCGGAAGGAGCATCTGTGGGCCCGAGCGCCATCCGTCATCCCGAGCGTCATCTGTCATCCCGAGCGTCATCCGTCATCCCGAGCGACGCGAGGGATCTTGCCCGGGAAGGGCTCGAGCTCGGCCTCACAAGATCCCTCGCGTCGCTCGGGATGACAGATGGCGCCCGGGAGGACGCATGGCGCCCGGGATGACGCATGGCGCCCGGGATGAAGGTTCGGCCGTCAGGATCAACTGCCGCTCGCCCACCCGGTTTAGATTCTCCCGAACCCCGGCCAGAGCCGGGTGCAGCGATAGCAACACCCACGTGAGGAGTTTTCCCATGTCCCCCAGAAAACCCACCGTCGACGACCTCGACGACACCGACGACCAGGACGGCACGCTCGAGGACGAGAAGCGCGAGGATTCCGACCTGAAGCTCCGGCGCCGGAATCCCGACGACGTCGCGCTGGGCGGCACCGGCGCGGACGAGGAGCGGCCGGAGCGCGGGAGCTAGCGCGCGTGTGCTGATCGACGTCCATGCGCATTTCCTGCACGACCGCACGCCGCGGACCGACTGGCGGGAGCGGAACGCCAGCCGGCTCCGCGCGGGCGAGCGCGTCGGCATCACGATCCACGTGGCCTCGATCCTCGGGAGCTGGGGCGCCACCTCGCCCACCTACTTCCCCTCCCTCACCGATCTCCGCTACGGCAACGACTTCCTGCTCGGACTCCAGCAGCGGCACCCCGACCGTATCCGCGGGTACGTCGCCGTCAACCCCAACTACACCGCCGAGTCGCTCGGCGAGATCGCGCGCTGCCTCGACGCGGGGATGATCGGCATCAAGCTGGCCGCGAGCCGCCGGGCCGACGATCCGCTGCTGGACCCGATCTGCCGGCTGGCCGCCGAGCGCGACGTGCCGATACTGCACCACGTCTGGCAGCACCGGCGGCGCGATTGGCCGGGGCAGGAGGCCTCCGACGCCCGCGAGCTGGGCGCGCTCGCGGCGCGGCATCCGCGCGTGCGCTTCCTGCTCGCGCACATCGGCGGCGGCGGCGACTGGCTGCACTCGCTGCACGACCTCCGGCCGCTCGCCAACGTCTTCGTGGACCTGTCGGGCAGCGGCGTGGACGGCGGCATGCTCGAGGCGTGCCTGGATGCCGTGGGCGTCGAGCGCCTCCTCTGGGGCTGCGATCTCACCATCGAGACCGGCTGGGCCAAGCTGCGCTACCTCGAGCGGCTGCTGCCGCGGGACGACGTCGAGCGGGTAGGCTGGCGGAATGCGGCCGGCCTTTTCCCGCCCGGGGCGTTCCCCTCCGACTGATGCGCGTCGACGTCAACGCCTTTCTCGGCGCCTATCCGTTTCGCCGCGTGCCCGGCACCTCGCCCGGGGCCCTGCTCGCGGCGATGGACCGCGTCCGGATCGACGAGGCCTGGGTGACCCACCTGCCGGGCATCTTCTGGCGCGATCCGACCGAAGGCAACGCGTGGCTGCTCGGCGTGGCCAAGGACATGCCCCGGCTCCGACCCGTGCCCGCGGTGCATCCGGGGCTGGCCGATTGGCCAGACGTCGTGCGCGCCGCCGCCGATGCGCGCGCGCCTGCGGTCCGTGCCGACCCCACCTTCTACGGCATCGACCCCGCGGGCCCGGCCATGCGCGCGCTCGCGACCGCCTGTGCCGAGGCCGATCTGCCGCTGGCGCTCGCGGTGCGGCTGGAGGACGGGCGCCAGCGTCACCCGCACGACGCGGCGCCGGAGCTGCCCGCCGCGGCGGTGCGCGCGCTGGTGCGGAGCCATGCGCGGCTGCGGCTTCTGGTCACCCACGCCGACCGCCCGTTCGTCGAGGAAGTGCACTTCGGCTCGACGCCCGCCGAGGCCGCGCGCATCTGGTGGGACATCTGCTGGATCTGGGGGCCGCCTGAGGATCACCTCGAGACGCTGTTCGGCACGGTCGGCGCCGGCCGGTTCGTGCTCGGCACCGGTCAGCCGCTGCGCATCCCCGAGAACGCGGACGCCAAGCTCGATCTGCTCGACCTCTCGACCGACGACCGCGCGGCCGTCGAGAGCGGCAATGCGCGCGCGCTCGCTGGCCGATGACCGGGTATCGGCATGAACGCGAGCACTACCGGATCATGTACCCCACCGCCGCGCGCCCCCGCCTCGTGAGCGGCGACTTGGAGCGCGACGTGGTCGACCTCTGCGAGGTGGGCCTCCGCTACCGCGCGGCAGACAACGAGACCTGCGGCCTCGGCGACGAGGTCGAAGGCCTCGTGCGCGTACGGCGCGGCGAGGAGATCCCGGTGCTCGGCAACGTCGTGCGGCTGGAGGGGCGCGAGGTCGCGCTGCGCCTGAGCGTCGGTATCCCGCTCCGCGTCGTGCTCGACGAGCAGCGTTATATCCGCGAGCATCACCGTGGCTCGGCCTGGTGACCGTCCGTTGACGCCGCTCGGCGCGCGCCTCGAGTGGGGGCTGCTGCCCGCGGTGCCCGTGCCGTTCCGCGGCAGCGTGCTCGACGAGGCCGCGCAGCGCGGATATGCCGCCTGGATGGCGCGCCATCCCGTGGCCGGTGTCGCCGTCTGGGCGCACACCGGCCGCGGGCCGCACCTCTCCGCCGAGCAGCGGGCGCTCGTCCTCGAGACCTGGCGCGAGGCCCTGCCCGACCGGATCGTGGTCGCCGGCGCGCGTGACCTCACCATGGCCATCGAGGCCCGCCGCGGCCGGGCCGACGCGCTGCTCGCGTTCCCCGCGCGCGAGAACGCGGTGGAGTACCACGCGCGGATGAGCCGCGAGCTCCCTGTGCTCGCGTTCTGGCTCTACGAGGCGGCGGGAGGCGTGGCGTACGACGATGCCACGCTGCACGCCATTCTCGATCTGCCTAACGTCGTCGGTATCAAGGTGGCGACGCTCGATTCCGTCATGACCTTTCAGCGGCTGGCCGGCGTGCTCCGCTCCCACCCCGACAAGCTGCTCGTCACCGGCGAGGACCGTTTCCTCGGCTACTCGCTCATGGCCGGCGCCCGGGCGGCGCTCGTCGGCATGGGGGCGGCGTTGCCCGATCTCCAGGCCGGCCTGCTCCGGGCTTGCGCCGAGCGCGACTGGGCCGCGTTCCAGGCGCGCTCCGCGCGCTGCGATCGCCTTGCGCTCGCCACCTTCATCCCGCCGATGGAAGGCTATGTGCGCCGGATGCTCTGGGCCGCGGCGGCCGACGGCGCGCTGCCGGCCGAAGCCTGCGACGACCCCTGGGGCCCACCGCTGCCGCCCGAGGAGCGCGCCGAGGTCGAGCGCGCCGTCCGCGATGCGCGCGCGCCTGGCGACTGACTTCGAGCGGTTCGGCCGGGCCATGCCGCCCGACCCAGCCGCCCACGTGCGCGAGACGTACCGCATCGATCTCACCGCCCGCTATCTCGGCCGGGCCATTCCGCATCCGATCGGCAAGGGCTCGGGTCAGCTCTCGCTCAACGCCGACCAGCTCGAGACCGACCGCGCCGCCGGGCTCGCCTTCGTGGTCCTCAAGACCGTGATCGCGGAAGACGAGACCGGCGCGCAGTCCATGGGCGCCTGGGCCATCCACGAGACCCGCATGAAGGTCGAGCGCCGCGCGGCCGCCGACGGAGGCACCGGCTGGACCGTGACCTGGAAGGGCAGGGGATGGGACCGCTCGTTCGAGGACTACCTCGCGCTCGTGCGCACGGGGGCCGATCTCACCCGCGCCGGCGGCATGCTCGCGGTGCCGTCGGTCAAGTACCACCTGCCCCGCCTGGGCGAGCCGTTCCGCGCGGCCGAGTACTCCTACACGACCCGCCGTCTCGCCCAGGCCTGGGGTGACGGCGCCGGCGAGCTCCCGCTCGAGAAGGACTTCTCGCCGACGCTTGCGGGCGACGCCCTCGCCGACGAGCGCGAGCGCATCCTGCGCTGGCTGCGCGAGGTCCCCGGCGAGATCCGGCGGGCGGCGGGTACCATTCCCCTTCGCCTGGCGGTAAAGCTCATGAACGCCCGGTTCGATGAGGCGTTTCAGCGGGAGATGCTGGCGGCGGTGCGCGGCGCGGACGCCGTGGTCTGCTTCAACCGGCTGTGGGACGCGGCGGCCGGCGTGGCGTACGGGGGCCTCGACCTGAGCGATCGCAACCTGCGCGTGCTCCGCGCCGCGCGGGCGGAGCGCCTGCCGCTGCCGCCGCTGATCGGGACCGGCAACGTCGATTCCGGCCGCACCGCGCTCGAGTACGCACGGGCAGGCTGCGAGAGCGTCGAGCTGCACACTGGCTTCCAGCTCCCGCTCGCCGAATATCCCGCCGGCGACGGGTCCCGCACCCAGCGCGCGCTGCACGCGCTGTTCTTCCATCCGGAGCACGGCCTGGTCGCGGGCCTGCTGGACCTCGAGGAGGCCGGCGTGCTGCACCGCCGGGGCGGCGAGCTCCGGTTTCTCGACCTGTGCGAGGGCGCTTCGTGAGCGCTCCGGCCGTGAAGCGTCCGCCCATGCGCATCGCCCGGATCGATCTCTTCGAGCTGGCGCTGCCGCTGGCCGAGCCCTTCACCATCTCCGGCGGCACGATGACGGTGCGCCGCTCGCTCGTCACCCTGCTGCACGATGACGAGGGTCACCGCGGCTACGGCGAGTCGCCTCCCTTCGAGCTGCCCTTCTACTCCGAGGAGACGCTCGGCTCCGCGCGGCTGCTGCTGCGGGAGGTTCTCATCCCGCGTCTCATCGGGCGCGACGTCGACGGACCCGAGACCGTTGACGCGCTGCTGCGCGAGGGCGTTCGCGGCAACCCCTTCGCGCGCGCGGCGCTCGAGACCGCGGCCTGGGACCTCGAGGCTCATCGTCGCGGTACCGGCATCGCCGCGCTGTTGGGCGAGCGGCTTGGCGTCGCGCCGGCGGCCCGGATCCCCTGTGGCGTGGCGCTCGGCATCCCGCCCGACCGCTCGACGGCGACGCTCGTCCGCTGGATCGAGGACGCGCTCGCTCACGGCTACCGACGGGTGAAGATCAAGATCGCGCCCGGTTGGGACGCGGAGCCCGTTGCCGCCGCGCGCGGCGCGCTCGCCGGCGCCGGCATCCCGCTCACCGTGGACGCGAACGGCGGGTACGAGTGGCCCGCGCACGAGTCCGCGGTGCGCGCGCTCGACCATGCCGACCTGCTGTACATCGAGCAGCCGCTCCCGCCCGACGAGCTGCTCGGCCACGTGCGCCTCTCGCAGACGCTCCGAACCCCGGTGTGCGTGGACGAGTCGCTCCACGGCGAGGGCGTCGGGCGTCAACTCCTCGAGCTCGACGGTCCGCGCGTCTGGAACGTGAAGGTCCACCGCATGGGTGGCCTCACCGAGGTCTGCCGAGTCGTCCGGCTGGCGCGCGAGCGCGGCGTGCGGCTCTGGGGCGGCACCATGCCCGAGTCCGGCCTCGGCTCGCAGGCGGCGTTGGCTTCCGCCGCGATGCCCGGGTTCGTCTATCCCTCGGACCTCGAGCCGAGCACCCGTTGGTTCGGGCCTGGCGTGGACGTGATCGAGCTCGTGATGGCGGCGGACGGGACCATGGAAGTACCGGGCACCTCGATCGCCGGCCGGCTGGACGAGGCGCGTTTCCGGCGCGCCGCGCGCCGGTTAGATTGAGAGAGGCCTTCAGGCCCGGCGCGCAGGCCCCCGCGCAGTCCCGCCTCATCCCGAGGCAGCCATGGTCGAATACGCGCTCGTGCTCGCCAACGTCGCCGGCACTACGTTCGGCACCCTCGCCCTCGATCTGCAGAACTGGGCGTCGCGGCTCCAGGTGGATTGGCAGCTCGTCGGCTATGCGGCGCTCGCGCTGATGGCCTTCAGCATCGCCCGCTGGGCGTTCAAGCCGCGCGACTGAGGGACGCTGTTGCCCGGCCTCACCATCCATCTCATCCCGCACACCCATTGGGACCGGGAGTGGTATCTCCCCCGCGCCGCCTTCGTGGCCCGCCTGGTTCCCGCCCTCGACGATCTGCTCGACCGCCTCGACCGCTCGCCCGAGTTCCGGAGCTTCTTCCTCGACGGCCAGACCGTGCTGCTGGAAGACTACCTGCGGGTGCGGCCCGAGCAGCGGCCGCGCGTCGCCGCGCTGGTGCGCGCGGGCCGGCTGCAGGTCGGGCCGTGGTACGTCCTGGCCGACGAGCTGATCCCCTCGGGTGAGTCGCTGGTCCGGAACCTCCTGCTCGGACGCGCCGACGCCGAGCGGCTCGGCGGGCGGGCCGAGGTGCTGTACTCGCCGGACGCGTTCGGGCACCCGGCGGCCTGGCCGGCGCTCGCCGCGGAGTTCGGCATCGGGCACGGTGTGCTGTGGCGTGGCCTCGGCGGCGAGCCGGGCCAGGAGGGCGACCTCTTCCGGTGGCACGCCCCCGACGGCCGCGCCATCCTGTTGCACCACCTGCCGCCTGACGGCTACGAGGCCGGCTCGGGGCTGACGGCCGATCCCGGCCGGCTGCCGCATGCGTGGGCGGCGCTCCGAAACATTCTGGTGGGCCGTGCGACGACATCCCACCTCGCAGTGCCTGTCGGCGCGGACCACCATGCCGCCCCGGCGGAGATCGGCCGCGTGCGCGATCTCCTCGCCGCGCTCGAGCCCGAGGCGGAGATCCGCGTTTCCCGGCTCGACGAGTACTTCCGTGCGGCGGAGGCGCAGGCCAACGGCGTACCCGCGCTGCGCGGCGAGCTGCGCTGGTCCTACGGCTATACCTGGACCCTCCAGGGCGTGCACGCCACGCGCGCGCCCCTCAAGCGCCGCCACGCGGAGGCCGAGCTGCTGCTCGAGCGCGGCGCGGAGCCGCTGGCCGCGCTCGCGGCGTTCAGCGGCGAGCGCATCGACCGGCGGCCGCTCCTCCGCGACGCGTGGCGCACGCTGGTCCGCTCGCAGTTCCACGATTCGATCGGCGGGTGCACCTCGGACCCGGTGGCGCGGCGCGTGGCCGCGCGGATCGACGACGCGGCCGACGCCGCGCGCGAGATCGCCCGCGCGAGCCTCGACGATCTCGTCGGCAACGACCCCGACCGGGCGCGCGATCGCCCGGACGACACGTCGCCCCGCCTCGTGTTGTGGAATCCCGCGGCGCGGGCTCGGAGCGGCGCGGTCGTCCTTGCCGACCTCACTTGGTTCCGGCGTGACGTGCTGGTGGGGCCGCCCGGCGGACGCGAGCCGCGCCGGGGGGAGGGAGCCCGCCCGGTGGCCCTGATCGGGGCCGACGGTGCGATCGCACTGCAGCCGCTGGGCCGGGCGGCGGGGCAGGAGCGGCTCGACGCGCCGCGCCATTATCCCGACCAGGACGAAGTGGACGTGGTGCGCGTGGCGTTTCGCGTGCCGCCGCTCCCCGGACTCGGCACGGCGGTGCTGGAGCCGAGCGAGCGCCAGCGCCCGGTGCTCGAGCCGGGCGTGCGCGCCGCGCCGCGCAGCCTCGACAACGGTCTCCTCGCCCTGACGGTCGGGCGCGACGGCACGGTGACGCTCGCCGACCGGCGCACCGGGCTGCTCTACCCGTCGCTGCTCGGCTTCGAGTCCTCGGGCGACGCCGGCGACACCTACACCTGGGCGCCGCGCGCCCACGACCGCCTGCGCCGCATGCACGGGCCGGTGTCGGTGCGCGTGCTGGCCCGCGGCCCGCTGGTGGCGGCGCTCGAGGTGCGGGCGCGGCTCGTGTGCGCCACGGGTTGGGTGGACGTGCGGCTCCTACTCACTCTCCATGCGGGAAGCCCGGCGCTTCGCTGCACGCTGCGCCTCGATAACCGCGCCACCGACCACCGCCTCCGCCTCCGCGTGCCGACCGGCGTGCCGGCCACGGCGGCGCTGGCGGGCGGGGCCTTCGGTCCGGTCGAGCGCGCGGCGGTGGGCGTGAACGGCACCGTGTACGCTCGCGAGACGCCCGTCGCGACGGCGCCGGCGCAGCGGTACGTCGCCGTCGCCGACGGGGCGCGCGGGCTCGCCGTCCTCGCGCCCGGCTTCTTCGAGTATGAGCTCGCGGCCGGCGGCGATCTCCGCGTCACACTGCTCCGTTCGATCGGCCAGCTCTCCCGCGCCGACCTCCCGACCCGTCCCGGCCATGCCGGGTGGCCGGCCCCGACGCCCGACGCGCAGTGCCTCGGACCCGACCGGCTGCAGCTCGCGGTGGTGCCGGTGACCGGCGGCGAGGTCCGGGCCGGCACCGTCGTGCCCGAGCTGTGGGAGGACGTCTTCCTGCCGCCGCGGGCGATATGGCTCCGCCAGGCGACGCCGATCTCGCCGGCGGATTGGGACGTGGTGCTCGAGGGACCGGGCCTCGTGTTCTCCGCCGCCAAGCCCGCGGAGGACGGCGACTGGCTCGTACTGCGCTGCTACAACGTCCTGGCGTCGCCGGTGGAGGGCGCGTGGCGTCTCGGCCGGCGCATCGCCCGCGCCATGCTGACCCGAGCGGACGAGCGCGGCGCCCGCGAGCTCGGCCTCGCCGGGGACGGGCACCTCGTGCCGTTCCACGCGGGCCCTCGGGCTATCGTGACCACGCTGGTGCAAGTCGCGAGCTGAGACGCGCGCTCCCGGCGAGCCTCGCTGGCGTCGTGGGGCACCGCGGCGCAGATTGCACGAGAACCAGGAAACCACGCATCGCAGTACATCCACGATCCCCGAGGAGGTCCTGTGACGGGCACCGAAGTCAGCCTCGCGCCGCGGGTGGTGCGCGTCCGCAGCCGGTGGCGCGAGCACCGGTTCTTCACCTTGATGGCGGTCGCCGCCGCGCTCACCGTTTTCGTCGGGTTCGCCCCCACGTATTACCTCGCCGGGCTCACCGGCGCGCGGCCCGTCTCGCCGCTGGTGCACGTGCACGCGCTGGCGTACACCTGCTGGGTGCTGCTGTTCGTGGCGCAGTCGTCACTCGTCGCCGCGGGCCGGGTGGACCTCCACCGGCGCCTTGGCCTCGCCGCGGCGGTCCTGGTGCCCGCCATGCTCGTGGCCGGGAGCCTCACCGCCATCGATGCCGCGCGTCGGGGCGTCACCGCGCCGGGCGGCCCGCCGGCGGTTGACTTCCTCTCGGTCACGATCGGCACGCTCGTGGTGTTCGCTGTCCTGGTGGGCGCCGGGCTCGCCAACCGCCGCCGCCCCGACACGCATCGCCGCCTCATGCTGCTCGCGACCATCGCGCTGCTCACGCCCGCCATCGCCCGGTTGCGCTACTACACCGGATACAGCGGCCCACTGGTCCCCATTGGCGGCACCTGTGCCTTCGTCGTGGTCTGCCTCGTCCGCGACCGGCTCGCCCGGGGGCGCGTGCATCCCGCGTTCGCCTGGGGCGGCGCCTTCCTCATGCTGTCGCTGCCCGCGCGGTTCGCGCTCGGCTCGACCGCCGGGTGGCACTCCTTCGCGGAGTGGCTCGTCCGCTGAGCGCGGCGCCCGTGCCCTCGGCGCGCGCCGGCCGCTTCCTCACGGCCGAGTGGCGCCTGCTCGCGATGCTGCAGTACGAGGTCGAGCCCGCGCTGCTCCAGCCGCTCGTGCCCCGGGGCACGGAGCTCGACGACTGGAACGGGTGCACGCTCGCGAGCGTCGTCGGTTTCCGCTTTCTCGAGACCCGCGTCCTCGGCGCGACGATCCCGCTGCACCGCGACTTCGATGAGGTGAACCTTCGATTTTACGTGCGGCGCCGTGGTCCCGAGGGCTGGCGGCGGGCGGTCGTGTTCGTGCGCGAGATCGTGCCGCGGCGGGCCATCGCCGTCGTCGCCCGCCTGTGGTACAACGAGCCCTACATCGCGCTGCCGATGCGCCACGCGATCGACATGGGCGCTGCGGAGCGCGGCGGCCCCGGGCGCGTGGCCTACGAGTGGCGCCACGCGGGCGCGTGGGGCGGCCTGCGCATCGATACGGCGGGCGCCCCCACGATCCCGGCGGCCGGCTCGGAGCAGGAGTTCGTCGCCGAGCACTACTGGGGCTACACGGCCCAGCGCGACGGCGGCTCGCTGGAGTACGAGGTGGCGCATCCGCGGTGGCGGGTCTGGTCGGGCGCGCGGGCCGAGCTCCGCTGCGACGCCGGCCGGCTGTACGGTGAGGGTTTCGCGCGCGCGCTGGAGGCGCCGTCCCGCTCGGCGTTCGTGGCGGACGGCTCGCCGGTAATCGTCTACCGCGGCCGGCGGCTGCCGTGAGACCCGCTGCCGCCGCAATGGTGAGCTATGAGGTTACCGCCGCGCTCGACCCGCGTCTCGGCGCGGAGTTCGAGCGGTACATGCGCGAGCATCATATTCCCGATCTCATGGCCACCGGCTGCTTCGTGTCCGCCGCGATCGCCCGGCTGGCCCCAGGGCGCTATCGGATGCGCTACGAGGCGGCCGGCACCGGCGAGCTCGACCGCTACCAGGCGGAGCACGCGCCGCGGCTGCGCGCCGAGTTCACCGCCCGCTATCCGGAGGCGGCGCTCGCGCGCGAGGTCCTCACGCTGCTCGAGCGCTGGCCATGACCCCGACCGTCCGCGCGGGCCGGGTGCGCACGCCCTTCCGGTGGCTCGCCTGGATCCTGGGGCCGCTCCTGATGGCGGGGGGCGCGCTCATGATCTTTCTGGACCTGCGAGGCCGCACCGCCTCGGGCTGGCCCGCGTGGTCGCGCGAGACCCACACGGGCTTCTGGCTGGGGATCGGGAACCTGGTGCTCGGGCGGGTCCTGCTCGCCGCCGCGCGCAGCGGGCGCGATCCCTATGTTCCCGAAGAGGGTGGGGGATCGGGTCCCAACGAATGACTGGACGAGGTCCGGCATGTCCACCGTAAGCGTTCGATACATCGTGCACGACCTCGAGGCCGCGCTCGCGTTCTACACCGGTCGGCTCGGCTTCGCTGTCGTGATGCACCCCGCGCCCACGTTCGCGATGCTCTCGCGCGGCGACCTTCGGCTGCTGCTGAGCGTGCCCAGCGGGCAGGGCGGGGGCGGGCAGACGCTGGCCGACGGCCGCCGTCCCGAGCCCGGCGGCTGGAACCGCTTCCAGCTCGAGGTGAGCGACCTCGAGTCGGTGGTCGGGAGCCTGCGCGGCGCCGGCGTGCGGTTCCGGAGCGACATCATCATCGGCATCGGTGGCGACCAGGTCCTGCTGGAGGACCCCTCCGGAAATCCGATCGAGCTGTTCCAGCCGAAGGGGCGCTGACGGACCATCGGGGACGTTGATGGCCGCAAGCGGAGGATCATGGAGCGTCGGATCGTCGGATTTCATCAGGACGAGAAGGGAGATTGGGTCGCGGAGCTGGAGTGCGGCCACGGCCAGCACGTCCGCCACGATCCGCCCTGGCAGGTGCGCCCCTGGGTGATCACGCCCGAGGGGCGCGCCGCGCGGATCGGCATGCCGCTCGGGTGTCGCCTGTGCGATGGGCCGGGGTGAGACCACCTTCCAGTAGGCCGGCGTGTCGCCCATCTCACGCGGCGCGGTGGGTGCGTCACCGCCGCGGGACTATGATGCCCTTAGCGTGGAGGCTGGCCGGAACGGCCCACTGACTCGAACCCCGAGGGCTCTATGCTGTGGCTTGCGCTGATCCTCTTCATTGCCTGGATTCTGGGCTGGGGCGTCTTCCACGTCGCGGGCGCGCTCATCCACCTGCTGCTCGTCATCGCGATCGTGGTCTTCCTGATCAACTTCATCAGCGGGCGCCGGGCCGTCTGACCCATGGGCCGGTCGCCTGGCGCGACCGGCCGGTTTCCGCCCGGCTGAAGACACGGCGGCCGCTCTTTCGTAGGGAAGGGGTCCCTCGGTGCATGACCCCTGCCCGGAGCGTCTCGTGCTCTCCTTGCCCGTCATCCGCCCCGCCGTGCTCGGGACCGCCTTCGCGGCCTGCGTGTGCGCGGGTCCCGCGTTCGCTCAAAGCGCCGCGCTCGGCCGCGCGCGCCAGGTCACCCGTTCGGAGAACTACGACCCCTCGCTCGCGCCCGACGGCCGGTCGATGGTCTACATCAGCGCCGTCGGGGGGCGCGAGCAGCTCATGGTCCGCTCGCTCGACGGCCGGAGCCTCCGGCAGCTCACGACCGACGCGGCCGATCACGAGGATCCCGCCTGGTCGCCGACGGGCGACACCGTCGCGTTCGTCACGCTCACGAGCACGGAGGCGCGGATCGCGCTCATTCCCGCGGCCGGCGGCGCCGTCGAGGTGCTGACCCCGCCCGGCGAGCGCGTCATCCATCCCAGCTGGTCGCCCGACGGGCGGCGGCTCGCCTACTGTACCGACGACGACCTGGCGCCGCCGAGGAAAAACCCCTCGGTGATCAAGGTGATGGATGTCGCCTCGCGCGAGGTACGCGTCCTCATCAGCGGCGGCGTCAATACCTATCCGGCGTGGTCGCCCGACGGCCGCATGATGGCGTTCCGGCGGATGCTGGGCCAGAGCAACTCGGAGGTCTTCATCGCGGACAGCGGGGGCGGCCATGCGCGCAATCTCACCAACAGCTCCGCCTTCGACGGGTGGCCAGCCTGGTCGCCCGACGGACGCCGGATCGCTTTTGCCTCGAATCGCGGCGGCACCGGCGACTACCGGATCTTCATCATGCAGCCCGACGGAAGCGACGTCCGGCTCCTCGCCCGCACGAAGGGCCGCGCCACCTCGCCGAAGTGGAGCCGCGACGGCAGGACCGTGTACTTTCCGCTCTGCCGCAGCGAGGAGGACGGCGGGGGCTGCGAGATCTTCGCCGCCGACGTTCCGGGGGCCTGACCCGGCGCCGCGGCGGCGGGCCGCTTCGCCGGGACAGGCTGGCCGGCCGGCCACTGTGTCCGCTCTGCGCCGCGTGCGGAGCGTCCTCCGGGCGCATTCGCGCTGGCACGCCCGGTGCGCTGAGCCTCCGCTCCAGTGCCGTGCCCCGTCGCCATCGTTTCTCCGGTAGGGTTTGAACATGCTTCGCTCGATCTCTCTCCTCCTCCTCGCCCTCCTGCTCGGCGCGGCCCCCTCCGCCCGCCCGCTCGCCCGCTCGCCCGTCCGGCCTTCAGGCCAAACCCCGGCGCCACAAGGCATCGCCGCCGGCGTGAGCGTCTGGCCGGCCGACAGGTACTGCTCCGGCCCCATGACCGGCACCATGCAGCCGCTCGATCCGCGGGCCGTGCTGCCGCGCATCCAGCTCGCCGCCCAGTGCGGCGTGCGCCTCGTTCTCGTGACGCCGCGGAAGTTTCTGACCAGCACCGGGCGGGTGAAGGGCGTGTTCCTGCTCGATCGCGCCAAGTCGCTGACCGATGACTACGCCGCGCAGCTCCCGCCCGACA
>JAICJD010000002.1 GCA_025928645.1 Gemmatimonadales bacterium
CGCGACTCCCGCCGCCTGCGGGTACAGCGCGGCGACCGATCTCCCCTCGCGCAGCAGGATGGTGTACACGTTGTCGGGGCCGGCGGGCCGGTCCTCGGCGCTCCACCCGAAGAGCGCGGTGTAGAAGCGCCGGGCGTCGGGGGCGTCGGACGTGCCGAGATCGGCCCAGCAGAACGTGCCGGGGACGTACGCATCCATCAGGGGCATGCGGGTTCTCCTGGAAGGGGTCGTGGAGGGCAAGCGGCCCCGGGCCTTGTCTACAGGACGGACGAAGGCGGGGTCTCTTTCACGTCCAGGAGGAACCGAAGCGCGACGACATCGTACAGCGCGTGGGTGACGATCGGAACGAGGAGGTTGCCGCCGGCGAGCTGAAGCCAGCCGAGATAGGCGCCGACCAGCGCCGCCAGCACCGCATACGTCGCGGTGAGCGCGTGGGCCAGACCGAAGGCCACCCCCGTGAGCGCGACGGCGCTCCAGCCGGGCAGCCGTTCGGCGAGCGCCGCCTGCATTACCCCGCGGAACAGCGCCTCCTCTCCGACGCCCGCGAGCACGGCGACGAGAACGAGCTCGGCCGGCCTGGCCCCGGCGAGCCAGGGCGCGAGCCGCGCCTCGACCAGCCGCACCAGCCGTGCGACCGGGCCGAAGCGCGTCCGGCGGCACCACTGGAGGCCCAACAGCAAAGGGGCCGTGGCCGCGATTCCCGCAGCCAGGCCCCTCGAAGACCATGCGAACGTCGCGAACGGCGCGACGCCGAGCCCTTCGCCCGCGGCCAGCGCCACGAGCACGAGCCCGCCCTCGGCCAGCGCGATCAGGCCGGCCGGGCGCCGGGCGCTCGCTACTTGGCGCGCTCCAGGTAGACACCCTCGCGCGGGTTGACGCGCACGCGCTCGCCCTCGCCGATGAACTCCGGCACCTGGATGGTGACCCCGTTGCTCAGCTTGGCCGGCTTGGTGCTCGCGGTCTTGGTGGCGGTCTTCATGATCGGAGCGGTCTCCACCACCTCGAGCTCCGCCGTGGCCGGCAGCATGATCGCGATGGGCCGGCCGTTGAGCCACTCCGCCTGGAACGTCATGCCGGGCTCGAGCCACTGCGCCTGATCGCCGGTGGACTCGTCGTCCAGGGTGTACTGGTCGTAGGTCTGCGCATCCATCACGTGCGTCCCGTTCGCGTCGCGGTACATCACCTGCATTTCCTTGGTGTCGAGCCGCGCATCCTCGACGAACTCGGTGGCGCTCAGGCGCGTGTCGAACGTGTTGCCGGACGTGAGGTTCCTGAGACGCACCTGCACGAACGCACGCAGGTTGCCCGGCGTGCGGTGCTGGAAGTCCATCACCCGGCAGGGCTGTCCGTCGATGATGAGTACGTGCCCGCGGCGGATGTCGCTTGCCTTCATCGTCTGATGCTCCGGTCGGTCGGTCGCTCGGCGGCGCCGGGGTGGCGCCGCGGAGGTGGAAAATACACCGGGCCGGACGATGCGACAGGCGCGGGTGACCGCAGTCACCGCCTTCTCCGCCGCGCCGCCCTTACGTTCCGGCGGACCCGGACGCCCGGTCCGGACACGCCGACACACCATGCACGAGCACGCCATGACCGACAGGAATCCCGATTCCCCGGCCCGCGAGCGGCTGCGCGAGCTCCGCGCCCGGCGACATCGCCGGCTGCAAGGGTGCGGCCGATGACGAGCACCGCGCCGGCCGGCCGCGCGGCAATCATCCCGGTGGCGCCGTGGCGCGGGCTCGAGGGCCGCGACCGGCTCGAGGCCTGGCGGGCCAACGTGGGGCCGCCCGTCGCGCTCGATGCGGCCCGTTCCCAGGGTGTGCCCGCCACCGACCGGCTCGCCGTGCTGAGCTGGAATCTCTGGATCGGGCGGGGCCAGCTGCCCGAGGTGATCGCCGAGGCGCGCCGGCGGTCGCGCGCGCCGCTCGTCGTGCTGCTGCAGGAGGCATTCCGGTCGGGCGACACCGTGCCGGCGCGGCCCGCCGGCCGGGCATCGCGGCGCGCGGCCGGCGGGTTCCCGCCGCGCGCCCATCCGCGCGCCGACATCGTCGAGACCGCCGAACGGCTCGGCCTCAACCTGCGCTACGTGGCGTCCATGCGGAACGGCACGTACCTGAGCGACCGTGGCAACGCCATCCTGTCGGACCTGCCGATCGCCGACGCCCACGCGTTCGAGCTGCCGCTCGTGCTGCAGCGCCGGGTGGCGCTGGTGGCGACGATCCAGCTCGCCTCGGGGCCGCTTCAGGTGGTGAGCGCGCATCTCGATCCGCGCGGCCCGCCGGGGGGTGAGTGGCTCGGCGGCGCCGGCCGCGCGCGCCAGACGAGCTATCTGCTGGAGCATCTGCCCGCCGGCCCGCTCGTGCTCGGCGCCGACCTCAACCTGAGCCGGGGCCGCCGGGAGCGGAGCTGGCGTCTCCTGGCCGAAGCCGGCTTTGCGACCGGTGTGCCGCCGGCGCATCCCCGCTGGCGCCACACCTTTCATGCCCTGCCCCGCCTGGTGCTCGATTACCTGCTCGTCCGCGACGCCGACGCGCGCCTCACGCAGGCCCACGTGGAACGACTGGACGAACACCCCCAAGACCGGGGGCCCACCGTCTTCGGCTCGGACCATCACCCGCTCCTCGCGGAGCTGGCGCTCCGCGCGCCCGGGGCGTCGGCGTGAACGAGCTGTGGGACGCCACGCTCCCCTGGTACGGCTGGGCGCTGATCCTGATCGGCGCCGTCGCGCTGGTGAGCGTGTTCGGTGCCCTCTTCCTGCCCGACTGGAAGGAGCCCGAATTCTCCCTGGGCGAGCTGCCGGAGCCGGGGTCCGAGGGGTTCGTCAACGGGGTGGGCGCGCTCCTCGGCACGCCGGTCGCCCGCGGCGGCACCATCGAGCTGCTCCAGAACGGCGACCAGTTCTATCCCGCGATGCTCGAGGCTATCCGCGAGGCGCGCGACACGGTCAACTTCGAGGTGTACATCTTCGAGCCCGATGAGATCGGGCGCCAGTTCATCGACGCCTTCATGGAGCGCTCGCTCGCCGGCATCGAAGTGCGCCTGCTGGTGGATGGGTTCGGCTCGTTCAAGCTCAAGAAAGAGCAGCGCCGTGAGCTGCAGCGGGCCGGCGTCAAGGTGGAGCGGTTTCGGCCGTTCGGCCTGAACAATCTGGTGCGGGTCTACAGGCGCTCGCACCGCCGTGCCATCGTGATCGACGGGCGAATCGCATTCACCGGCGGCGCGGCGATCTCGAAGAAGTGGGCGGGTGACGTGCGCACCGCGCACGAATGGCGGGACAGCATGGTGCGGATCACCGGCCCGCTGGTCAGCGGGATCCAGGCGGCCTTCGCCGGGAACTGGGTGTACTGCACCGGCGAGATGCTCTCGGGGGAGCGCTTCTTTCCCGGCGCCGCGCCTGCGGCGGGGCCCTGCAGCGTATCGGTGATGAGCTCGCCGTCGGACGCGCAACAGCCGATCCGGCTGCTCTTCTGGCTGACGATGGTGAACGCGCGGCGCCGGCTGTGGATCTGCAACTCGTACTTCATTCCCGATCCCCGCCTCCGGACGGCGGTGGTGAACCGCGCGCGCCAGGGCGTGGACGTCCGCATCCTGGTGCCCGGCAACCACACGGACGCGGTGCCGGTGCAGCTCGCCGGGCGGAGCTACTACGAGGAGCTGCTCGAGGCCGGCGTGCGGATCTTCGAGTTCCAGCCCGCGATGATGCACGCCAAGACCATCGTCACCGACGACGCCTGGTCGGTGGTCGGCTCCGCCAACATGGACGAGCGGAGCATGGAGCTCAACGAGGAAAACCTGATCGGCGTGGCCGACGAGGGGCTCGCCCGCGCGATCGCCGAGGGGAACGAGCGGGACTTCGCACGCTCGCGCGAGGTGAAGCTCGAGAGCTGGCGGAAGCGGCCCCCGTGGCAGCGGGGGCTGGAGGCCGTGGCGAAGGTGCTGATCGAGCAGTACTGAGAAGGGGGTCAGACGGTCAGACGGTCGGACCGTCAGGTACACGGTCTCCATCCCGAGCGCAGCGAGGGACATTGCCCGCCTGCCCCGAACGTCGGGTCGTTCCAAGAACCGCGGAGAAGGTCCCTCGCTGCGCTCGGGATGAAGGCGCGACCCTGACCGTCCGACCGTCTGCCCGTCTGACCGTCTGACCGTCTGACGTCAACCCGCCCTTCCCCCTACCCCCCCGCGATCGCCGCCACCACCGTGATCTCATCACCCGAGCGCACCGGCGTGGCGAAGCCGTCGCGGAAGCGGATGTCCTCGTCGTTGAGATAGTAGGTCACGAACGGGTACGGGCCGCCCTGGTCGTCGCGCAGGCGCGGTGCGAGCCGGGGATAGCGGCCGGCGATGTCGGCGACGACGTCGCCCAGGGTGTCGCCGCTCGCGGCGATGCTCGCCTGCCCGTCGGCGAGACGGGCCAGCACGGTCGGCAGGCTAAAGGTCACGGCCATACAGAGCCTCCAGTTCGCGGATGCGGGGCGCGATGGTCGGGACGTCGGGCAGCGCGCCCTGCAGCGCCTCGACGGTCTTGAGTCCGTTGCCGGTGATGCAGAGGACGAGCTCGTCGTCCGGCCGCAGCGTTCCGCGCTCGGCCAGCGCCAGGGCTGCGGCCACCGTCACGCCGCCCGCCGTCTCGGTGAAGACGCCCGTCGTCTCCGCGAGGAGCCGGATGCCGTCCACCAGCGCCGTCTCCGAGACCGCCGCCGCCGACCCGCCGCTGGCGCTGATGGCGGCCGCGGCGACCCGCCCGTCCGCGGGGTTGCCGATCGCGAGCGAGCGCGCGATCGTCCGCGGCACGACCGGCGCGATGTGCTCTCCGCCCTGCTCGACCAGGTTCACGATCGGCGCGCAGCCCGCGGCCTGCGCGCCGTAGAGCCGCGGCGCGGCGTCCGCCACCAGCCCGGCCTCGGCGAACTCGCGGAACCCCTTCTCCAGCTTGGTCAGCAGCGATCCGCCCGCCATCGGCGCCACCACCGCCGTCGGCAGCCGCCAGCCGAGCTGCTCGGCGATCTCGAAGGCCATGGTCTTGGAGCCTTCGCCGTAGTAGGCGCGCAGGTTGATGTTGACCAGCCCCCAGCCATAGCGGTCGGCCACCTGCGAGCAGAGCCGGTTCACGTCGTCATAGTTGCCACGCACCCGCACGAGGTGCGGCTGGTATACGGCGGTCCCCACCACCTTCGCCAGCTCGAGATCGTGCGGGATGAAGATCCAGGCCGGGAGCCCCGCGCGCGCCGCCTGCGCCGCGACCGCGTTGGCCAGGTTCCCGGTCGAAGCGCAGCCCACGGTGTCGAGCCCCAGGCCCAGTGCGGCGTTGAGCGCGGACGCGACCACGCGGTCCTTGAAGCTGAGCGAGGGATGGCTCACGGCGTCGTTCTTCACCCAGACCCGCGCGACCCCGAGCCGGCGCGCGAGAGCGGGCGCGTCGAGCAGCGGCGTGAACCCGCTGTCGAGCGAGAGGGCCGGCGCGCCCTCGAACGGCAGCCACTCGCGGTAGCGCCACAGCGAATGCTCCCGCGCGGCGATGGTCTCGGCGTCAGGAAGCCGGCGGCCGGGGTCGTACACCGGCTCGAGTGGGCCCAGGCACTCCTCGCAGGTAGCGATGGGGCCGGGCGCGTGAGGGGCGCCGCAGAGCCGGCACGCCAGGGGAAGCGGCGTGGGACGCGGCGCGTGCGGTCGAGCATCCGCGGCGGGCGCGGGAACGGCAACGGTCGTCATGACGTGGATCTCCGCCCCACGCCCGTCGCATCGTCTCGGCACCGAACCGCCTGAAAAGGCAAAGCGCCCGGTGCCAAAAAGACACTCGGGACGCGAGGCTTTTTAGCATTTGTTTAACGTGGCTGCAATAGGCCGCAAATGACCACGACGTCAGTTGTGTCGCTCAGTCTATGACATCGGCGGGTGGCGCGCAAGAGCCTACCAGTCGCGCCCCTCGCTCGATCCCTGATTCTCATGCCGGCCCTGGTGGCTCGAGAGCTGCTCGCGCTGGACCGTCTCGAGCAGCTGCCGCGCCTGGTCCGCGTCCAGGGTATCCACCGACTCACCGATGCCCGCGCCGTAGCCGCCGCCCGCCATCGCGCCGGTCGCGGCCTCCGGGTTCCCCTCGTAGCCCGGCGACTTCATGTTGCCGCGGCCGTAGTCAGCCCGCCGGGTCTGGCCCCGCGAGCCGCCGTTCATCCGGTCCTCGTCGATCCGGATCAGCGCCAGCTCGAGGTTCCACTTGGCGTCCTTGTCCCCGGGCGCCAGGCGGAGCGCCTCCTGATAGGCGCCGAGGGCGTCGTACAGCAGCTCGCCGCGCTCGGGCCGTTCCTCGGCGGCGCGGACGAGCGCATTGCCGAGATTGTACTCGCTCCGCTGACGGAGCTCGGGACTCGCGGCCGCCAGCGTGTAGCGCTTCGCGGCGTCCTCGTAGCGCTTCATGCGATAGTAGGCATTGCCCGCGCCATAGGCCCGCGCCGCCGAGCTGTCCGCCGCGAGCGCCTGATCGAACGCCCGGGCGGACCCGGCGAAATCGCCCGCGTCGTACAGCCGTTGTCCCTTGCGGGCGTCGAGCGTGCCTCGCGCGCAGCCTCCGCTCAGCAACACGAGCAGCGGCACCAGCGCCGCGGCGATCGCGCCCGCGCCCGGCCGACCGGCCGCGACCGCGCCCCGCGTGCGCGCCGCCCGGCGCGACAGCCCGGCCAAGCCCAGGTCGCCGAGCAACGCCGCCACCGCGAGCGCGAGCGGCCACTGGAATCGGTCCGCCCGCTCGGTGATCCGGCTGGTGGACAGCGTCCGCGCCTGCACCCGCGCGATGGCCTCGCGGAACGGCGCGCGATCGGCAGGTCGGTCCGCCCGCGCGTACGCTCCCCCCGTGCGCTTCGCGATCGCGCGCAGCTCGCGCTCGTCCAGCTTCGAGATCGCGATGCGGCCGATGTGGTCGCGGTGGAACTTCTCGGGCGCCTCCGAGCTGTCGGCGGGAACCGGCGCCCCGGCGGGCGTGCCCGCGCCCAGCGTGAACACCGGGATGCCCTGGCTCCGGAGGTCGGCGGTCGCCGCGTCGAGGTCGACCTCATCGGACTCGCCGTCGCTCGCGAGCAGCACCGCGCGGTGCCCGCGTTCGCCCTCGTGCTCGAACACCTTTCCCGCCGTGGCGAGCGCGGTACCGATGTCGGTCGCGGGGTCGCCCAGGTCGTCCGGCGTCGCCGCGTCGAGGAACAGCCTGAAGCTGGCGTGATCCGACGTGAGCGGGAGCTGCAGGAAAGCGCTCCCGCCGAACACGACGAGGCCCACCCGGTCGCCGGGAAACGCGGAAACCGTCGACCAGACGGCGGCCTTGGCTTCGGCCAGGCGATTCGGCCGCACGTCGGCCACGGTCATCGAGCGCGACAGGTCGAGCAGCACGAGCAGGTCGCGGCCGGTGCGGGCGAGCTCGGCGGGCCGTTCTCCGAACTGCGGCCGCGCGAGGGCGACCACGCCGAACGCGAGCGCCGCGATCTGGAGCCAGGCGCGCCGGCGGGCGGTCCGCTCGTCGCCCAGGCTCGAGCCGCGGGCCAGCAGGCCGGGCTCCCCGAACTCGCGCAGCGCCGCGGCGCGTCGCCGCACCCCGCGGAGCAGGAGCCATGCGGCGACGGCCACGACGATCGCGCCGGCCGGCAGGACGAGGGGCCACGCGAAGCTCACGGCAGGCCTCTGAGCCGGGTGGCGCCGAGCACCAGCCCGACGGCGAGCAGCCCGAGCCCGGGGCCGAGCGCGAACCCGAAGAGTTCGCGGTAGTCGCGGGTCTCGCTGATCTTGACCTCGCGGCGCTCGAGCGGATCGATCGCGCTCAAAATCTCCTTCAGCGCCTGTGGGTCCGTGGCCCGGAAGTATCGGCCGCCGGTCCGGTCGGAGATGCGCTTGAGGATGGCCTCGTCACCCGACGTGAGCCGATCCGGCGTGCGCCCGCCCGCGCGCCAGATGAACCGCTTGTCGGGCGCGGTGGTGTCGGCCGCGCTCACGCCGATCGTGTGGATCCGGATGCCGATGGCCCTCGCCGCCTCCGCCGCCACCAGCGGCGACGGCTTGCCCGTGTTGTTCGCCCCGTCGGTGATCAGGACGATGGCGCTCGCCGCCGGCGGCAGGTCCTTGAGCTGGTTGAGGCAGGTCGCGATCGCAGTGCCGATCGCCGTGCCGTCGGGCAGCATGCCGATGTCCACCTTCCCCAGCATGCGGCCGAGCAGATCGTTGTCCGGCGTGAGCGGCGCCTGGAGGAACGCGCGGCCGGCGAAGATCACGAGGCCGAGCAGATCGCCCTTCCGCTCGCGGGTGAAGTCGGCCAGGACCGAGCGCGCCACCATCAGCCGGTTGCCGGGCTGGAAGTCGCCCGCCTTCATGCTGCTCGAGATGTCGAGCGCGACCATGATGTTGCGCGACTTGCTCCGGATCTGCCGCACCTCGTGGGGCACCTGCGGCCGCGCCAGCGCCACCGCGAGCAGCGCGAGGCCGAGCATGCGGAGCGCGTCGGGGAGCCAGGGCCAGCGCGCGCGCCAGGTGACGGGCGCGCCCTGGAGAAACGGCAGCCCGGGGAATCCGATGCGCTCGACCGGCACGGCGCGACGGTCGCGCCAGCGGGCCACCGCCCAGCCCAATGGCACGAGGAGCAGCAGCAGATAGACCGGGTCAGCGAACCGCATCGGCCGTCTCCCGCGTCGCTGCCTCGCGCCAGGCGGCGAGCAGCACGCGCGCCTCGCCGAGGAACGCCCCCGCCGCATCCCGGCCCGGCCGGCGCCGGGCGAACTTGACCAGGTCGGCCTCGCCGAACACCCGGATGCAGGCGCGGCGAAGCGCTCCGTCCCCGAGGTGGAGCGGGAGGACGTCGAGCAGCTCCGTGCTCGTGCGCTCGCGCGCGGGAACGCCCTCGGCTGCGGCGAGATAATCGCGCAGGCTGTCGGCCACCTCGGCGTAGCGCCGAGTCACGTCCCGGGCGGACCACGGCGCGGCGGCGATCGCGTCGAGCCGTGCCAGCGCGATGTCGTAGGGATCGGGCGGCCGTGGCGGCTCGGGCTCCTCGAGCGGGAGCGCTGGGGAGGGCAGCCGGCGCCGAGTGAGCCACGCCAGGATGCCGAGCGCCGCCAGGGCCAGGACGCCCGCGGCCAGCGCAATGGGCAGGCGTCCGCCTCCCGGCCGCGGCTCCTTGATGTCGCGCAGAGTCGCGCTGCCGCCCCCGACCAGCACGGGCACCACGTCCACCGCCGCGGGGTCGCTGGTGAGCGTGCCGCGACTCAGGCCCTTCACCGATCGCATGAAGGGAAGCTGGAAGAGCGGCACGCTCTGGTGTCCCGGTCGGTAGAACGCGAGCCGTGCGCGCCCGAGGAAGATCCGATCGGGCTGACGCTGCAGCTTGTCGATGGAGATGATGCGCACCCAGGGCGGGGGGGTAAGCGCGGGCGCGGGCACCGTGTCGAACAGGAGATCGCGTTCGTCGAGCCGGACCCGGAACAGGAGCGTGACCGTGTCGCCGACGGTCGGGCGCACGGTTTCCGGAATCACCTCCCAGTGCTGTCCGTGCAGCTGAGCCCGCGCCGCCCGCGGCGCGGCGAGCATCAGCGCGGCCACGGCCAGCGCGCGGAACGAGACCCTCATCGCCCCAGCCTCCGCTCCCGCCGGCGGAAGAACGTGAGCAGCGGCTCGGCGTACGGCCGTCCGGTCTCGAGCCGCAGCAGGTCGACGTTCCGATCCCGGAGCGACCGCTCGAGGTGCTGGTCGAACGCCGCCGCCCGGCCGGCGAAATAGTGCCGCACCTCGGGCGAATCGGTGTCGATCCGGCGCCACTGCCCGCTCTCCGCGTCCCACAGCGTGACGATCCCGGCGGCGGGCAGCTTGCGCTCGCGCGGGTCCACCAGCTGGAGGCCGACCACGTCGTGCCGGCGCGCGAGCCGCGCCAGGATGGTCTCGTGCCCGGAAGCCAGGAAGTCGGAGAGGACGAAGATGACCGCGCGGCGCCGGAGCACGGGCTCGATCTCGGCGAGCGCGGCGCCGAGGTCGGTGCCCGTCCCGGCGGGCTCGAAGCGGAGCAGGTCGTTGATGAGGCGCAGGACGTGCCGCCGGCCCTTGGCCGGCTGGAGGTGGTACTCGACGCGGTCGGTGAAGAAGACGGCGCCGATCCGGTCGTTGTTCCGCACCGCCGCCAACGCGAGGACGGCGGTGACCTCGGCGGCGAGCCCCGTCTTGGTGCGGCGCCGGGTGCCGAACCGGCCCGAGGCGCTCAGGTCCACTACGAACAGGACGGTGAGCTCGCGCTCCTCGAGGTAGCGCTTCACGTAGGCGGCGCCGAGCCGCGCGGTGACGTTCCAGTCGATGGTGCGAACGTCGTCGCCGGGCTGATACTCGCGCACCTCGGCGAACTCGACGCCCCGCCCGCGGAAGGCGCTGGAATATTCCCCGGCGACGATGTCACGCACGAGATGGCGGGTGGTGATCTCGATCCGCCGGACCTCGTGCGCGGCCTCCTCGGGCGTCATGGCACCGGCACCGCCTCCAGGAGCCGCCGCAGCACCTGATCCGGCCCCATGCCTTCCGCGTCGGCGCGGTAGGTCAGGATCACCCGGTGCCGCAGCACGTCGAGCGCCACGGCCTTGATGTCGTCGGGCGTCACGTAGGCCCGCCCGCGGATGAACGCGTGCCCCTTCGCGGCGCGGAGCAGGAAGATCGCCGCGCGGGGCGACGCCCCGAACTCGACCATCGGCGCGAGCTCCGCGAGGCCCGCGTCGGCCGGCCGCCGGGTCGCGCCCACCAGGTCGAGCACGTACTCCTTGATCCGCTCGTCGGCGTATACCTGCTGCACCACGCGGCGCGCGGCCAGGACCCGCGCCGGGTCCATCACCGCCGTGCTCACGGGCTCGTCCACCGCCGTCATGCGGTCGAGCACCTCCCGCTCCTCGCGCCGGTCGGGATAGGTCACGACCAGCTTGAACATGAAGCGGTCCACCTGGGCTTCCGGCAGCGGGTAGGTGCCTTCGTGCTCGATCGGATTCTGGGTCGCGAGCACCAGGAACAGCTCGGGCAGCGGATAGGTCTGCCCGCCGATGGTCACCTGCTTTTCCTGCATGGCCTCGAGCAGCGCGCTCTGGACCTTGGCGGGCGCGCGGTTGATCTCGTCGGCCAGGAGCAGGTTCGTGAAGATCGGCCCCTTCTGCACCGTGAAGTCGCCGCTCCGCTGGTTGTAGATCATCGTGCCGATGAGGTCGGCCGGCAGCAGATCGGGCGTGAACTGGATGCGGTGAAACGCGGCGGCGATCGTGCCGGCCAGCGTGCGGATGGCGAGGGTCTTGGCGAGCCCGGGCACGCCCTCGAGCAGCACGTGCCCGTCGGCCAGGAGGCCGATCAGGAGCCGCTCCAGCATGGCCTGCTGGCCCACGATGACCCGGCCGAGCTCGGTCATGAGCTCGCCCACGAGCCGGCTCTCCTGGGCAATCAGGGCAGCGTCCGGAAGGCCGGCCGCCGCGCGGGGATCGGCCGCGAAGCGCTCGGGAAGCGTTGTCATGCCGGAAATCTAACTACGGCCAGTCGATCAGCGGCGCGGGCGCGGGGGGCGAAGGCACGGCCGGCTCCTCGAGCGCCTCCGCCGGCGCGAAGACCAGCATGACGACCCGGGCGTTTCCGGCTCGGTGCCTGCCACGAAGGTGGTCGCAAGGCCTTCATGGCTTCCGCCGAACGAGAGTTGCTGCCGCCGTGAACGATTGCCGGCCGCGCCACGCGTTTCGTGGAGGAACCATCGCGAGTCGTCCGGCGTCTCGAGAGAGACTCGCGCGCGGGGCTTACGCGCCCGTCGACATCACGCCCGGTCAGCCAACCTGAGAACCGGAAATCAGAGAGGGAAAAGCGAAGGCCCTCCGCGATTCGGTGGGCCTTGGGGCACAGCGGAAGGACGATTGGAGGCCGGGCCGGGCAGGTTCCCCGTACCCGGAGGCGCGCTCAGGTCGGCCCATTGAAGGCCGGATCGCTGGCCCGGGTCCGCAGCTCGGTCTCGGCCCCGCGGTACCATCCCCCCCGGAACTCGAAGTGCCGCTCGTCCAGAATGCGGCTGTTGAGTGCCTCGGTCCCCTGTTGCTGTACCTGCCAGAGCAGCACCTTGGCGCCCATTTCCGCCGCCGTCTCCCAGAGGTCCGGCACCAGCGGAGGATACATCTCGGCGAACTCGGGTTTGAGCCTGGCCTCTCTCGGGGTGAACTCCATTCCGTTCCTCCGGGCACGATCCGACGCGTGGCCCGGCGGCCGCCGGGTCGACGAGAGCTAGGATAATGCAGTCCGCCCCAGCGGGGCACCAGGGGTACGCGGCCCGGTTTCGCCACTCGCGCCGTTCCCGGGACCGGGCCACTATTCGGGTCGCCCAAGCCGAGCCCGGCCCCGAATGCGTATCGTCGTGACCTTCGACACCCCGTACGGCGGGTGGGACCACCCCGACCACGAGCGCCAGATGGCGACCGAGGTCGCGGCGTGGAAGCATGATGAGCCCGAGATGGAGTATCAGATCGCCGACGCCCTGCGTGCGCGGGGGCACGAGGTTGTTCTGGTCGGCGTACGCAATGACCTGCAGTACCTGGTGCAGTGCCTGGGGGAGATCCGCCCCGACCTGGTGTTCAACGCCGTCGAGGCGTTCCACGGCAACGCCGGGCTCGAGTACATGGTGCCCGGCATGCTCGAGGCGGAGGGCTACCGCTACACGGGGTCGCCCCCGCTGGCCCTGCTCGTGTCCCGGAACAAGGCGATGAGCAAGAAAATCCTCGCCTACCACGGCATCCGGGTGCCGGGGTTCGTCACCTGGCGCCCCGGGGAAACCCTGACGGTCCCCGAGACGCTCCGCTATCCGCTCATCGTGAAGCCGCTCCAGAGCGACGCCTCGGCGGGGATCGCCCAGGCCTCGGTGGTGCAGGACCGCGCGGCGCTGGTCGAGCGCGTCACGATGATGCACGCGCGGTTCGACCAGCCGGCCATCGCCGAGGAGTTCGTGGACGGACGCGAGCTCTACGTGAGCATCATCGGCAACGGGGAGAGCTTCGACATCCTGCCGATCACCGAGATGGTGTTCGACAAGCGTCGCAGCCGCCCGGAGGAGCGGATCGCCACGCAGAGCGCCAAGTGGGACGAGGAGTATCGCGGGCGGAAGGGCATTCGCAACGTGTTCGCGCGGCCGATCTCGCGCGCGGCACGGGCGAGGATCGAGGAGATCTGCCGCACCGCCTTCCGGGCGCTCTGGCTCCGGGACTATGCCAGGCTCGACGTCCGGCTCGCGCCGGACGGCGAGGTCTGGGTGCTCGAGGCGAACGCGAACCCGTTCATCAGCTATGGACACGACATGGCCAACGCGGCCGACAAGGCGGGCATGGAGTACTACGACTTCATCCAGCGGCTGGTGGACGAAGCGGTGGCTCGCTATGAGCACGCGTAGGCGGCGCCGGGCCACCGGCCGCGCCCAGTACCGCTGCGTCTGCGGCCACGAGCTCAAGAAGTACTGGGCCTTCTGCTCCAACTGCGGGCGCGGCCAGCAGTGGAAGGACCTCGACCACCTGACCGGCGCGGAGTGCTACCGCTGCGGCTGGGTCGTGAGCGACACGTTCTCGTTCTGCCCCTGGTGCGACGCGGACATCCACGAAGAGGGCTACTCCAGCGAGCGGCCCCTCAAGGCGCCGCGAGGGTTCCGGATGGACGCCCGCTGCGACTGGGGCTGCGGTGGAGGCGTGCAGTACCCGATGCCGTACTGCCCGTGGTGCGGCCGGCCCCAGAGCTGGAACGAGGAGGACCTGTTCGAGGGCGAGTGTCCTCACTGCCACCGCGGCGTGGACGACCTGATGAACGTGTGCCCCTGGTGCGGCCTGGACGCCACCGGACGGGACCTCATCCCCCGCGCGCTCACGCGGGTGCGCCGTCTGCTGCTGGTCTCCCGCATCCGCGACTGGGGCTACCGCGTCCTGCTGCGGCCGGGCGTGAGCGGGGTCGATCCGCGCTGGCCCAAGGCGGTCGAGATCGAGCAGCGCTACGTGATCGGCTCGAAGCGGCGCGACGAGATCCCGTGGACCATGCTGGTCGGGCTCCTCACCCACGAGCTCGGGCACAGCTTCCTGTACCATCACTGGGACTGGACCCGCTCGCGGCGGTTCCGGCGCGCGTTTGGCGAGGTCGACAAGGCCTACCGCGGAATGGACAACACGTGGGTCTACTTTCAGCGCCGCCGCGTGGCGATCGCCCCGCGCGACTTCGTGAGCGCGTACGCCGCGAAGCATCCGCAGGAAGACTTCGCCGAGGTGTTCCGGTTCTACGTGACCCGCCGCGGCCGCCTGCGCGACCTGTTCGCCGAGTTCGGCCAGAAACGGAAGGGCGTGATTCTGTACGAGAAGTTCCTGGTGCTGCACGATTTCGTGCGGGCGCTGCGGGGGTGGAGCGAGCTGCGGTAGGGCGGTCAGACGGCCAGACGGTCAGACGGTCAGGGTCGTCGCGTTCGAGATGAAGCACACCGCAAGTAGCCTCACCGACCCTCTGACCGTCTGACCGTCCGACCGTCCGACCGTCCGACCGCCCTCAGCGCCTCCATCGCGGCGTTCCGACCGTTGATCCCGATGACGCTCCCGCCGGGATGCGTGCCCGCGCCGCAGAGAAAGAGGCCCGGCATCGGCGTCCTGGCCGCGAGCCGCCGGTCCCACATGTAGTCGGGCAGGATCTCGCCCTGGAAGATGTGCCCGCCGGTCAGGCCCACCCGCCGCTCGATGTCGGGCGGCCCCAGTACGTCCATCGCCGTGACCGCGCCGGGCAGGTTTCGGCAGAAGCGCGCGATCGACTGAACCACGACCTGCCCCGCCTCTTCACGGCGGGTGTCCCACGACCCCTCGCGGAACTCGTTCGGCACGTATTGGGCGAACACGCTGAGCGTGTGCACCCCGGGCGGCGCGACGCTCGGGTCGAACACGGTCTGGAGATAAAGCTCGCACCAGGTGCGCGCCGGCAGCACGCCCTCGTTGGCCAGCCGGTGACACGCGCGCCATTCGGCCTTGGTGAGCGGGGTGTTCACCTGCCCCGTGTGGTGCGGCTCCCACGTGCCCGGCCGGGCGGTGAAGTCGGGCAGCTCGGTCAACGTCAGGTTGACCTTGACGGTCACTCCCATGCTCGGAATCGCCCGGACGCGCTCGGCCCAGTCGGGATCGGCCTTTCCGTCCATCAGCGCGAGCGTGGCCCGTGGATCGGCGTTCGAGATCACCTGCGCCGCCCGGATGCGCTCGCCCGATGCCAGCTCCACCCCTTCGCCCGGATGGATCCGCGCCACGGGCAGGCCCGCGGCGATCACCGCGCCCAACTCGCGCGCCACGTCGCACAGGAGAAACGACACCATGCCCATGCCGCCCTCGACGTAGCCCCACGTCCCGGGATGACCCTCCATCCGGCCCGACGCGTGGTGAAACAGCACCGACGCCGTGCCACGCTCGAACGGGCTCGCGTTGGTCCCGATCACGCCCTGGCCGAGATACGCGAGATGAAGACGCTCGTCCTCGAGGTACCGCTCGACCAGGTCGATCATCGACCAGTCGAACAGGAGCCCGCGCGCCTCCTCGTCACCCGCCAGCCGCCCCTCGAGCTCCTCGCGCGTCGGCGACGGGCCGATCCAGACGTCCCGCTCGTCGTCCGGCCGGAGGCAGTCGCGGAGACGGTCCTTCACGTCCCTCATCGCGCGCCAGCCGCGCACGTCGCGCGGGGCGAACCGTCGGATCTCGTCTTCGCAGCGGTCGTCGTCTTCCCACAGCTGCACGCTGGTTCCGTCCTCGAATGGGACGAACATCCCGCCTTCGGCCGGAGTCCAGTGAAATCCGTGCCCCGGAAGATCGAGCTCGCGAATGACCAGCGGATGCAGCAGCCCCGCCACGTAGGCGCAGGGCGACATCCGCACACCCGGCCATGGCTCCTCCAGGGTGCACGCGCCGCCCACGCGTTCCCGCGCCTCGAGCACCAGCACCCGGCGGCCGGCGCGTGCGAGGTACGCCGCGCAGGCGAGTCCGTTGTGGCCGGCGCCGACCACGATGACGTCCCAGCGCCGCGAGGCCAGCGTCCGCACCGGCTCGGGCAACCCCACGCGTCCCATGAGTGCCGCGGTCGGGCTGTCCTGCGGGCGACGGGTCACGCGGGCTCCAGGCTCGAGAGGAATGAGGTGAGTGGGTCGAATCTACCGCGGAAGGTGGGAGAACCGCCAAGCGGCGCGTTAGACTTCCCGCGTGACCGAGCGACTGTATTACACCGATGCCTACCTGACGGACTTCGAGGCCGACGTGGTCGATCGCGCCGACGAGGGCCGGCGGGTCTACCTGGACCACACGGCCTTCTATCCGACCTCCGGCGGGCAGCCGCACGATACCGGCCGGCTCGGCGGCGCCGCCGTCCTCGACGTGATCGACGAAGACGGCCGCATCGCCCATGTCCTGGCCGAGCCGCTTGCGGCGGCCCGGGTGCGCGGGCAGATCGACTGGGCTCGCCGCCGCGATCACATGCAGCAGCACACGGGACAACATCTGCTTTCCGCGGTGCTGGCCGACGCGTACGGGCTCGCCACGGTGAGCGTGCACTTCGGACGCGATGCCTCGACGCTCGATCTCGCCGCGGCGGCGCTGCCGCATGACCAGGTGGTCGAGGCCGAGCGGCTCGCCAACCGGGAAGTCACCGCCAACCGGCCGGTCACCGTCACGTTCGAGGACGCCGCCGAGGCCGCGGGTCTCCGGAAGCCCTCTGACCGTCCGGGGATCCTTCGGATCGTCACGATCGCGGGTCTGGACCGGAGCGCGTGCGGCGGGACTCACGTGCGCGCCACCGGCGAGATCGGCCCGATCACCATCCGCAAGGTCGAACGGGTCAAGCAGCTCGTCCGGCTGGAGTTCCTCTGCGGCGACCGCGCGATCCGGCGGGCCCGCGCCGACGCCGACCTGCTCGCCGCGCTGGCCTCGGCGCAGTCCGCATCGCCGGACGACCTGCCCGGCCTGCTCGATGCGCAGCGCGCCGAGCTCAAGACCGGCGCGGCCGCGCGACGCGATCTCGAGGAAGCGCTCGCCGGCTATCGTGCCCGCGAGCTGTACGAAGCGCAGCCCGCGGATGCCCGTGGACGCCGCGTCGCCGTGGTGCGCGAGGCGGCCGGGCCGATCGACCGGCTCCGCCCGCTCGCGCAGGCCTATGCCGCGTTGTCGAATGGAATCTTCGTCGGCCTGGTGGAGAATCCGCCGGCGATCGTGCTCGCGGCCTCGGCGGATACCGGTCTCGACGCGGGGAGGCGGCTCAAGGAGGTGCTCGCGTCGCACGGGGGGCGGGGCGGCGGGAACCAACGGCTGGCGCAGGGGACGGTGCGGGACGCGGCCGCGCTCTCCCCCGTAGTGGAAGCGATCCTTACCGGCTGAGCGCCAAGCCGCGGCGACGGCCGGCTCGGCTCACCGATCCTGCGGCGTCGTTGCCCCGCCCATCTGCGTCGCCAGCGCGCCGCGCAGGTCCACGCCTTCGGCGCCCAGCAGCCGGAACAGCTCCCACTCGGCGCTGCGCGCGGGGCCGATCCGGCGGCCGTTGTACATCAGCGAGATCACCAGCACGCCATCGGTTCGCCCGAGGTAGCCCGCCAGGTTCGCCGCGTCGTCGAGCGTGCCGGTCTTGGCGTGCACCACCCCTCGGCCCATTCCACCCCTGAGCCCGCGCAGCGTACCGGTGCCGTTGGCGGGCAGCAGCAGGGGGAAGTCCTCGTTGCCGGGGAGCTGCGGGTACCGGGCGAGGTACAGCATCTGGGTCATGGGACTGATGCGGTTGAGCTCGCTCAGTCCGCTCCCGTCCACCAGCGACACGCGCGCGGCAGGGCCGACCACGCGGCGCACGTGGTCCGTCACGAGCGCGGGCCCGGTCGTCTGGCTTCCCGCTCCCCACTGCAGCATGAGCTCGGCGCCGATGTTGAGGCTGCGCCGGTTCACCTCCGTGGCCACGCTGTCGAAGGTGGACGACTCGATCTGTGCCAGCACCGAGCGCGCGGTGGCCGCCTGGCTGACCGGTCCGCCGGGCAGCACCCAGCGGATGCCGGCGCGTTCGAGCGCCACGCCCCAGACCGCGGCGAGCAAACGCGAGGGGTCGTGCGCTACCGCCGAGAACCCGACCGGGTGACGGTAGAGGCCGATGGTGCCGTTGAGCGTCCAGCCGCCGTCCGCGCCGGGCGTCAGCCAGAGCCGGCCGCCCGAGCCGCTCACGGTCGTGGCCTCCATGCGGATGAGGCGCGCGACCCCATCGGGATAGCCGGTCACCAGAAGGGGCGGGGCGCCGGTCTCGCGTCCCGGGCGGTAAGTCAGCGAGATCGTGTTCTCGCGCAGTGCTACCGGCCCCACCGGGGGCGCGTAGAGCTGCCCCTCGAACTCCGCGGACCAGACGCTCGGGTAATGGCTGGCGGCAGGACCGGTCCGGCTGGTGAGCACCAGCGGCCCCTCGAGCTGGCGCACGCCGCGTGCGCGCAGCCGCCGCGCCAGCTCCCCCAGCGTGGAGCCGCTTCGTCCGTCACGATCGAGCGTCCAGTCGCCGCCGAGCTCCAGCGCCCAGGTGCCTTGCCAGCGCCCCGACATCGGGTCGAGCGCACCGTCGCCCACGACGCGCGTGGTCATGCGGGACGCGGCGCCCACCCGCGAACGAGTGAATCCGGTGGTGAACACCTTCGCGGTGGAGGCGGGCACGAGGGCCAGCTCCGGGCTGATACTCCAGAGCACCCGTCCGTCCATGCTGCCGATGACCACGCCCCACTCGCCGCCGCGGGTACGCGCCTCGGTGCGGCGATACCAGTCGGCCAGCGCCTTCACCTCCTTCGGCGCCAGGCTCTGGGCTGCGGCCTGCGCCGAATGGAGGGCGCCCGCAACGACGACAGCGACCAGCGTCCCGACGAGACGGCGGGTCATAGCGCTCTTTGGTTTGGTGTCACGAACGAAGGTCCAAGCACGAACGGGAAGCTCACCCGGCGGGGGAGCAAGCGGTACGCCAAACGGCAAGCTATTGATTTACATCTAGATAGGACGCAAGCGCCGTCCGCTGGTCGGGCATTTTGCCAAGGGATCCGCTAGGAGATCCCGTCGGTCGCGGGCTCGGCAAACGCGGCGCCCGCCTGTTCGGCAGGCAGCGCCTCGGGCACGGGCGGCGGCTCCTCCCAAGGCGCCGTGAGCTCGTCGCCCGCGACTCGGGCCTGGACCCGCTGCAGGCACATCTGCGCGGTAGCGGCCGACAGCCCGAACTCCCTGATGTAGTGGTCGGCCACCGCGTTCACCGGCAGCACGTTCTTGAGCAGCCAGGCCAGCTCCAGCGCATTCTCTACGTGGGTCGCCACGACGGCCTCGGCGGCACGCGAGCCCGCCATCCTGGCGAGCTCGATCGTGCGCTCCAGATACCGGCGGCGGTATCGGCTGTGCTCGAGCTGCAGGTCGAGCCGGAGGCGATGCCACCCGCTCAGCACCGGCGGCTCGGCGGGCTCGGGAACAGCATCGAGGTCGAGGGCGGTGAGCGTCCGCGACCGCACGATCTCGTGCATCGCTTCCGGCACCAAAGTCACCTGGAAGAACAGGTCCAGCCCGCGAAGCACCGAAATCCGCGGCGCGAACTCGGTGACGAACTGCAGCGCCTGGCGGGTGTAGGTGTCGATCAGCGCCTCCCAGCTCGCGGCATAGGCGACGCGGACCCGCAGGTGCATGTCCTCGGGGATTCGACGGAGGGACATCTGGCTCGGAACCGTCATGGGGGCGACTCCGCCAGCAATATCCAGTCCCAATCAGCAACCAGGGGCATCCTCTGTTCGCGTGGGCTGCCGGGGGCTGACCGCGACCGCCCCCCGCGCGCAAAACGCGCGCGGAGTGGCAGACCTCCCGATCAGCGCAAGAACGACGGCAGGAAGCGCGAGTAGCGCCGCTCCCAGACCCGGAGCGACTCGAGCGAAAGGCCCTCCAGCTCCTGGGACACGGCCCGCGCCGCGGCGAGCGCCGTCTCGACATCCTCGGCGTTGGTGGTGTCGGGACGGGTGTGGAGCTCCGCGACTCCGACCAGCACGGTGAGCTGGTTATTCACGCGGTCCTGCAACATCACCCGGAGCTTCCGGATGAGACGAGCCCGGGCGAGCCGGGAATGCCGGCGAACCGCCCAGATGAGAAATCCCTGGAGCCAGACCAAGAACGTCAGCGCAAGACCCTGGGTACCGCGATCGATCTGGGCGAACGTCAGGGTGACGGACAGCAGCACCCCGGCTGTCGTGAGGAGCAGCTCGAAGTGCTCGGCGATACGGGCCCGAAGGGTCTGCCGCAGCTTCTTCCACGGTACCACGAGAACCTCGGCTCGATTTTGGTGCGGGGGAGCACTCCCCAATCTCGGAGAAAGCGCTCACGTCGTCCAGTGGCAGATTCTCGACACCGTATAAAAAGACGACCCCGACAGGTGCAGCACCTGTCGGGGTTATGTGTTCGGAAGTGAATCGGTCAGGCGGCGAGGTCACGCAGCTTGTCGCCGTGCTGTTCCCGCAGCTGGCGCAGCGCCCGGTCGCGGAGCTGTCGAATGCGCTCCCGAGTGACACCCATCATCTGGCCGATTTCCTCCAAGGTCCGGGTCTTCCCGTCGTCCAGCCCGAAGTAGAGCCGGAGCACCTTCGCGTCTCGCGAAGGAAGCGCCGCGAGCGCCGCGTCGAGGTCGGTCGTCCGGCTGTTCGCCATGGTCGAGGCGTCGGTGCCTTCCTGGGTCAGCGGGACGAACCGCTCCATGCGGCCGCGGTCGTCAGCCTCGCGAACCGGATGGTCGAGACGCATGGCCTCGATGTGGAGCGCGCTCAGGGCACGGACCGCATCACGCGTGAGGCCGGTGGCCTTGACCAGCTCCTCGGTGGTCGGGGCCCGGCCCAGCTTCTCGGTCAGCAAGGTGGTGGTTCGGCCCAGGCGGTTGAGGTCCGCGGTCCGGTTGAGCGGCACGCGCACGGGACGGCCGTGGCGCGCGATGGCCGCCTGGATCGCCTGACGAATCCACCACACCGCGTACGAGATGAACTTGACGCCGCGATCGGGATCGAACTTCCGGGCGGCGGTCATGAGGCCGAGATTGCCCTCGCCGATCAGGTCCATGAGCGGCACGCCCCGGTTCTGGAACTTCTTGGCGACCGAGACGACGAACCGCACGTTGTGCCGTGCCAGCCGCTCCTGGGCCTCCACGTCGCCCCGGAACGCGCGACGCGCCAAGGCCGTCTCCTCCTCCACCGTGAGCAGAGGGATCCGGCTGATTTCCTGGAGGTAAAAGTCCAGGCTCTCACGCCCTTCATCGGCGGCCCGGGGAAGCTGCGTGGCCCGGGTACGACCCGCACGGCGGGACCGCTTCTTGGCTACAGGCACTCAGAACGCTCCTATCTTATTCAATGCGAACATCTTATCTCGTGCGATGCCGGCGGCTACGGCGCTCACCCTGCAGGATGTCCGGCGTGCCGCGACCGTTGCACGGGCTCAGTGAACACGCGGGCGACGCCTCAAGTTCCTCCCCCGGAACGCCGTTTGGCGTGCCGCGTGGGCTCGGCATCGAGCGGATCGTCGGGCCATGGGTGCTTCGGGTACCGGCCCTTGAGATCCTTCCTTACCTCGAAGTAACCGGTTCGCCAGAACCCCGCGAGGTCACGCGTCACCTGAACCGGCCGCCCTGCGGGGGAGAGCAGGTGCAAGGTCAGCGGCACCCTGCCGCCGCCCACCCGTGGGGTCTCCGTCTGCCCGAACAACTCCTGAAGTTTGACGGCCAGAACCGGGGATGAAGGGTCGCTGTAGTCCACCTTGATGCGCGAGCCGCCGGGAACTTGCACATGCGTAGGGGCCCATTCATCGAGCTCGGCCCGTCGGCTCCAGGGCAGAAGATCCAGGAGTGCCGATCCTAAGTCATTGTTCTCTAAATCCTTAATGCTGCGGGCCCCGCCGATCCGCGGGCCCAGCCACCGCTCGACCGTCAGGGCGAGGGCATCGTCCGAGACATCGGGCCACGCTGGATCGAGCCGGTGCATGAACGCCAGACGGGAACGGGTCCCGGACGCGGCATCGCTCCACGGAAGGCGCTGAATGCCGGTGCGGCGCACACCCTCCAGGAACGCCTCCCGGGCCCGGTCTGGATCCGGATGAGGAAGCGGGGCGTCTTCCAGCACGATGGCGCCCAGTCGGCGGCGCCGCCGGGCGACCACGCTCGCGGACGCCGTATCCCAGGCCACGACATCCTCATCGATCACGTCGTTGGCGAAGTGGGCCAGCAGCTCGGACTCGGGGAGGGCGAGCGCGAGATAGATCCTGCTCTCCGCCGGACGCCCGTCGAGCTCCGCGGCGACGATGAAGTCCTCGGCGGCCAGGCCCTGCGGCTCCATCCACGCTCCCTGCCCGTTTCTAAGGAGAAACCGGCCGGCCGATCCCGACCGGCGCCGGCCGATACGATCGGGATAGGCGAGCGCGAGCACCAACCCTGGCGAAGGACCGTCGACCGGCGTCGTCGCCCGCCCCGCGGCCTTGCAGGAACGAGCCTCGCGGCGCGCCTGCCGGAGCGCCTCGCGGTCCACGTCGGAGCGCATGATGGTTCCGCGCAGCAGGTCCAGCCTGACCGAAAGGTCCGCGTCGGCCGCATCCTGGACCCGGAGGAGATCGCGCTCGGTGAGCAGCGCGGCGAGCTCGCAGGGGAGGTCGCCCGCCCCGACCTCCCGGCCCCGCACGACCATGTGGGCCAGCCGCGGGTGCAGCGCGTAGCGGGATAACCGCCGGCCGTGCGCGGTGATGCGGTAGTCTCGATCCAGCGCTCCGAGCTCGACCAGGACTCCGCGCGCCTCGGCCACCGCGCCCTGCGGCGGCGGATCGAGCCACGCCAGGTGCGCCGGATCGCTCACGCCCACAGCGGCCAGGGCCAGACACAGCGGCGCGAGATCCGCCTCGAGGATCTCGGGCGCGGAGCGCGGAACGAATGTCGTCTCCTCGGCCGGGGACCACAGCCGATAGCAGACGCCGGGCGCCTGCCGGCCGGCTCGCCCGCGGCGCTGGTCCGCCGAGGCGAGCGACACGCGGACGGTGGCGAGCCGGGTCATGCCCGTGCGCGGCGAGTATCGGGGCACCCGGGACCGCCCGCCGTCCACCACCACGCGCACCCCATCGATCGTGAGGCTGGTTTCCGCAATCGAGGTGGCCAGTACGACCTTGCGACGCCCCGGCGGGCTCGGGCGGAGCACCTGGTCCTGCCGCTCGCGAGGAAGCGAGCCGTACAGCGGCAGCACGTCGGCTGGAAGGCCGGCCAGCAGTTGCTCCGTGCGCCGGATCTCGGCGGCGCCGGGGAGAAACGCGAGCACGTCACCCTCATCCGCCATGGATTCCCGAACCGCGGCCGCGACGGAGCTCTCGAGCCGCGCGCCGGGACGGGGGGCCTGGTACCGGGTTTCGATCGGGTACTGGATGCCACGGCTGGTCACGACGGGAGCGCCGCCGAGCAGGCCGGCCACGGCCTGCCCATCGAGCGTCGCGGACATGACGAGAACCCTCAGACCGGGACGGACGATGGCTCGCGACTGCAGGGTGAGCGCGAGCCCGAGATCGGCGTGCAGGCTGCGCTCGTGGAACTCATCGAAGATGACGAGCCCGGCCGTTTCCAGCGCCGGATCGCTCTCGAGCATCCGGGTGAGGATGCCCTCCGTCACAACCTCGATCCGGGTACGGGCGCCGACCACGGTTTCGTGGCGAATCCGGAAACCCACGGTGTCGCCGACCGCCTCCCCCAGCGCTTCGGCCATTCGAAGGGCGGCCGCCCTGGCCGCCAGCCGCCGGGGCTCGAGCAGGAGGATTCGACGGCCCTCGAGCCACTCCACGTCGAGCAGCGCGAGCGGCACACGCGTCGTCTTGCCGGCGCCGGGCGGCGCCTGCAGGACGGCAACTCCGGGACGTCGCAAGGCGTCGCGCAGTGCCGGAATCACCGGCTCGATCGGGAGCGGCTCGGGTGGGGCCCTCATGGCGGTAACAATACCGTGCGGCGTAACAATCCCGCGCGGTGGGAACCGGATCGCGATGCGCGGCGTTCGCTTCCACGTGGCACGAGGCGTGCTATCCTGCGCGACCTCACCCCCGATCGCCGGGGGCGAAGAATCGGAAGGCAGAGTGTACCGTGCTGACGTGCGACTACAACGGATGGAACGACGCGCCGGAAGAGGAACGCGAGTGGTTCGACCAGCACCCCGAGATATGGGCCGGGCCCGCTCGAGGCCCTGAGCCTCACCTGCTCCGCGCGATCTGTCGGAAGCTCGGCCGGCTCCGGCGCAGGCCCTGAACCCGCCCCCTGGACCGTCGGTATCCGCCACCCTCTCGGCCTCCTTTCGGGAGGCCGTCGCGTTTCCGGCGTGAGGCGCGTCACCCGCCGCGGGGTGTGAGAGCAGTCACCGCGACCCGAGCCGAGCCGTGCCAGTTTGGCGTTGTCTCGGCACCAGTTCCACACCTGACGGAAAACTTGGCGACGGAGGAGGCGATATGCGCAAGCTCGCGGCAGCGTTGGCGATCACGGCTTTGATCGGCGGATGCACGCCGAAGAACAACAACGGTGACACCGGCGCGGTGAACGACCACGCTGGCGTCGACACCAGCATCAGGTCCGGGACCGTCAAGGACACGACCGTCGTCAAGGCGGACACGAACATCGACGTGGATACGACCAAGCAGACGAACCACGTCAAGCACGACAGCACCAAGTAGCCCTCCAGCAGCTCCGGCCGGTCGGGCGGCGGCACCGCCCGGCCGGGTCACCGGCTCTCCCGCTCATCCACGCTCGAACTTTTCAGCCGGACACGTGACCCCGCTCACTGGGATGCCGCGGCCGGCAGCGTAGCATTGCGTCTCGCTCACCCTTTCTTCGGAGGTAGTTGTGGTACAGCGATCCAACGGTGGCGGCCGCGCCGCGGTGGCATCCAGGCCCCGCCACGAGGGCACGGGCCGTCCGAGCCCGCGTCCGCATACCGGCCAGCGCGCACCGGTGCTGCAGGAGTACGGCACCCTCGCACGGCTGCCGATCGGGCTCGACGAGTCCGTGTGCAACCGGAGCGTCGAGGCCCTGAATCAGGTCCTCGCGGACACGATCACACTGCGCGATCTCTACAAGAAATCACACTGGCAGGTCACGGGGCACACGTTCTACCAGCTGCACCTCCTCTTCGACAAGCATCACGAGGAGCAGGACAAGCTGGTGGACATGGCGGCGGAGCGAATCCAGCTCCTGGGCGGCATCAGCCTGGCGATGGGCGCGGACGTTGCAGAGGAGACCAGAATTCCGCGCCCCCCGCGCGGGCGTGAAGAGGTGCCCGTGCAGATCTCCCGCCTGCTGGAGGCGCACGAGCTGATCCTGACCTACGCCCGCGAGGCCGCCTCGGACGCCGACGAGGCGGGGGACGACGGCACCAACGATCTGCTCGTGAGCGACGTCATCCGGACCAACGAGCTCCAGGTCTGGTTCCTGTCCGAGCACCTGGTAGACGCGCCGACCGTCGAGGCCGAGTAGCCCGAGGTAGATTGATCGGTCATGCTGATCGTCCCGCGTGCACGGCACCGGACTCCGATCGCGCGACCGCTCACCGCCGGGCTCGTCCTGGCGGCTTTGCTGTGGCTTGGGGCGTGGGGCGCGGGCCCCCTGCCGCCCCTCGGGCCGCTGCTGGACCCCTGGCGCGGCGCGTGGGCGCTCGCCGCGTCGGCCCCGCGGTCGGCTCGAGGAGCGATTCCCGGGCTCGGAGCCGCCGTGCAGGTCGTGTACGACGACCGCGCGGTCCCCCACATCTTCGCAGAGACCCAGCTCGACGCGTTGCGTGCGCTTGGATACGTCGTCGCGCGCGACCGGCTGTTCCAGCTCGACCTGCAGGCGCGCGCCGGCGGCGGCACCCTGACCGAGCTGCTGGGACCGCGCGCGCTGGAGCTGGACCGTGAGGTCCGCGGGCTCGGCATGGCGCGCGCCGCCGAGCGCCTGAGCGGGGCGCTGCCCGACACCGGCGCAGAGCGCGCGGCGCTCGTCGCCTACGCCGCCGGCGTCAACGCGTACATCGACTCGCTGACCGATCGCGCGCTGCCACTCGAATACCGGCTGCTCGGCCGGCGGCCCGCGCGCTGGACGCCGGAGCGAACGATCCAGGTGCTGCTCCGGATGGACTACGTCCTCACCCGGAACTCCACCGAGCTCGAGCGGCTGGCGGCCGCGGGCGCCGTCGGCGACGCCGCGGCGGCCGCACTGTTCCCCGCGCACGCGCCGATCCAGGAGCCGATCCAGCCCGCGCCAGGCGGGCCGCGCCGTATCCCTCTGCTCATCCCGCCGCCGGGGCCCCCCGATACGCTGTCCGGCGCGGTCGCGCGCGCATTTCAACCGGCGCCGCCGCAGGAGCTCGGCAGCAACAACTGGGCGGTCGCGCCGAGCCGCACGCGCGCCGGCGCGGCACTGCTCGCGGGCGACCCCCACCTCGACCTCACCCTGCCATCCATCTGGTACGAGGCGCACCTCGCGGTGCCCGACGGCCTGGACGTGTACGGCGTCACGACCCCTGGCCTGCCGGCGATTCTCATCGGCTTCACCCGCGACGTCGCGTGGTCGTTCACCAACGTCGAAGCCGACCTCATGGACCGGTGGCTCGAAACCGTGGACGACACCCTGCGCCCGCGGCAGTACCGGCTGGACGGGCGCTGGGTGCCGCTCGAGCTCCGCCGCGAGATCTACCTCGGCCCCCACGGCGACACGCTCGCGATCGACACGCTCCGCTTCACCCATCGGGGCCCGATGCAGCGGGTGGGCGGGGGCGGCCGATGGATCTCGCTTCGCTGGACCGCGCTGGAAGACGGCGTCCAGATCGGCACGTTCCCGCGGGCCGCGCGGGCGCACACCGCGCGCGAGTGGCTGGCGGCGATGGCATCGTACCGAACGCCGCCGCAGAACATGCTGGTCGCCGACCGCTCCGGGACTATCGCCATCCGGAGCACGGGGCGGTTTCCGATCCGCCGCGGCGACGGCCGCGGCGACCGGGTTCTCGACGGCTCGACGCGGGCCACCGACTGGCAGGGCGACTGGCCGCTCGGCGAGGAGCCGCAAGCCGCGGCGCCGGCCCAGGGCTTTCTCGCGTCCGCCAACCAGGAACCACAGGACCCGCGCGACGGACGCCGCTATCTCGGAAGCGACTGGCCGATGCCCTGGCGAGCGCTCAGGATCAACCAGCTCCTGCGCGACGATAGCGCGGTCACGCCGGAAACGATGCGCCGCTGGCAGACCGACCCGGCGAGCCCGCGCGCCGACCTCATCGTGCCCTACTTGCTGGCCGCGGGCGCCACCCGGCCGGCGGATACCGCACTGCAGCACGCGCGGACACTGCTCGGCGCCTGGGACCGCCGGTACACGCTGGAGAACGAGGGCGCGGTGCTGTTCGAGAATGCGCTGCGCGGCGTGGCCGAGCGGTTGTGGGATGAGCTGCCGTCGAACGTGCGGCCCGGGTCCGGCGCGCTGGTCGCCCTGCTCGACGACCCGGCCAGCCCCTGGTGGGACGACCGCCGCACATCCGGCCGGCGGGAGCAGCGCGACGACATTCTCGCCGAGGCGCTGAAGGAGGGCTACAACGAAGCCGTGCGCGGCTACGGGCAGCCCGAGCTCGGCGGGTGGCGCTGGGCGCTCGTCCACCGGCTCGACCTCTGGCACCTGCTCCACATCGCCGGCCTCTCCCGGCTCGAGATCCCTGTGGCGGGCGGACCATCCACGCTCAGCCCTTCGAGCGTGACCGGCGGCGGCGAAGGCGCAAGCTGGCGCATGGTGGTCGAGCTCGGACCAGAGGTCCGCGGATGGGGCACGTACCCTGGTGGCCAGAGCGGCAATCCGGCCAGCCCGCGCTACGACGACCGGGTCGGCCAATGGACGCGCGGTGAGCTCGCACCGCTTTCGTTTCCGCATCGGCCCGCCGATCTGGTCCCCGCCGCCGATCTTCTGCTTCGGCCGTCCAGCCGGTGAGGACGGCATTCCGTGTCGCCCTCTTCGCCGGACTGTCGGCGGCCGGAACCATCTATCTCGAATGGTGGGCGGTGCCCGCGCTCGCCGCGATCTGGGTGCGCGCGTTTCCTTCCGCCCGGCATTCGGTGCGCACGGCCGCCGTGGGCGCCGCGCTCGGCTGGGGCGCGCTCCTGCTCTGGGGAGCGGCGCAGGGCCCCGTGCTGGGGCTGGCGGCCCGGATGTCCACCGTCCTGTCGCTGCCGCACGGGGGCTTCCTGGCGGCAACGCTCGTCTGGCCGGCGCTCCTCGCGGGAGCGGCCGCTCTCACCGTGAAGCCCTCGCGAGGGTGACCTGCACCACGTCCGTGCCGCCGCCCGCGCCTTACCATGACCCGAGGGTCAACCGGCGCGGCGGAGGTTGGATGAAGATCACGCTCAAGCCCATCAACGAGCAGGTCATGGTGATCACCGGCGCCTCCAGCGGCATCGGGCTCGCCACCGCGCAGATGGCCGCGGCCCTCGGCGCGCGGGTGGTGCTCACCTCTCGGGGCGAGGTGGATCTGCAGGCCGCCGTGGAGCGCATCCGCCAGGCAGGCGGACAGGCGATCTCGGTGGTGGCGGACGTCGCCGACGCGGAGGCGATGAAGCGCGTGGCGGCGGCGGCCGTGCGCGAGTTCGGCGCCATCGACACGTGGGTCAACAACGCCGGCGTCTCGATCTACGGCCGAATCGAGGCCGTGGGCCTGATGGACGCGCGCCGGCTGTTCGAGACCAACTACTGGGGCGTGGTGCACGGCAGCCTTGCCGCGCTGCCGCACCTCAAGGCCGGGGGCGGCGCGCTGATCAACATCGGCAGCGTGCTCTCCGACACCGGCTACCCGCTGCAGGGGCATTACACGGCCAGCAAACACGCGGTGAAGGGGTTCACGGACTCGCTGCGGCTCGAGCTCGAGAGCGCCGAGGCGCCCGTCTCCGTGACGCTGGTTCAACCCGCCGCCATCGACACCCCCTATCCCGAGCACGCCAAGAGCTACCTGGGCGTCGAGCCGACGCACATGCCGCCGGTGTACGCGCCCGAGGTGGTCGCGCGCGCGATCCTGGACAGCGCGCAGCGGCCGCGGCGGACCGTGCTGGTCGGAGGCGGCGCGAAGCTGTTCACCGCGGTCGAGCGCTACGTGCCCCGGGTGGGCGATCGGGTGAAGGAGGCGACGGCGATCGAGGGCCAGCGCACCGACCGTCCACCCCGGTTCGCGGACACCCTGTTCGGACCGCGACCGGGCGACGCACGGGTGCGCGGCCACTACGAGGGACACGTGATGGAGTCGAGCGCATATACGGGGCTTCGGCTCAACCGCCAGCGCGCGCTGATCGGCCTGGCGGCCGTCGGCGCGGCGGTCGCGCTATTGGACCGGGCGGGGCTCTTCGGCCGTGACGACTAGCGGGGCGCGGACCCGGGTCACCGGATCGGCGGCGGACTTCATTCCACCGAAGCCCACCCTGCCGCGGCTGCGCGAAGCGGCGGCGGGGTGCCGCGGCTGCCACCTGTGGGAGCACGCGACGCAGACGGTTTTCGGCGAGGGTCCCCGGAACGCGGAAGTGATGCTGGTGGGCGAGCAGCCGGGCGACCAGGAGGACCTGCAGGGTCACCCGTTCGTCGGACCGTCGGGCCGGCTGCTCGATGAAGGGCTCGTCGCCGCGGGGATTGACCGGCGAAGAGTGTACGTGACCAACGCCGTCAAGCACTTCAAGTTCGTCCGGGTCGAGCTCACCCGCCGGCGGCTGCACAAGAAGCCGTCGGCCGGCGAGGTCCGGGCCTGCCACCCGTGGCTCGAGGAGGAGATCCGTCTGGTGCACCCGCGGGTGATCGTGGCGCTGGGCGCCACCGCGGCGCAGGCGCTGCTCGGCCCCAGGTTCCGGGTGACCGAGCAGCGGGGGAAGGTGGTGCGCTCCGAATGGGCGGAGGCGGTGGTCGCGACGGTGCACCCGTCGGCGGTGCTGAGGGCGCCGCCCGAGGCGCGGGAGGAGGCGCGCCGCGAGTTCTTCGCGGATCTGGGCCGGGTGGCGCGCCTGCTGGGGAAAAGCATAGCGAGGACGGAGAGGGCGGAAATGACGGAGAGGGCGGAGAGGATCAACTAGCCTCTCCGCCCTCTCCGTCCCCTCCGTCCCCTCCGTCCTCTCCGTCCTCGTTATGCGTCCTCGTCGGCATCGCGCATCGAGGCCACCGCGGCGCTCACGTCGCACGCCATGGTGCGCTCCCGGCGCAGGGTCTCCACCATCGCCTCCGCCTGCTTGATGAGCAGGGTGAGGACCCCCGAGCGCTCGATCACGTGCTCCACGACCGCCCGCTGCGCCTGCAGCGCCTCGACCGTGGACCGCACCTCCATCGCCAGCGCTTCCGCGCGGGCCAGCCGCTGCTCGGTCCGCTCGAGCTGGCGGCGGCGCGCCTCGAAGCCGTGCAGCGACTCCTCGGCGGCCTTGAGCTGGGCGTTCGTCTCCTGGAGCAGCTCGTGCGTTTCCTCGATCTCGCGCCGCGAGCCGCCGATCGTCTGCGCGTGCTCCACCGCGCGGTCGGCGAGGTCGAACACGTGCCGGACCTGCGCCTCGAGCGCATCCACCGCGCCCTGCCGCGCCAGCGTCTGCTCCAGCCCCTTCGCGGCCTCCGCCTGGGCGGATTCCCAATGGCCCAGCAAGCCCTCGAACTGCAAGAGCTGCCGTTCGACCGGCTTGAGCGCGTCGGCCCGCTTGGCCAGCTCGCCCGTGAGCTTGTCGAGCCCCTGCGCCTGGGTATCGGCCTTCTGCAGCGTGCCGCCGATGGTCCGGGTCAGCTCCTCGAGCCGCTGCGCCGTGTCGGCCGACTCCTGCCGCAGGGCCGACGCGCGGGTGAGATGCTCGGTAGCCTTGTCGAGCGCTCCCTGGCGCTGCTCGAGCTCTTGTCCCAGGACGCGGATGCGCTCCTCGAGCTCGTCGAGCTGGTTGGTGCGACCCTCGAGGGCGCGCACCGACTCGTCCACGCTCTCGAGCCGCCGCTCCGCCGCGCCCACCGAGGCGGCGACGGTGGACATGGTCTCCGCGACCTGCTCCGCCTCCTCCGCGTGCGCCGCGAGCTGCCCGAAGCGCTGCTCCGCCCCGTCCATCCGGCCCCGCAGGCCTTCCGCCCGCTCCTTGAGCTCCGCGCACAGCCCGCCGAGCTCGCCGAGCCGGCGGTGGATCTCCTCCATGGTGACGCGCCGCTGGTCGATGTCGGCCATGGCCGCCTGCACTTCCTCGACCTCGCCGCGAATCCGCTCGACGGTCGGCTCCATGCCCCGGAGCTGCTCGATCTGCGCTTCGACCTTCCGGGTCCAGCCGTCGGTGACGATGAGCCAGCCCTGCGTCTCCGCGTGGCTCTCGCGCACCCGGATCATCTCGCTCTGCGCCAGCCGCATCTGCTCCAGCCCGTCGGCCAGCATCTCGTGCGTGCCCTTGAGCATGGCGAGCTGGCGCACCGCCTCGTCGAGCTGTGGCTTGAGCGCCTCGATGCGGTGCATCCGCTCCGCGGTGTCGCCCGCGAGGGTCTCGAGATGCTCCGCGTTCTCGCGCATGACCGAGATCCGGCGGTTCTCCTCGGCCAGCCGCACCAGCTCCTGCGACAGCTCGCCCGTCTGCTCGGTAAGGCTCCGCACCTGCGCCTGGACGGCCGCGGTGCCCTGGCTGGCGGCGTCGAGCACGGCGAACCGGGCCTCGCACTCCTTCACGGCGGACCGCAGGTCGCTCACGCGCTCGCTCACGGCGTGCAACCCGCGGTTCTCCAGCTCGAAGCTCTCGCTGCTCTTCCGCATCTGCTCCCGCAGGTCGGCGAGCGCCTGACGCGCGCCCTGCTGGGCCGCCTCGGCCTCCTGCTGCGCGCTCTGCAGCTCGTCGTTCCGGGCCATCACCTTGACGTGCAGCGCCTGGACGTCGGCGATCTTCTGCTCGATGGCGCCGAAGCGACGGATCTGCTCCTCCTGGCGGCGCAGCCAGGTGTCGAGCTCGCGGTCCATGACGGTGAGCTTGCTGATCTGACCGGCCGCCCGGTCCACGGCCTCGCGCTGCTGCTCGAGCGAGGTGGTCTTCTGGGCCAGGTGGTCGGCGAGCGACTTGAGCACGGCGAGCTGGTGCTGCACGCCGGGGATCGCCTCGGTGGCCTGGTGCAGCGGATCGAGCGAGTGCTCGACGGTCTGCAGCCGGCGCGTGGTCTCATCGAGACGGCCGAGCGCGGCCTGGTGCTCCTGGTCGATGGCCTCGAGCCGCGTCGTCGTCTGCCGGTGGGCACTCAGCGCGTCGTCGTGCTGGGCGCGGATCCGGCCGACGCCCTCGGCCATCTCGGCGATGTGGCTGCGCAGCGCGTCGGCCTCGCTCCGGAGCAGCGCCACCGGACCTTCCAGCCCGAGCACGCGCTCCACGTCGTCCCGGAGCGCGAGCGCGCCCTCGATCTGGCGGCCGAAGTCACCCATCCGCTCCTCGATCCGGTCGAGGTCCTTCCCCGCGCCGGCCAGCCGCTCGGCCTGACGCTCCGCGTCGGCGATGCGGTCGCCCATTGCTTCCATTTCCTGGACCCGCTGCTCGGCCGCCTCGCAGCGCTCCCGGAGCGCGTCGAGCTCGGCCGACCGCTCCATCATCGGCGCGAGCTGGCGAAGCTGCTCGGTCGCGGCCTCCGCCCGGCGAACCAGCGCCTCGAGCGCGGCCGTAACGTTCGCTCCGCTCTCATCCACGGCGACCACGGAATCGTCGTTGCGGCGGCGGCCTTTCAGAAACGTGACCATGGTGACTCCAGTGAAGAGCGCGGGTGCGGCACGTCGGGACGGTTGGCGCGCAGTGAAGAAGATTTTGACACGTGGGCGACCCGCGCACCGAGTGCAACGGATGTGCCCGCTCCCGCGGACGCGAGCTTCCGGCGCCGCCCCGCGCGACCTGCCCGCGCAACCGAATGCAGGTAGCGAGGATGGCCCTACCCACGAGAGCGAGGCAGCGCGGCCGAGAGCCGGTGAAGGGTGTCGGTGCGTCGCGACCTGCCGGGGGTTATCGCAGGTCGCGGGATGCGCCGATGTCGGTGACCTCGCTCACGTCGGACGGCTCTCCCCGGGCCTACAATGCGTCTCGCAAGGCAGCTTCAGCGACACGAGGAGGCAGCATGGCAGACAACAGGACCTGGGACCAGGAAGACCTGTGGTGGCGGGAGAACTTCAACTCTCGTCCCTACGCCAGCGGATACACGTACGATGAGTTTCGCCCCGCGTATCGGTACGGATTCGAGTCCGGCCGGCACAACATGGGACGGAACTGGAAGGACGTCGAGTCGGACCTCCGCACCGGGTGGGACAAGTTCGAGCACCGGCCGGCGGGCGGGTCGGCCTGGGAGAACATCAAGGATGCCGTGCGCGATGCCTGGAATCGCGTCACCGGCCAGCGGGACGAAGTGGACGTCGACAAGATGAGCCAGGCCAGCAGCCCCAAATCGTCCCGCAACACCTAGTTCCACGCAAAGCGAAGCTGAGCGCAGCATCGGCGAGGCCCGGGCGGAATGTCCGGGCCTCGCGGACGTCGGTATCCGCGCTCAGGCGTGCTGGAGATCGAGCGACTGCAGCGTGTCCGCGTCGAGCTCCAGGAGGGCCGCCGCGGTGTTCTCCTCGAGATGCGTCACCTTCGAGGTGCCCGGGATCGGCAGCATCACCGGCGAGCGGTGGAGCAGCCAGGCCAGGGCCACCTGGGACGGCTTGGCGCCCAGGCGCTCGGCCGCGCGCGCGAGCGCGCCGCCCTCCGAGGCGAGCTTGCCCGTCGCGAGCGGGAACCAGGGGATGAAGCCGATGTGCTCGGCTTCGCAGAAGTCGAGCACGTCCTCGCTCTTCCGGTTCGCGACGTTATAGAGGTTCTGAACGGTCACGATGTCGGCCAGGCCCTGAACTTCCCGGATCTGGGCCACGCTGACCTCGGACAGCCCGATGTGCCGGATCTTTCCTTCTTCCTGCAGCCGCGTGAGAGCGCCGATCTGATCGGCCACCGGCACCTTGGCGTCGATCCGGTGCAGCTGCAGCAGATCGATCTGCTCGAGCCGGAGCCGCTCCAGGCTTCCCAGAACCTGAGCGCGCAGATATTCGGGCCGGCCGTCTTCCCGCCACTGGTCCGGTCCCGGGCGCCGGAGGCCGGCTTTGGTGGCGATCACCAGCCCGTCCGGATACGGGTAGAGCGCCTCGGCGATGAGCCGCTCGCTCACTTCCGGCCCGTACGAATCCGCCGTGTCGATGAGATTGATGCCGAGATCGAGACACCGGCGGAGCACCCGGATGGCCTCGTCGTGGTCCTCCGGCGGGCCCCAGATGCCCTTGCCGGTGATGCGCATCGCGCCGAAGCCCAGCCGGTGCACCGGGAGGTCGCCGCCGATGGCGAACGTGCCACTGCGAACGGCGGGACGGGAACTGTCTGCCATGATGGGTCTCCTGTGAAAAGCGGAACCATGCGCCCGCAGGCCGTGACGCCGCGGGGACCTGGATCACCGGCCGGGATATATTGAACCACTCCTCTTCCGGAACGGTTCTCGTGTCGCTGCGTCTGCTGTCCCGAGCGCTGATGCTTCCGCTTGCCCTGGCCATGACGGCCGGGCGGGCCGCCGCGCAGGCCTCGCCGGACGAGCGCGAGGCCGGCGCCATCCTTGCCGAGCTGGTCGGCATCAACACCACGCACGACCACGGGAGCACGACGCGAGCGGCCCGCGCAGTCGCGCGCCGGCTGCTCGCGGCGGGATTTCCGGCGAAGGATGTCGTGATCGCCGGGCCCAATCCGCTGCGCCAGAATCTGGTGGCGCGCCTCAGAGGCAGGGGGCGGGCGAAGCCGATCCTGCTGCTCGCCCATCTGGACGTGGTCGAAGCGCGGCGCGAGGACTGGTCGCTCGATCCGTTCACGCTGACCGAGAAGGACGGCTACTTCTACGGCCGCGGGACCAGCGACGTCAAGGACATGGCGGCCATCTTCACCGAGACGCTGCTCCGGCTCAGGCGCGAGCGCGTGCCGCTGGACCGTGATGTCATCCTGGCGCTCACCGCCGACGAGGAGGGTGGGACCGACAACGGGGTGCAGTGGCTGCTGGCGCACCGGCGCGACCTGATCGACGCGGCGTACTGCATCAACGGCGACGCGGGCGATCCGATCGCGCACGATGGACAGGTGACCGAGCGGAACGTCGAGGCGAGCGAGAAAGTGTACATGGACGTGCGGCTCGAGGTGCACAACCCGGGCGGGCACAGCTCGGTGCCGGTCAGGGAGAACGCGATCTACCGGCTGGCCGCGGCGCTGACCCGCTTTTCGGCGCACGAGTTTCCGCCCCGGCTCAACGACGTGACCCGGGCGTATTTCACGCGGGCGGCCGCCGCCGAGCCGGACACGATCGCCGCGCGGATGCGAATGGTGGGAGAGTCCGGCGACACCGCCGCGATGCGGCGGCTCTCGGAGGGATCGCCCTGGCTCAACTCGGTGCTGCGCACCACCTGCGTGGCCACCCGGCTCGACGGCGGGCACGCCAACAACGCCCTTCCACAGACCGCCGGCGCGAACATCAATTGCCGACTGCTTCCGGACGAGTCGCCCGACAGCGTCGTCGCCACCATTGCGCGAGTGGTCGACGACACCAGCGTGCAGGTGACGGTCACCTCACCGGCGGTGCCCTCGCCGCCATCGCCCCTGGCGCCCGAAGTGCTCGAGCCGATCGACAGCATCACCGCCGCGATGTGGCCAGGCGCGGCGGTGATTCCCAGCATGGACACCGGCGCCTCCGACGGCCTCTTCCTGCGCAACGCCGGCATGCCGGTGTACGGCGTGGGAGCCGTGCCGCTCGACTTCGACGACATCCGGGCCCACGGGCGGGACGAGCGGATCCGGGTGGCGGCCTTCTACCAGGGCCTCGAGTTCACCGGCCGCCTGGTGCGCGCGCTCGTCGCCCCGGGGGTCACTTCACGATCTGCCCGCCCTTCATGACCAGCCGCACGTGCCGCAGCGCGCTGATGTCGCGGGTGGGGTCGCCTTCCACGGCGACGAGGTCCGCGAGCAGCCCGGGTGCGACCCGCCCGATGCGCCGCTCCCGGTGCAGCATGGCGGCGTTGCCGCTCGTGGCCGCCCGGAGCGCCGCGACCGGGGTCATGCCGTACTCGACCATGGCCTCCAGCTCGCGCACGTTCTCCCCATGGGCGAACACGCCGACGTCGCCGCCGAAGCACATCTTGACCCCCGCCGCCAGCGCGGCGCGGAAGCTCGCGCGCTTGGCGACGAGGTCGGGCGTGGGCGCGTCGCGGCCCTTCACCCACCCGTCGAAGTAGGTGGCATAGGCCTCAGCCGCGGCCAGCGTGGGGCAGTAGGTCACGTCGTGCTGGCGCATCAGCCGGAACACCTCCGGCGTGCCGCGGTCGCCGTGCTCGACGGTCTCGACGCCCGCCAGGATCGCGCGGCGCATGCCTTCGGGCGTCATGGCGTGGGCCGCCACCGGCCGGCCCGCGTCGCGCGCCGTGGCCACCAGCACGTCGAGCTCGTGCTGCGAGAACGTCGGCCGGAGCTCGCCGCGCGGGCCCCAGCCATAGTCGGTGTACACCTTGATCCAGTCGGCTCCCCGCCCCACCTGACTCCGCACCACCCGCGTGATCTCCTGATCGCCGCTCGCTTCCTCCGCGCCTTGCGGTGGGTCGAACGCGTACCGGCTCCGGGAGGGACCGTAGGCGCCGGTCGCGACGATCGCGCGGGTCACGACCACGAGCCTCGGTCCGGGCACAATGCCCTGATCGATGGCGCGGCGGAGCTGCACGTCGTTGTCGAGGGCGCCCTCAGTGCCCAGGTCGCGCTCCGTCGTGATCCCGGCGCGCAGCGTCGCGGCCGCGTGCGCCACCGCTCGCGCGATCCGCAGGCCGAGCGGCTCCTTGAGGACCTGATCGTCCCACAAGGTCTCGCTATACGGATGCAGGAAGAGGTGCGAGTGTCCTTCGATCAGTCCCGGGAGGAGCGTCGCGCCCGACAGGCTCACGCGCTCGGCACCTGCGGGCGCCGACACCCGGGCCTCGGGCCCCGTGGCGGCGATCCGGTCTCCCCGGACCAGGACGACCCAGCCGCGCTGGGGTGTGTCCGCGACACCGTCCCAGACGGCATCCGGAACCAGCAGCGTGGCGCGCGAGCTGTCGGCCGCGGACCTCGCCTGGCCGCGTCCGGGCGAAGCGAGGAGGAGAGTGGCGGCGGCGAGCGTGAGTCCGACGACGGTCAGTCGCATGCGACGAGCTTCCTCACGGTGAAGATGAAGGCGGGCGCCTCCAAGTATACGATGGGTGGTGTCAGGAGACCGGGCCGAGCACCAGGCGCACCGGAATCCCGCCATTCTCGCTCGTGAACCGCGGCGTGAGCGAGAGGCCGACCTGCCGCTCGAGCTCCGGCCGAGCGGTGATCATTCCCACGGTCCACCCGCCGCACTTCCTGCGCAGCACGTTGCCGAGCTGGGCGTAGAGGTCCCTCAACCGGGCCGCCTCGCCCACCCGTGCGCCGTACGGCGGATTGGTGAGTACGAGCCCCGGCGTGGGGGGCGGCTCGATGCCCGAGATCGCCGTTCGGCGCCAGACCACATCGTGCTCCACGCCGGCGCGCTCCGTGTTGGCCGCCGCCGCGGCGATGGCTCCCGCGTCCCGGTCCGAGCCGAGAATCGGCACGGCGGCCTGGGAAGCGATGCGATCGCGCGCCGCCGCCCGCACCCGCTCCCACGCCGCCGCATCGAAGCCGGGCCAGCGCTGGAACGCGAACGCGCGGCCGAGCCCGGGCGGGATCCGCCGGGCGAGCAGCGCGGCTTCGATCGGAATGGTGCCGGAACCGCACATCGGATCCAGCAGCGGCACGGCCCCGTTCCATCCGGCGCCGGCGAGCATCGCCGCAGCCAGCGTTTCCCGAAGCGGGGCCTTGGCCGTCGCGAGCCGGTACCCGCGCCGATGGAGCAGCTCCCCCGACGCGTCGGCGCTGACGGTACACTCGTCCCGAAACAGGCGCACGACGAACTCCTGCGCCTCGCGGTCGGCCGGCGGCGGCGCATCGGACACGGCCTCCAGCCGCTGCGCGACGGCATCCTGGTGGTACAGCTTCGACTTTCGCGAGGTCACGCGGAACCGGGCGGCGGTTCCCGGCGGCAGGTAGCTGGCCCAGGGGAGCCGCCGCGCGCGACGCTCCAGCTCGCGGAACGAGCTCGCGTGGAAGGCGCCGACCCGCACCAGCACGCGTGAGGCGATCCGCAGGTGCAGGTTGGCGGCGTACAGACCGGCGAGATCGGCGCGGAATGCGACGCCGCCCGCCTCCGGCGCTTCGACCGCGATCCGGAACGGCCCCGTGAGCCCCTCCAGCTCCGCCCTGACCAGCGGCTCGAGCCCGGGCGCGGCGACCGCGAAGCAGGAGAAACCCTGGGTGGTGACGTGGCTCATAGTCACCCCGGCCCGCGCCGAGAAAGTTGCATTGATGACCGCTGCCGAGCCCGGCCTCCCCGAGTCTCCCCCGCGGCCGGCCCATCGCTGGCTCCGCTGGCTGGGAATGGGGCTGACCGGCCTGCTTGTGATTGTGGTCGCGCTGGTGGCGCTGCTGCAACTTCCGCCGGTCGCGACCTACGCCGTTCGCAAGCTGCTGACCCTCGCTCCGCTCAATCCCGGCAACCGGCTCGAGGTGGGCCGCGTCTCGGGGAACTTCCTCCGCGGGCTCACCCTCGAGAACGTATCGCTGCACCAGGACGGGAGGCAGCTCGCCCGCCTGGACCGGGTGCGGGTCGCCTACCGGCTGCCCGCGCTCCTCGGTCCGATCATTACGCTGGACGAGCTGGCCGTGGACGGTGGCACGGTCGCCGCGCGCCGGCAGGGCCAGCGGTGGGACCTGCTCGACGTGCTGCGGAAATCGGCCGACACCACCTCGCGCGGCGGCGGCCTGATCATCGACCGGCTTCACGTCGGCGACCTCGCTATTGCCGCCCGGTTCGCGCCGGACTCGGTGGCGCGGGTGCAGCTCGCGACGCTTGCCGCGCGCCGGCTCTCGCTCGGCGACACCACCACCGTGGCGCTCGACACGGTGCAGCTCGCCGCCCAGCCGCCGGCCAGCTCTCGCTGGCTCGCGGTCGCCACCCGCGGTGGCGTGACGGCCCAGGAGGTGAGGCTCGATCCGCTTCGGATTCATACCGAGGCGAGTCAGGTGACCGGCCGCGTCGTCGTGCCGCGCGATCTCACCGAATCTCGGCAGCTTGACCGGCTGGACGTCCAGCTCAGCGCGCGGCCGCTCGCCCTGGAAGATCTGGCGGCGTGGTCCGGCTCGGTGCCCGCGTCGGGCCGGCTGGTGTTCGACGCGAGCGCCCGCGGGCGCGGCGACCAGGTCACGGCGCATGTCGCCGCGTCGCTCGACACGGCTCGTCTCACCTTCGACGGAGACACGCGGCTCCGACACGGTAAGCCGACATCCTACCGCGCGCACGGGGTCGTGACCGGCCTCGATCCGTCGAAGCTCAGCACCGCGGCGCCCGCGGGAGTGCTGAACGCGCGGCTCGATGCCGACGTGACCGGGCCGCTCGACAGCGCGGACGGCCGGGCCCGCCTGGCGCTCGGCGCCTCACGCGTGGGCTCGGTCCTGATCCGGCGGCTCGAGCTCGGCGCCCTTCTCACCCAGGGTACGGCGGACCTGACGCTTCGCGGCGCGCTCGACAGCGGCCGGGTCGAGGCCAGGGGGCGGGCACGGCCCTTCGACGCGGTTCCGACCTACCGCGTCACCGGAACCGCGACCGGCATGCCGGGTACCGCGGCCGTAGCGCGGGCGCTCACCGGCGCCGGCGGCGACCCGGCGCTCGCCGTCGGCTTTCGGCTGAGCGGCGCCGGCGCCTCGCCCGACTCGGCGAACGTCACGGGACGGGTGGAGCTCGCGGCCGCGCGCGATACCGGCGCCCGCCGCACGGTCGCGCGCAGCACGGTCCGGCTGGCGCATGGCCGGCTCACGCTCAGGCCGGTGATCTACGCCGGCGGCGGCACCGTCACGGCGCTGGGCCATGTGACCCTCGGCGACACGCTCGCCTACGAGCTGCGCGACGGGCGCATCGAGAAGGTCGACCTCGGCGGGCTCACGGGCGACACGACGGCAGCGCCGCTCTCCGGCACCTTCTCGCTCGTGGGCCGCGGCGCCACCCCGGCGGCGGCGCGGGTCACGACCCGGGTCCACTTCGACGAGCTGCGCTCCGGGCCGCGGCGCATCGAGCGTGTCGATGGCGTGGCCCGGCTCGACCGCGGCGGGCTCACCCTCACCGGCACCGGCGCGCTTCAGGGCGGCCGCGTCGTGCTCGAGGCGCTTGGCCGGCCGTTCGACAGCACCGCGTCGTACGTGCTCCGCCGCGCCGCGCTCGAAGGCGTCGATCTCGGCACGTTCATGGGGCGGCCCGACCTGGCGGGGCCGGTCACGCTGTCGCTCAGCGGCGAGGCACGGCTCCGCGGGGACGCCCGCTCCGGACACGCGACGCTCACGCTCGAGCCATCACGGGTCGGCCGTATCGAGGTCGTGGACGGCGGCGGCGAGGTGCGGGTCGCGGGCGAGGATGTCCGCTACGACGCCACGGTCCGCACCAACGGCGGGGTTGTGTCCGCGGCCGGCGACGCGACGCCCGGCGCCGCCGCGCCGGCGTACCGCGTGCGCGAGGGCCGGCTCGCCGGTATCGATCTGGGCACGCTGCTCGGCCGACCCGATCTGCGCACCGACCTCAACGCGACGTTCACGGCCGACCTCGCGCGCACTCCGGGCGACTCACTGGTGCGCGGGGCGGGCGGCGCCTCACCCGACACAGCGGCGGGGGTGCTGGGCGGCACGGTGGCGGTCGCGCTGCTGCCGTCCACCATCAACGATGCCTCGCTCACGAGCGGCTCGATCGATGCGCAGGTGCGCGGGCCCACCGCACGGGCCAGGCTCCGGGCCGACGGACCCGATGCCGCGCTCGACGCGTCGCTCAACACGGCGCCCGCCGGCGAGCGCACGGCGGCCGGCGTGAACGGCACGCTCAGGATCGAGCACCTGGCGCGCTGGACCGGCCGCCAGGACGCCGATGGACGGGTCGAATCGCGGTTCGACCTCACCGTCGAGCGCGACAGCTCGGGCTTCCGCGCCGCGCGCGGCACGCTCGACGCCGTGGGCGGCGTCGGCGACGTCCGCGTGCCGGCCTTCCGGCTGGCGCTGAGCCCGGCCGACGGCCAGCTCCAGGTGGACACCGTGCTGATCCGCTCCAACGTCGCGGCCATGGACGGCGCGGGGCGGGTTCAGCTCCGGCCGGGATCACCTCCCGGAACGCTGCGGCTCGCCGCCACGCTGGGCGACCTCGCTCCCGTCGCGGCGCTCATGGGCGCGGACACGGTCGGCGCGGACTCCGCGCGCATGCGGCTCGCCATCGGCGGGCCGGCCTGGCACTGGCGTCTCGACGGCAACGCCGACGCCTACGGCCTCGCGTTCGCCGGCACGCTCGCCAACCGGCTCAAGCTCGAGGGCCGCGTGACCCTCGACAGCACGCGGATCGGCGCGCTCGCCGGCAACCTCGAAGTGAAGGATGCCGCCGTGGGCAAGCTCTCCCTGCGGGAGCTCAGCATGGCGGGCGGGTACGACTCCACCCTGGCGCTCGACCTCAGGCTCAACGTGGCCGACAGCGTGCGGATCGAAAGCCGGATCCGCGGCACCGTTTCCGCCGCGCGCGACACCATCCGCGCCGAGCTCCAGCGCCTCACGCTCGACGAGGGTGGACGGGCCTGGGCGCTGGCGCGGCCGGCGGCCATTACGTTCGGCCCGGCGGTGCGGATCGACAGCGTGAATCTCAAGGCTGGTCCGCGCAGTATCGCGGTGAACGGCGTGCTCGACCGCCACGGCGCGAGCGACATGACGCTCAGCGTCACCTCGCTCGATCTCGAGACCCTGCGGGCCACCGGCCTGGTGCCGGTCGGGGGACGGCTGGACGCACGGTTTCACCTGACGGGGCCGGCTGACGGTCCCCGCCTGCAGGGCGGGCTTGCGCTGGCCATCCGCTCGAAGCCGGGCCAGGAGATCGGAACGCTGGGCACGACGGTCGACTGGACCAGCGCGGGCCTCCGGGTCTCGGCTGCCGCGAAGCCGCTCCGGGGGAGCGCGCTCACGGTCGAGGGCTCGCTGCCGTATCGGCTCACCCTCGCGCCGCACGATACCACGACGGCCGTTGCCACCGTGCCGCTTGCCGTGGACAAGGTGTCGCTCGCGGTGCGCGCCGACAGCTTCGATCTCGCGCTGTTCCAGCCACTGCTCCCGCCTGACGCCGCGACCGGACTCGGCGGCCGGCTCCGTGCCGACGCGAGGATCGGTGGAACGGTGAAGGCGCCGTCGGCCTCGGGCACGGTCAATCTCGCCCGGGCCACCCTCGAGCTGCCGAGCATCGGCGTGAAATATCAGCGCGGCGAGCTGGCCGGGCGGCTGGACGGCGATGCGCTTCGAGTCGAGAAGCTCCGGCTGCTCACCGACAAGCACGAGGAGCTGCTCGCCGCGGGCACGATCGGCCTCAAGCCGCTGAGCGACCCGACCTTCGCGCTGAACGGCACGCTCACGGACTTCCGGCTGGTCAACTCCGACCAGCTCAAGACCTCGGCGACCGGACGCGTGCAGATCGCCGGAAGCCTGCTCAAGCCGGTGGTCACGGGAAAGGTCCGGCTCGGCCGGACCGACTTCTTCGTCGGGGCCGGCGCCGCCCAGGCGCGGGTCGAGCAGGTGGATCTCACGCCCGCCGAGCTTCGGAAGCTGGCCCGGGACTTCGGGCCGAGCGTGCTCACTCACGGGGAGAAGACGCCGGGGCTCATGGACCGCGCGAGGCTCGACCTCGCGATCACCATGCCGGGGCAGGTATGGATCCGGCGCACGAGCACGCCCAAGGCGGACATCGAGCTCATGGGCAATCTGCGCCTGACCCAGGAGCCCGGCCAGGAGATGCGCTTCTTCGGTCATGTCGAGCCGGTACCGGACCGGGGCACGCTGGAGCTGAGCGGGAAGCAGTTCCGCCTGACCGACGGCGACATCAACCTCGCGGGGCCGATCGATTCGACCCGGCTCGACGTCAACGCCTCCTACCAGGTGCCGACCCAGGGCGGCGGAGACGACGAGGGCGTGCTGATCGATGTGCACGCGCAAGGCCGGCTGGACAGTCTGGCGCTCAGCTTCACCTCCGACCCGCAGATGAGCCAGGACGACATCCTGTCCTACATCGTCACCGGGCGGCCGGCCTCGGACAATCCGCTGTTCGAGGGCGGTGGCACCGGCGGCGGCAACGCGGGCGAGCAGGTGGCGCTCGGCACGCTCACCACCGCTATCAGCAACGCGGCCGGCCAGGGCCTCGGGTTCGACGTCTTCCAGATCCGGCAAGAGCCTACCCGGGGCCTCACCCTGACCGCCGGCCGCTACGTCGGCTCCCGGCTGTTCCTCGATCTCCAGCTCCCGCTCCAGCTGGGCAGCCAAAGCCAGCAGCAGACGCCGGGCGCCTCGCTGGGCCCCGGCTTCGAGCTGGAGTACCGGCTCGAGCGCTGGCTCCGCGCCTACCTCCGCGGCGGGAGCCTCTCGCCCGGCTTCCTCTTCCGAGCCCGCCGTGCGTACTGATCTCCGATCCGGTCTCGCGCTCGTCGCGCTCGCGGGCTCGCTCGCGGCCACGCCGCTCCGGGCCCAGGACGCCCTGACTCGCGTCGGACCGAAGACCCAGGTCCGCTCGGTGGAGTTCGAGTTCGAGGACAAGTCCACCCTGGACGAGGAACAGCTCCGCCAGAAGATCGCGCTGTCCGGCCAGGGCAGCATGGTCGGATTGCGGCGGTTCTTCGGCTTCCTGCCCTTCGTGCCCCCGGTGGGCTCGCACCCGTTCGACCCGCTCGAGATGGCGCGCGACGCGGTGCGCCTGCGTCACTACTACCAGCGCTCCGGATTCCCCAAGGCGGACGTCGACTACGACGCGAGGTATGAGGCCAAGCCGGACGTGGTCGAGGTCACCTACCGGATCGCCGAGGGTCCGCCCCTGGAGGTGGACACCCTGGTCTTCGCGGGCGACTCCGGCCCGCTCGCCGTGCCCGACTCATTGAAACGGGGCTGGCGGCGATTCACCCGGAGCGTCCGCAAGGAGGCGGACCGCGCGGGCGAGGACGAGCGGCGCGCCCTGGCCGACACGACCGTGCGATGGTTCCGTGCCCACGGCTATCCCTTCGCCGGCGCGAAGACCATCGCCCGGGTGGACAGCGCGGCCAACCGTGCGTCGCTCACCGTGGAGGTGGCGCCGGGGCCGCGGGAGCGGGTCCGGCGCATCGAGGTGACCGGCAACGCGACGATTCCCGAGCGCGAGATCGTGCGCCAGCTCGCCGTCCGCGCCGGGGACTGGTACGATGCGCGCGCGCTGGAGGAGGCGCGCCAGCGGCTCACCGAGATGGACATCGTGCGGATCGCCGGGGTGGACGTGCCGAGGGACTCGGCGAGCGACTCGGGCGCGGTCGTCATGCTGCACATCGCGGAGAACCCCGAGCACATCGTCAAGGGCGAGGCGGGCTACCTCTCGAGCGGCGGCCTCACGTCGCAGGCCACGTGGACCGACCGGAGCTGGCTGCGCGGGCTTCGGACCCTCACCGTCGGCGCCACCGCGCAGACCGGCGTCGCGGCGCTGGAGAACCCGGCCGAGGAGCTGTACCGGCTCAACGTGACGGCGTTCCAGCCGTACGTCGGTGATCGTCGCATTTCGGCGGCCGGCGGCCCGTTCGTCGAGTATCGGAACGACCTGCGCGATCGGAGCTGGGCGGTGGGCTTCGAGGGGTCGCTGGTGTGGGCGCCCGCGCCGCTTCGCTCGCTGTCGCTCGGGTACTCGATCTCGCACCGGCGGGTGTACGACTACGGCCTCGGCGCCGATCTGCCGCCGTCGCAATATCTGCCGCTGCTCAACCTCGCGACGCCGACGGCCGCCGGCGCGCTCGAGCGCACCCGGAACGCCAGCACGATTACGCTCGAGGGGAGCTACGGTCGGCTCGACCGGATCGCCAACCCGCGGAAGGGCTACGTGCTCCGGCCGCGGATCGAGACCACGCTGCCGGGCTTCAACACCAGCGAGTACCTGCTGCTCGACCTGGGCGCCACGTTCTACCTGCCGGTGACGAAGACGGTCGGGGTCACGATCCGTGGCGGCGCGGGCAGAATCTATCCGCGCGGCAACAGCCTGGACTCGCTCGGGTTCGAATCGCCGTTCGTCTCACTTCTCCGCCTGCGCGACGTCACGTTCGCCGCCGGCGGCACGCGCGACGTGCGGGGCTGGGGCTCGCTGCTGCTCGGCCCGAAGATTCCGCAGGTGCAGCTCGAGCACCAGGGCGACAGCACGGTCGCGATCGCCGAGCGGTACACGCCGGTGGGTGGGCTGGCCCGGCTGCTCGGAAGCGTGGAGCTGCACTTTCCGATGCCGCTCATGGGCGACCAGTTCCAGCCCTACGTGTTCTACGATGGCGGGCGGGTGTGGACACCCGACAGCCGTTTCGCGCTCAACGCGGGCGATATCGACGAGGACAAGTTCTACCAGGCCGTCGGCGTCGGGATCGGGTACGAGACCGTGGTCGGGGCGATTCAGGTGGCGCTGGGCTACAAGCTCAACCCGTCCCCGCTCGATCGCCGCTCGCCGCAGGACGTGCTCGACGCGCTCCGGAGCGGCACGCCGCTCGACGCGGCGCCCACGTCGTCCTCGCGCCGGTTCCACCTGCACTTTTCGATCGGGGCGACGTTCTAGCGGGCACACCAGGCTGCATCCTGAGCACAAACTTGTCATCCCGAGCGCTCGGGATGACAGTCCTACCGCGCCCGCTCCGCCTGCTGGTCTCCCCGCTCAGCCGACTCCAAGGTGACCCCCACCACGGCACCCCCCTTCGGGCGCCCCGATGTTGCGGCATGTCCGGCCGCATCTTTCTCCTCTCCCCCGCCCACCTGGGTGGCAAGCGGGCCGAGCTTCTGCTCGGCGGGCGCGGGCGCTTCGCGCTCGCCGAGCGGCTCCACGCCGGCGGCACGGCCACGCTGGGCGAGGCCTTCAGCTTCCTGAGCGGGCTCTACTTCCGCGGCAAGCTGGCCTACGCCCGCCGGTTCGCCCGGGGTCCCGCCGGCGGCGAGGGCGTGTACGTGATCACCAGCAACCGTGGACTTGTTCCCGCCGAGGCTCCCATGACGGTTGCCGACCTTCGCGCGCTCGCCGGCACCGAGATCCGCGCCGACGACCCCGAGTACCGGGAACCCTTGCATCGCACGCTGGCCTCGATCGACCCCGAGCCATCGGTCACCGAGGTCGTGCTGCTCGGCAGCATTGCCACGGGCAAGTACGTGGACGTGCTGTTCGACCGGCTCGGCGCGCGGCTCCTCTTTCCCGGCGACTTCGTGGGGCGCGGGGACATGAGCCGCGGCGCGCTCCTCCTCCGCGCGGCGCGTGAGGGGCGGGAGCTCGAGTATCGGCCCGTCGGCGCCGCGCGGCGGCGCGGGCCGCGCCCACCGCCATCCTCCCCACGACATGTCTCCCGCAAGCCGAACCCGCGCCGCTCTGCGCATTCCGCCGGGCGCTGACGACGTCCGGGTGCGCGCCGGCCGCCACACGGTCGCGCTGAGCAACCTGGACAAGGTCTTCTGGCCCGAGGCCGGCCTCACCAAGCGCGACCTGCTTCGCTACTACGCCGACGTCGCCTCCGCGCTGATTCCGCACCTCGAGGATCGCGCGATGGTGATGAAGCGCTATCCCAACGGAATCCGCGGCAAATTCTTCTTCATGAAGCGCACCCCGGCCGGCCATCCCGAATGGCTGGAGACCTGCGCCATCATGCACAAATCGGCGAGCCTCATCGCCTTCCCCATGGTGCAGGACCTCGCGTCGCTGCTCTGGATCGTGAACCTCGGGTGCATCGACCTCAACCCGTGGTACGCCCGCTGCGACGACACCGATCGGCCCGACTACCTGCACTTCGATCTCGACCCCGGCCCGGGCGCGCCGTTCGAACGGGTGCGCGAGACCGCGCTCATCGTGCGCGAGGCGCTGGAGGAGCACGGCATGCGCGTGCTCGCCAAGACCAGCGGCTCGACCGGGATGCACCTCTACGTCCCGATCGTGCGCGGGCCGACGCAGAAGACCGTGTGGGGCTTCGCCAAGCGCCTCGCCAAGGCGCTCGAGCGGCGACACCCTCGCGTGATCACCGCGGAGTACCGCATCGCCGACCGCCCCCGCGGGCGCGTGCTGGTGGACTACAACCAGAACGCCTGGGGACGCACGCTCGCGTCGGTGTACTCGGTCCGGCCGACGGCGCGCGCCACCGTCTCGACGCCGGTCAGCTGGGCGGAGGTCGAGCGCGGCGTCGAGCCGGACGCGTTCCGCATGGACACGGTGCCCGCGCGGCTCCGCCGCGTCGGCGATCTCTGGGCTCCGCTGCTCTCCGCGCGCGGCCGGTTCCGGCTGGAGGATGCGCTGTGAGCCTGCCGCTCGACTTTCCCTATGCGCCGATGGAAGCGGAGAGCGTCCCCGAGCTGCCCACCGGGAGCGAGTGGCAGTACGAGCCCAAGTGGGACGGCTTCCGCTGCCTCGCCTTCCGCGACGGCGACACGGTGCGCATCCAGAGCAAGGCCGGCAAGCCGCTCGCCCGCTACTTCCCCGACGTGGTGGAGACCGTCGCCGCGCTCTCCCCGCGCCGATTCGTTCTGGACGGTGAGATCGTGATTCCGGTGGACGGCCGCCTCTCCTTCGACGAGCTGCTGCTCCGGGTGCATCCGGCCGCGAGCCGGGTGCGCACCCTGGTCGAAGCCCACCGCGCCCGGCTCGTGGTGTTCGACCTGCTGGTGGACGACCGCGGCCGCTCCCTGGTGCGGCTGCCGCTCGCGGAGCGCCGCCGCCGGCTCGAAGCGTTCGCGGCGCGCTACTTCCCGAAGGGCCAGGCGATCGTGCTGTCCCCGGCCACCCGCCGGCGCGGGACGGCCGCGGGGTGGCTGGCCGGCGGCAACGGTGATCTCGACGGCGTCGTGGCCAAGCGCGTGGACCTGCCATACCGCTCCGGGGAGCGCGACGGCATGGTCAAGATCAAGCGGCGGCGCACGGCCGACTGCGTGGTCGGCGGCTTCCGCTACGCGTCGAAGGGGGGCGGGGTCGGCTCGCTGCTGCTCGGCCTGTACGACGACGAGGGGCTGCTCGACCATGTCGGCTTCTGCTCGAGCATTCGCGGCTCAGAGCGCCGCGGCCTGAGGGAGAAGCTCGAGGCGCTGCGCCGCCCACCCGGTTTCACCGGCCGCGCGCCCGGCGGGCCGAGTCGCTGGAGTACCGAGCGTTCCGCCGAGTGGGAGCCGCTCGCGCCGAGCCTCGTCGTCGAGGTGGCCTACGACCACGTGTCGAACGGACGGTTTCGCCACGGCACGGCCTTCGTGCGCTGGCGCCCGGACAAGGCGGCACGGCAATGCACCATGGAGCAGATTCGATGACGGAACGCAAGCGCAGCAGGAGCGGCAAGAAGCCGCCCGCGAAGAAGATGGCGGCGCGAAGCACGCCGGGGCTCGCCGAGTACCGGCGCAAGCGCGATTTCCGCCGCACCTCGGAGCCGCGCGGCGGCCGCCGTCGGGCGGCCCGGAAGCTCGCCTACGTGATCCAGAAGCACGCGGCAAGTCACCTCCATTTCGACCTCAGGCTCGAGCTCGACGGCGTGATGAAGAGCTGGGCCGTTCCCAAAGGGCCCAGCCTGGACCCGGCGGTGAAGCGGCTCGCCATGCAGGTGGAGGACCACCCGATCGAGTACAACGTCTTCGAGGGCACCATCCCCAAGGGCGAGTACGGCGGCGGCACCGTGATGGTGTGGGACCGGGGAACCTACGAGTACGGCGGCGACGAGGACGAGGACGATCCGGTCGATGGCCTGCGGCGGGGCTACGCGAGAGGCGACTTCAAGTTCGCGCTGCACGGCAAGCGGCTCAAGGGCTCCTGGGTGCTGATCCGGACCCGCCGCGGCGACCCCCGGCGGGCGCAATGGCTCCTGATCAAGCACCGGGACGAAGCCGCCGAGCCGGGCTCGGACGTGGTCGAGGAGTTTCAGACCTCGGTGGCCACCGGCCGCACGATGGACCAGATCGCCGAAGGACGGAAATCCCGCCGCCGGACCGGCTGAGCCGGCTGGTCGGCCCCTGTGCGGTCCGTCACTGCCCCAGATGGCCCGGCGCGCGATATCGTCAGGGCGGCAGCGCACCGCGCGGGCGGCTCTCGATGCGGAGGAACCATGGCAGCGACGTCACGGATAGGCATTCTGCTGTTGCTGGCGGCGTGCGGCGGGGGTCAGGGGGCGAGTCGGTCGGACACCGCGGCCATGTCGGGCGCCAGCCCGGCCGACACCGCCATGAGCGGGGCCGCTACCATGGGCACCGCCGACACGTCGGTCCCCGCCGCCGCCGCGAACGCCCCGGCCGACACGGCAACGAGCGCCCCCGCCAAGACCGCCGGCACCGACGGACAGGACACCGCGAAAAAGGCGGCGGCCGCGAAGCAGGATACCGCGAAAAAGGCAGCGGCGGCGAAGCCTTCCAGCGGCGGTCCCACGCCGCAGCAGGTCGCCCTTGGCGACAGCATCTTCCACGGCCAGGTAGCCGGCGGCACGTGTACCGCGTGTCACGGCCAGGACGCGAAGGGTACCGCCGTGGCGCCCGACCTGACCGACACCCAATGGCTCAACGGCGACGGGAGCTATCAGTTCATCGTCCACACCGTCACCACCGGCGTGCCGAAGCCGAAGCAGCACCCCGCCCCGATGCCGCCCAAAGGCGGCGCCACGCTGACCGACGATCAGGTGAAGGCGGTCGCCGCCTACGTGTACTCGCTGAGCCACAAGATCTGACCAGCGGGCAAGCCTTTCGGATGCTCTAGCGCAGCGTCGCGAGCGTCTGCTGGATGCGCGCGCGCTGCGCCGTGTCCCTCACCAGCGACAGCGCTCTGGCGTAACTCTGCGCGGCCTGCTCCCGGTCGCCCTTCCGCGCGTAGGCCTCGCCCAGGCTGTCATAGGTGTTCCAGGACTTGGGATAGTCCTTGGTGTTCTTGCGGAAGATCGAGATGGCCGAATCCACCTTGCCCTGTCCGAGCAGCAGGTAGCCGTAGGTGTTCACCTCCGCCTCCGTGGCTACGGCGAGCGACCGCCGGGCCGCCGAGTCCGCGGCCGCCTGATCACCGCGCAGGCCGAGCAGCGCCGCCTTCACCCGCAGGGTGGTGAAGTTCTCGTTCATCGCGACGGCGCGGTCGGCCCAGGTGGCGGCTTCCTCCAGGTTGGTGCCGTTGGCCGCGCACCACGCGGCCGCCTGGCTCCAGGGCTGCCAGAAAAAGCGGCCCAGGCCGCGGAGCTGCTGCCGCAGGCTGTCGACCACCACCGACTTGCTGTCGACCGCGATCTCCACCGGCACGGCGAGCTTTTCCCATCGCAGTGTGGCGACGACGGTGCTGTCGGACGGATCGTCCAGCGTGTAGGTGAGCCGCTCGTGCATGTCCCCCGGCGCCGGCGCGGCCTGAACGCGAAGAGCGTCCTCCGTGGAGTCGTAGCTGAAGCTGCCCCACGCGCTCGCCTCCCGGCTGAACACGACCGTCCACTGCCGCGCCGTCGGGATCATGTGCAGCCCGTAGCGACCGGCCGCGAGCGATTTGCCGCCGACCCGTACCGGCGAGCTGAAGCTGACGACGGTGTTCTCGTTGGCGCCCGCCCGCCAGACGCTGTCATACGGCACGAGCCCGCCCCAGATGCGTCGCCCGTGCACCGCCGGCCGGTCATAGGTGATGGAGATGTTCGTGAGGCCCACCGTCTGGCTCACGGTGGCCCGCGGGCTCTCCTTGGGAAGGACGAGGGGGGGCGCCTGCGCGAGCGCGGCGCCCGCAGGAATCAGGGGCGCCGCGCAGAGAACGACGAAGCTGAGGCGGAAACAGAGAGCCCGGGAGAGATTCGGCATGGTATCTCGCATGGGGAGGGTAGCACTCCCTACGGGCCATGCCGCCGCCGGTTTCCCCGCGGTCACCAGGTGAGCGTGTACTGCCCCCCGAGCGTGAACAGCGTCTCGTTCGCGCGCAGGTCGTCCACCGGCTCGTGGTTCGGCCAAGCGCTCCGGTGCGACGACAGCCCGAAGTTGACCGCCAACGCGTTTACCACCTGCACGCTCGCCACCAGCCGCTCGAGGGCGTCCCGCCGGCGGGAGACGATCGCGCCGCCCCCGAACGCGAAGGTCTTTTCGGCGCTGAGACTCACCGGCAGCCGGACCTCGGTGAGATTGCCGTTGAGGCTCACCCGCGTGCTCACGATCTGGAGCACCTGCGCGCCGTCGTCGTAGATGCCGATCTGCGACGTGGCGGTGACGCCACGGAGCATCACGCTGGGGCCCAGGCTGGCGCGCCATCCGGTGCGGTCGCTGACCACCGGATTGTCGGCATCGGCCAGCCATTCGCTGCGGTCCGCGCCGACGTGTACGGCGAGGCCATAGCTCAGGTCGCCGGCGTGCTTCACGACGCGCGAGAGGTCGAGCGCGACGCCGCGCTCGCCCTGCCCCGCGTAGCCTTCCATCCGTCCGCTCCAGTTGCGGTCGCTCAGCTCTCCCCGGGCCGACCAGATGCCGCTGCTCAGCACCTCGCGGAAGAGCACGGTGCTATGCGACCCCATCAGCGAGCGGCGGGCGAACACCGTGTTGTAGCCCGCGGTCACCGCGACCGTGCGGTGGTTGGCCTCCGCCAGCGCCACGGGCACCTGGTGATAGATCGTCCGGCAACCGCCCTGCCGGCACACCGATATGCGCGCGGGCTTCATCAGCCGCGAGAGCAGCGTCCCCTGAAACCGGGTGGCGTAGCGTTGCACCCCCACGGAGTCGCCGAAGTCGGGGTCGAGGCGGAAACGAAGCGTGTCGCCCTTGGTCCAGTAGCGGTCGAGCCCGTTCGCCGATTCGAACGTGATACTGTCCGCGCCCGGGCTCGTGACCGTGAGCATCGTCGACTGGCCGGGCGACGGAACGGCGGGGTCGGACTGCACGGTGACCGGCTCGGGTCCATCGACGAGGTGCGTCGTCTGCGTGGGGATGGCGCACCCCGCCAACGCGACGGCGGCCGCGGCGGCAAGCGCGTTCCGGGAAGCTGAAACCATGCGGGTCTGTGTGTGCGGGGAGCAAAACCGGTGTCGCGAGTTCCTGACCACAGTGTAGCGCCAAAGATGCAACCCGGCCAGAGGCGGTCGAACCTCACCGGACACCCCGGCGCAACATTGTGCGCGCTCCTGCGCCTCTCGGCTGATGGGCATGGCCGCCTCCGCGCGCACCCGGGCGCTGTCGGACGGCCCGGGGGCTCGGTGCGCCCGTGCGTAGGGGCGCGCCGTGCGACTCGAGCGCGTGCGGTTGTACGTTGAGAATCTCCGGCGGGGGCGAGCCCGGGCCGGCGGGAGCAGGCCACCGCTGCGCTGATGCTTGCAGCGTGGAGGCGGTGCCTGTTGGAGTGGCTGCGATCTTGAGGGGCAAGCGCCGTGCCCGGCGTCTGGAGGCATCAGCGAGGGATGGCGGAAGTCAGGATCGGGACCTCGGGCTACGTCTACCGCCACTGGCGTGCGGGGGTGTTCTACCCGCCAGGGCTCCGCGCGCGCGACGAGCTGGCCTGGTACGCGGACCGGTTCCGGACGCTCGAGCTCAACAACCCCTTCTACCGCGTGCCCACGGCCGCGACCTTCGCCCGCTGGAGGAACGAGACGCCCGCGGATTTCGTCTTTTCGGTGAAGGTGAACCGCGTGGTGAGCCACATGCGGCGCCTGCGCGACGCGGCCGAGCCGCTCGCAGCCTTTCTGGCCGTCGCCGAGCACCTGGGGCCCAAGCTCGGCCCGCTGCTGGTGCAGCTTCCGCCGCACTTCCTGGTGGACCTCGCGCGACTCGAAGCGTTTCTGGCGCAGCTTCCCGTGACCCAGCGCTGGGTGCTCGAGCTGCGGCACCCGAGCTGGCAGACGCCGGCGGTGTACGACGCACTCGGCCGCTGTCGCGTGGCGCTGGCCTTGCCCGTCGGAGGACGGCTACAGCCGGACCTCGTGACCACCGCCGACTTCAGCTACCTCAGGATGCACGCCGGCCGCGGCCCCACCGGCGGCTTCGGCGACGACGAGCTCGACTGGTGGGCGGGAAGAATCAGAGGGCTCGCGCGTGGCGGAAAGGACGTGTGGGTGTACTTCAACAACGATCGTGACGGCCACGCCCCGCGGGACGCGGCTCGCCTGCGGGAGCTGTTGCGGCTCGCGGTGAGGCCGCTTCAGGAGTCACCCTGACCCCGAGCGTAGCGAGGGGGAAAGGGGGCATGAGCTGGTGCATGCCCCCTTTCCCCCTTGCTACGCTCGGGGTCAGGGTGACTCAGGCCACTTCCGAAGCGGCTCATCCTTTCCGATTGGGGGGGCCGGGCTCGTACTCCGCCCCGCCGCTCCCGGCCGATCCGAATTTCGGCGCCGCGAAATGTTTGCTCGCCGTGAACGGGGGCTCGTCAGGATCGATCGCCACGTAGCGGCCGGGCTCCGCCTCGAACGCGCCGCGGCACTGGTCCGAGCAGAAGAACATGTCTCGACGGCCGTTGGTCATCTGTGCGGCCGCCGCCTCCGAGTCGAGGCTTCGGCCGCACACGGGATCCTGGACCTTCATGTCTGGTCTCCGCCGTGTTCCGGCACGAGCTCCGGCACCGGATTGAGATTGTGGACACCGCACCAGTTGAGCAGGCCCGCCACGTCCTCGGCCCGCTCCGGGGTATCGACGACGAGCGCGGTCCGCTCGTTGGTCACCACGGGCAGCCGATGGACACTGGTGCGTCCGGGTCGCGATCCCCTGCGCTCGGCGGCACGCCACGGCCCGATCGCGTCGGACAGATCGATGCCGCGGTCCTTCACGTGCGCCGCAAGGGCGTATACGGCGGTCGGCTCGTAGCTGCGCTGTTTCTGCCCACTCATGTGCGCCTCCTTGCTGCTGCAGCATGGCGGCACGGCCGGCCAGAGGTCGGTGAGAGCGGTCACGGACCCCGATTTCGTGGCCGAAACGGCGCGGGGAAACTGTGCACGGAAACACGAAGGCCGCCGCGCTTAGGCGGGGCGGCCTTCCTGTGCCGTGGTGGTGAAGGCTGGCTTAGAACCGCACGCCGACGGTGAGCGGGATCATGTACGCCGTCTTCTCCTCGCCGGTCGTCCCGTCGCCCACGCCCTTCATGATCGCGTGGAACCGACCCTCGGCGTAGAGCTTCGCCTTACCAAAGCCGAAGTCGAACCCGGCGCCCGCGTTCAGGCCGAATTTGGTCTGCGAGTCGGTCGACGGCCCCCCATCCAGCGAGGTCTTCCCGTTGTACAGGCCCAGGCCGCCGATGAGATACGGCTTGGCCGCGCTGGCGCCCGGGAAGGCATACACGGCGTTGGCCGTGCCGACCAGCATACGGCTGTGGCCGTCGATGCCGTCGAGGCCGAAGCGGGTGTAGGAGGCGTCCACCTGGAACCCGACCGGGCTGGCGGGAGGCTGCAGGCGAAGCAGCGCGGTGCCGCTGTAACCAGTAGAGGTGCCGTCGGACAGAGTGCCGGTCGGAACCACGATACCGCCGCCCAGGCCGAAGCTCATGGCCTGCGCGTGCGCCACCTGCGCGCTGAACAGCACGGCCATGCCAAGGACGGCACCACGGATCGAGCTCTTCATGGGTCTCTCCCTCATGGGTGACTGATGGGGGCGCTCGCGGAGACGAGCGGGACAGCAGGGCCCCGGTCGCGGCAAGCCGTCTGCCACCCGACGTTCCAACTCGCGTCCGATCACGCTAACTCTATATTTAGCTGGTATTTCCGGTTCAATTCCTGGCTCGGCGCCAGCCCGTTTGGGGTCTGGATCGCCGCCGAGTGCAAGATTTTGCAGCGCGGGGTGCACGGGGCTCTGGAGAGCCGCAAGGATCCGGGTGTACCTTCGACCCTTCGACCAAGTCCACCCCCGGCCTGGGTTCATGCTCCTCTTCGAACTGGTCATCGCGCTCCTCATGCTCGGCGCCGCGCTCGCCGCGGTGGCCCGGCGGCTGAACGTCCCCTACCCCGCCCTGCTCGCCTTGGCCGGGGCGGGGCTCGCTCTCCTCCCGGACGTGCCGGTCGTGAGCCTCGATCCCGGGCTCGCGCTCACCCTGCTGGTCGCGCCCGTGCTGCTGGACGCGGCATTTGATTCGTCGCCCCGTGACCTCAGGCAGAACTGGCGCGCGGTCACGGGGCTGGCGCTGATCGCCGTGGGGTTCACGGTGGCCGCGGTGGCCGTGGTCGCGCGCGCGATCCTCCCTGGCATGCCCTGGGCAGCTGCCATCGCCCTCGGCGCGATCGTCGCGCCGCCCGACGCCGCCGCGGCGACCGCCGTGCTGCGCCAGTTGCGCCCGCCGCACCGGATCCTGGTCGTGCTCGAGGGCGAGAGCCTGTTCAACGATGCGAGCGCGCTCCTCGTGTATCGGCTGGCGGTCGGCGCCGCCGTCACCGGCGCCTTCGCGGGCTGGGGCGTCGTTCCGCTGCTCGCCGGCGTCGCGGTCGGCAGCATCGTGCTCGGCGCCGTGTTGTCGCGCCTCCTCATCTGGCTCGCCCCACGGATCACCGACGTGGCCACCGCCGTGGTCGTGCAGTTCCTCAGCACCTTCGCGGTCTGGCTGCTGGCGGAGCGGCTGCACTTGTCGGGGATCATCACGGTGGTCGTGTACGCCATCCTGGTCGCCCGCACCGTGCCCGACCGCATCTCGGGCCGGCTGCGCATCCAGAGCTACGCGGTATGGGAAGTGGTGGTCTTCGTCCTCAACGTGCTGGCGTTCATCCTGATCGGGCTCCAGCTCAAGCCGATCCTGGGCCGGCTCACCCATGGCGAGCTCGTCACCTACGGCACGGCGGCCGCCGCGGTCCTGGCGGCGGTGATCGCGGTCCGCATCCTCTGGGTGATACTGTACGCCGGGGCGGTCCGCCGGGCCGGCGAGCGGCTCAGCGCCGGCGAGGCGACTGTGATCGCGTGGTGCGGGATGCGCGGCATCGTCACGCTGGCCGCCGCGCTGGCGTTGCCCGATGGCGCGCCGGGTGACGGTTTCCCCTATCGCGGCTTCATCGTGCTCACGGCCTTCTCCGTCGTGCTGGGTACGCTGGTGATACAGGGAATGACGGTCCGGCCGCTGATGCGGGCGGTCTGCCTCCGGGACGACGGCTCGGTGGACCGCGAAGTCCGTCTGGCCCGCATCGAGACCGCCCGCGCGGGACTTGCCGTGGTGGACCGGACTACGGACGGCGGCGACATTGTGGCCTTTCTGCGGCGGAAGTATGCGGCCCGGCTCCGGCGGGCGGAGCGCGAGGCCCAGGGCGGCGTGCCCGATCCGGAACTCGAGAGCTGGCGCGAGTACGCGCAGGTCGTGGAGCGGGCCCAGTCCGCCGAGCGGCGGACGCTGTCCGACCTGCGCACGCGGGGCGTGATCGGAGACGACGCGTTCCATCTCGTCGAGGAGGAGCTGGACTGGTCGGAGGTCAATACCCAGGCACGGAAGGCGGCCGGCCCTGACGGCGCCTAACCCGAGCCCTGCTGGCGCTGGTGTTCCCCCGGGCGCCGTCTCAGATTATCTGCGTTCGCCAGTGCCACGACCCGCCTTGCTCTCCCAGGAGTCGCGATGACGTCCGCTCCTCCTCCCGCGCCCGACGAGCCGGGAATCTCCCGCGCGCTCGCCGCGCTCCGCTCGCTCCTCATTCCCGGCGAGGAGCTGCTGACGCACGCCGTCCAGCGTCGGCTCTTCGCGCTCACGCACCGGCGGGTCATCGTCGGCGCCACCTCCGGCCGCCTGATTCTGCTCGAGCGCGGGCTGTTCGGCGGCTACGCGCCGCAGGACGTCCGCTGGCAGGACCTCCAGGATGCCCAGCTCCGCGTCGGCATCTTCGGCGCGACGCTCAGCGTCAGCGTGTTCGGCTCCGCCGACCTCGCCACCGCCGAGGGTCCGCATCGGATGCTGCGCGTCGAAGGACTGCGGAAGGAGCAGGCGCAGGAGGTCTACCGGGCGTGCCAGGCCCAGGAGCAGGCCTGGCGCGAGAAGCGCCGGGTCCGCGAGCTCGAGGAGCTGCGGGCCAAGTCGGGCGGGATCAACCTGTCCGGCGGGCTCGGCGGCGGCGGCGCGGCCGCGGGCGACGGCGCCCAAGCCCTCGCGGGCCGGCTCCAGCGCGCGAAGGAGATGCTGCAGCAGGGTCTGCTCACCGATGCGGAGTTCGAGCAGGTCAAGGCGCGCATCCTGTCGGAGCTCTAGCTGACCCTCGGCGACCTGGTCGAGACATCCCGAGCCGTCGCCTCCACGCGGAGCCGGCGCGACAAGATCGCTCGGCTCGCGAGCCTCCTCGCCACGGCGCCGCCGGACGAGGCGGCTCTCGCCACCGCCTATCTCTGCGGCGTCGTTCCCCAGCCGAAGCTCGGTGTGGGGTGGGCGGGTCTTCAGGCTGCCGCCGCGGCGACGCCCGTGCCGTCGGAGCGCGCCGAGGCCGCGCCCCAGCCCGTGACGCTGCTCGAGCTGGACGGCGCCTTCGAGAGGATCGCGGCGAGCATCGGCAAAGGCTCGGCCGAAGCCAGACAGCGGATCCTGCGCGAGCTGCTGGCCCGCCTCGGCGAGGACGAGCGCCGCTTCCTATTCGGCCTCGTGACCGGCGAGCTCCGTCAGGGAGCGCTGGAAGGGCTCGTGGTCGAGGCGGTCGCCCGGGCGGCCGAGCTGCCGGCGGCGGACGTGCGCCGCGCGGTGATGCTGGCCGGCGACCTCCCGCAGGTCGCGGCCGCGGTGCTTGCTGAAGGCGCCGCGGGCCTCGCGACGTTTTCGCTCCAGCTGTTCCGGCCGATCGGCCCGATGCTGGCCGGCGCCGCGACAGCATCGACGAGGCGCTCGCCGAGCTGGGAGAGGCGTTGGTGGAGTGGAAGCTCGACGGCGCGCGAGTGCAGGTACACAAGTCGGGTGACGACGTGCGGGTGTACTCCCGCCTGCTCAACGACGTGACCGAGGCGGTTCCCGAGCTGGTCGAGGCGGCCCGGCGGCTCGGGTGGCCGGAGCTGATCCTCGAGGGCGAGGCGATCGCGCTCCGGCCGGACGGCGCGCCGCTTCCCTTTCAGACCACGATGACCCGGTTCGGCCGCCGGCTCGACGTGGCCCGCGCGCGGGAAACCGTCCCACTCACGCTGTTCCTGTTCGACCTCCTCTACCTCGACGGGCGGTCGCTGCTGGACCAACCCCTCGAGCGCCGGGCAGAGGGCCTCGCGTCGGTGGTCCCGGCGGAGCTGCTCACGCCCCGGCTGGTCACATCGTCGGTGGATGAGGCACGCGGGTTTTTCGAGTCCACGCTCGCGCGGGGGCACGAAGGCGTCATGGTCAAGGCGCTTGATTCGCCCTACGAGGCCGGCCGGCGCGGCCGGCGCTGGCTCAAGGTCAAGCCGGTCCGCACGCTCGATCTGGTCGTGCTCGCCGCCGAGTGGGGTCACGGCCGCCGACACGGCTGGCTCAGCAACCTTCACCTCGGCGCCCGCGATCCGGAGACCGGCGGGTTCGTCATGCTGGGCAAGACCTTCAAGGGCATGACCGACGAGATGCTGGCCTGGCAGACCGGGCGGCTGCTTGAGCTCGAGACCGGGCGCGAAGGCCATGTCGTCCAGGTCCGCCCCGAGCTGGTCGTCGAGGTGGCGTTCAACGACCTGCAGGCGAGCCCGCAGTACCCCGGCGGCCTCGCGCTGCGCTTCGCTCGGGTCAAGGGCTACCGGCCCGACAAACTGGCCGCCGATGCGGACACGATCGGCACCCTGCGCGAGATCTGGCAGCGCCAGTCCGGCAGCTGAGGGTCTTCGCCCTGGCGCCGAGCCGTCCTCCGCACCATCCTACGCCACGCGTTCTTCAACCCTCAAGGAGAGTTCCAATGCCGGCCAAGGCACTACGCGGCTGCGCGCTGTTCTTTGCTGTGACCACATTCACGGCCTGCCGCTCCGACCGTCCCCAGACCGATGTCCAGACTTCCGACCAGTCCGCGTCCGCCGCACCCGCCGCAGGGACGGACAGCGGCTCCAGCCCACGCTTCGTGCATGTGGTGGCGACGGATTACAAGCTCCAGATCCCGAACAAGATCCCTGCGGGTGCGGTCACCCTGCATCTGATGAATGAGGGCAAGCAGCTTCACCAGGCGATGCTCGCGCGGCTCGAGGATGGCAAGACGATGGCGGATCTGGGGAAGGCCATGAACACCGAAGGTCCGCCGCCGTCGTGGATGAAGTTCGTCGGCGGACCCAACGCGATTCCGCCCGGCGGGACGGCCACCGAGACCTCGGTGCTGACGCCCGGCAACTACGTCGCCTTCTGCGTCATTCCCGACCCCGACGGCAAACCGCACATCGCGAAGGGCATGGTGCAGCCGTTCGAAGTCACATCGGGCCCGGAAGGCACCGCCGCGCTGCCGGCGGCGGACGATACCGTGCAACTGGTCGAGTACTCGTTCAAGACCGCCCACCCGATCCCGGCCGGGAAGCGCACGATCCTGGTGGAGAACGGAGGCAAGCAAGGCCACGAGCTGGTGCTGCTCAAGCTGGCGCCCGGCAAGTCCGCCAAGGATTTCGCCGTCTGGGCGACGACGGGCGGCATGAAGGGGCCGCCGCCCGCCATGCCCATGGGCGGCGTCGGGACGCTGAGTCAGAACGGCAGCGCCACCTTCACCGCTGATCTGTCTCCCGGTGAGTATGCCTTCGTGTGCTTCATCCCCGACGCGAAGGACGGCAAGATGCACGTCGAGCACGGGATGGTCACGCAGTTCACGGTCAGCTAGCGATGCGAGTCGGATTCATCGGTCTCGGCAGCATGGGGCTGCCGATGGCGGACAACCTCCGCCGCGCCGGCCACGAGCTGTGCGTCTACAACCGCACGCGCGCCAGGGCCAGCGAGCTGTCCGGCGTCCGGGTGGCCGGGTCGCCGCGCGAAGCCGCGACCGGCGCGGAGGTCCTGATCACGATGCTGGCGGACGACACCGCGGTCGAGGAGATGGTGCTCGCCCCGGATGGGGCGATCGAGGGGCTCCCGCGCGGTGCGGTGCACGCGGGCATGACCACGCTCGGTCACAACCTGGCGGCGCGGCTCGCCGCCGAGCACGGCCGGCGGGGCCAGCAGTACGTGGGCGCGCCGGTCTTCGGCCGTCCCGACGCCGCACGCGCCGCCAAGCTCTGGATCGTGGCGGCCGGACCCGCGGCCGCCCTCGAGCGCTGTCGCCCGCTGTTCGACGCGATGGGCCAGGGTGTCGAGGTCGTCGGTGAGGATCCCGCACAGGCGGCGGTCGTCAAGCTCGCCGGCAACTTCCTGCTGGCGGCGGCCATCGAGGCCATGGGCGAGGCCTTCGCCCTGGCGCGCAAGTACGGGATCGAGCCGGCCAGGCTGCTCGAGATCGTGAACGGCCGCGTGCTGCGGTCGCCGGTGTATGAGAACTACGGCCGCCTCATCGCCGAGGGCCGCTTCGAGCCGCCCGGGTTCCGGCTCCGCCACGGACTCAAGGACGTCCGCCTGGTGCTCGAGGCCGGCGAGGACCGCGCGGTGCCGCTGCCGACCGCGAGCCTGGCGCGGGACCGCTTCCTCGCGGCGGTGGCCCGCGGCTGGGGAGATCTCGACTGGGCCGCGCTCGCGCGGGTGGCGGCCGTAGCGGCCGGGCTGGACCGCGAAACACTCCCGGCGCCGGCGACCGCGCGGTAGTTTCGCCTGTTCCCCGACAACCCACGATCACGGAGGTTCCCATGGTGTCGCTTGGCGCGCTCTGGATTCCCGTGCTGGTGTCGGCCGTGCTGGTCTTCGTGGCGAGCAGCATCATCCACATGGTGCTCCGCTATCACAACAGCGATTACACGCCGCTCCCGGACGAAGACACCCTGCGCCAGGCGATACGAAGCGCCAACCCGGCGCCCCGCCAGTACATCTTCCCGTACGCGATGGACCCGAAGGAGATGAAGTCGCCCGAGGTGCAGCGCAAGTTCGTCGAGGGCCCGGTCGGCGTGCTCACGTTGCGGCGGCCCGGACCGCCGGTCATGGGCGCCAATCTGGTGCAGTGGTTCGTGTTCACGCTGGTGGTCTCGTTCTTCATCGCCTACGTGGCCGGGCACGCGCTCAGTCCCGGCACCGAATACCTGCGCGTGTTCCAGCTGGTGGGCGCCGTCGGGTTCCTGGCCTACGCCGCCGGCCAGCTCCCCGCGGCGATCTGGATGGGCAAGCCGTGGTCCATCGCCTGGAAGGAAGTGTTCGACGGGCTGATCTACGGACTGCTGACGGCGGGCACGTTCGGGTGGCTGTGGCCCAGGTAGACAGGCGGCCGATCACCTCGCCCCGGTCGCCGCCTGGCCGCCCGCACGATCCACCCACCGGGTCAGCACGTAGTAGTTCTCGTCCACTCGGAAGGCATCGGGCCGCTCGAGCGCCAGCGCGGTCGTCTGCCACTGCGCCGTCGGCGTGAGCCTGGCCGACCGCTCCGCTCCGAGCAGCACGCGGATGGGCATGGCGAACCCCGGCACCACGTCGGCCCACCGGTAGGTCAGGTTCGATCCGTCCAGCCGGTACTCCAGCGTCGGGACCTTGGTGGTCGTGAGATACTGCTGGAAGATCGTGTGAAGATCGACGCCGGCGTGGTCGCTCATGTAGTCCTGCACCTGCCGGCCGCTCACGATCTGGTGCGCGAAGCGGGCCTGCACCCCGCGCAGGACGGCGCGCCAGGTGCTGTCGTTCCCCACCACCTGGCGGATCGTGTGCAGCATATTTCCGCCCTTGTAGTACATGTCCAGCGGCCCATCGGCGTTGACGCCGAACGGCCCCACGATCGGGCGGTCGTTCTTGATCAGCTTGCGGGTCCCGATCACGTACGCCGCGCCCGCCGCCGCGCCATACCGGCACTCCGTGTACAGCGACTCCGAGTAGTTGGCGAAGCTCTCGTGCAGCCAGTTGTCGGCGATGTCCTGCGCGGTGACGCTATTGCCCCACCACTCATGCGCGCTCTCGTGGATGACGATGAAGTCCCAGGTGAGCCCCCACCCGGTACCGGAGAGGTCGGTGCCCTTGTACCCGTTGCGGAATCCGTTGCCATAGGCGACGGCGCTCTGATGCTCCATGCCGAGGTGCGGCGCCTCGATCAGGCGATAGCCGTCACGGTACCACGGGTAGGGCCCGAACCAGTGCTCGAAACACTTGAGCATCGGCTGCACCTGCCGCCACTGGTCGCGGGCGAGCTCGAGGTGCTCCGCCAGCGGCCGGAAGTCGAGCGTGAGCAATCCCGCTTCGCCGGCGTAGGTGTCCGTGAACTCGGCGTAGCGGCCGACGTACGGAGTGACGTCGTAGTTGTTGATCGGGTTGGTGACGAACCACTCCCACGTGGCCCAGCCGCCCGCGCCGCGCGTGACGCTCCGGAGCCGCCCGTTTGAGATCACCTCGAGCGTGTCCGGCGCGGTGATCGCCACCCGCTGGCTGTCCGGCTCGTCCGCCTGGTTGTCCTTGTTGGGCCACCACACGCTGGCGCCCAGCCCCTGGCAGGCGGTAGAGATCCAGGTGTTCCCCGTCGAGTCGCGCGCCCAGATGAGCCCGCCATCCCACGGCGGCTTGGTGGCCACCGTCGGGCGGCCGTGATAGTAGGCCGTGATCGTCCGGCTGGCGCCCTTCGGCTGCTTACCCATCGTCACGAAGAACGCGTTGCCGTCGCGCCGGAACGGCAGCCGCCGGCCGTCCTGCACGACGCTGTCCATCTCGAGGGGCGTCTGCAGGTCGATCTGCATCGCGCGCGCGGGGCCGGTCACCCGATAGGTGATGCCGTTCCAGCCGAGCACCGTGCTGTCCGCGGGGTTGAGCTGGACGTGCAGGTCGTAGAACGTCACGTCCCACCAGGCACGCTCGGGCGTGATGCTGCCGCGCAGCGTGTCGGCGTGGGTATAGACCTGCTCCTGCGCGGCCAGCGGACTCGGCGCGGCGGCGAGAAGCACGGCGAGCGCCACAAGGCGTAGATGAGGAAGGAAGCGCACGCGAACGAATCCTGGTGAGGGGACGAAGGGCCGCGACACGGCGACGGTATCCTATACCGCCGCCAGATGGGCCGGAACCCGCGGCCTCTACGGCCCGACCGGCCGAAGGTTTCGGGGTGGGGTTCCGTCGCTAATGAAAAGCAACCACGAAGGGCACGGAGGCACGGAGGGCGCCTGCGAACGGAGGCACGGAGGGCGCCTGCGAACGGAGGCACCTCGGATCCGGACCACATCAAGTTGGTGGGGTGTGCTGTCTACGCCTGCGGGGGCCGCCTCAGCGCTGCGCGATTTGGATGGGCACAGGCTCCGCGGCGCTGGCCAAAATCTCGTGGCGCACTCGGCTCGCGCGGGCCAGCACCAGGCCGGGATAGCGCCAGCAGTCGGGCGTGTTCGTGCCGCGCACGCAGCCGTTGTACCGC
>JAICJD010000048.1 GCA_025928645.1 Gemmatimonadales bacterium
CCTCATGCTGAATCACCTCCCGGTGATCGGCGCGCCGCTGCTGCTCATCCTCCTCGGTATCGGCCTGCTCCGCCGTTCGAGCGAGCTCATCACGGTCTCGCTCGCCCTCGTCGTTGCGCTCGCGCTCGCGACCGTCCTGGTGTACATCACCGGCGAGCCCGCGGAGGAGCTCGTCGAGCATGCGCCCTGGTTCCAGCATGCGCTGGTGGAGCGGCACGAAGACCACGCCGCCATCGCGCTCGCCGCGAGCCTTGCGAGCGGTGTCGCGGCGGTCGCCGGACTCGTCTTCCGGCGCCGGGCCGCAGCCGAGCGATGGCTTGCCCGGGCCACCTGGGTCATTCTCCTCATCGCGACGCTGCTGTTCGGGTGGACCGGATGGTCCGGCGGGCAGATCCGCCATGACGAGCTGCGGGCCATGGGTGCGATGCGTTGATCGCCTGCCGGTACCGTGGCGCGTCAGATGCTGGTGAGCTTGGAGTGGCGGGAGCGGAAAGGCCCGGAGGGGACAGCCGAGGAGAAGACCGGCACGATCCACACACGGCTCAGCCTGCCGCGCGATCCTCCCCGTTCCGCGCCGGCCGCTTTCCGTCGAGCACGTCGCGCACGCGCCGGGCCAGGGCGCTCGGGGTGAACGGCTTCTGCAGGTACGCGACCCCGTGCCGCAGCACTCCCTCCCGCACGATCGTGTCCTCGTTGTATCCCGACATGAACAGCACGCGAAGCTCTTTCCGGAGCCCGAGCAGGGTCTCGGCCAGCCGCGGACCGCTCATCCCCGCCATGATCACGTCGGTCAGCAGGAGATCGATCGGCGCGTCGTACTGGGTCGACACCCGGAGTGCCTCGTCCGCGTCGCGCGCGACCAGCACGGTGTAGCCCGCCTTGGCCAGGATTCGCCGGGTGAGTCCACGCACCGAGTCCTCGTCCTCGACCAGGAGGACGGTCTCGTCACCGGCCGCCGGCCGGTCCTCGGCGGCGTCCGACGGCTCGGGCAGCGGCATCACCATGGCGAGCGGCAGATACACGCGCATGGCCGTGCCGTGCGCCGGCTCGCTTTCCACCGAAATGTATCCGCCGCTCTGCTTCACGATGCCGTACACGGTCGCCAGGCCGAGGCCGGTTCCCTTGGACTTGTCCTTGGTCGTGAAGAACGGCTCGAAGATGTGCGGCTGGATCGCCGGATCGATGCCGACGCCCTCGTCGATCACCGCGAGCATCACGTGCGGCCCGGCGACCGCGCCGACGTGCTGGCGCGTGAACGCCTCGTCCAGCACGGCGTTGGCGGTCTCGATCCGGAGCCGCCCGCCCTCCGGCATGGCGTCGCGCGCGTTCACGACCAGGTTCACCAGCACCTGCTCGAGCTGGCCCGGATCGGCGAGCACCCGGCCGAGCGTGGGCTCGAGCGAGGTCACCAGCTCGACCGGCGCGCCGATGAGCCGCCGCAGCATCCCGGTGATCCGCTCGATGATCGCGTTGAGATCGAGCACCTTGGGCTCGATCAGCTGCTTCCGGCTGAAGGCCAGGAGCTGGCTCGTGAGATCGGCGGCGCGCTCGGCGGCGTGGCGCACCTCGCTCAGGTCGCCGCGGAGCTCGTGCTCGGTCGGCAGATCGTCCAGCATGATTCCGGTGTGGCCCAGGATGCTGGTGAGCAGATTGTTGAAGTCGTGGGCGACGCCCCCCGCGAGCCGGCCGATCGCCTCCATCTTCTGCGCCTGCCGCAGCTGGGCCTCGCTGGTCCGGAGAGCCCGCTCCGCCTGCTTGCGCTCGCTCACGTCCTGTCCGATGCCGATCGCCGTGCCGTCCGACAGCCGCACCACGGCCCACGAGGTGTCGAGCCGCTCGCCGCTCCGGGTGCGGACCCGGAAATCGGCCCAGTGCGAGTCCGCGTCGCGCATGAGCTCGAGCGCGCGCGACCGCTCGGCGGGCTCGGGGCAGAACTCCGCCAACATGTCGCGGTGCCGCGTCTCTTCCACGCTCCAGCCCAGCCGCTCACGCCATGCCCGGTTCGCCCACTGGAATCCGCCGTCGGCGCCGATGAACGAGATCATCACGGGGACGTGGTCGAAGATCGTCTGCAGGATCTCCTTCTGCTGGGACAGCGCGGCCTCCGCCCGCTTGCGCTCGGTGATGTCGATGTTGCACCCCAGCACGCCCCGCACTTCGGCCCCGCTCCGGATCGGCGCGATGATGTTGTAGAAGTGGCGGAGGCCCTCCGGCAGCCGGTACTCGACCTCGCCGTGCACCACTTCGCCCGCGAACGCGCGCCGGTTGTTCTCGCTCCACAGCGCGCGCACCTCGGGAGCAACCCCAGCCTGCGACGGCGTGACGCCGACCTGCCGGCCCCAGCGCCGCACCGACGCGGAGTTCTGCACGACGTACCGCCCGCCCTCGTCGCAGATCCAGAAGTCGAACGGCAGGCTCTCGAACGCGGTGTGCAGGCGGGCCTCGCTCTCGCGCAGCCGGTCGCGCTCGACCCGGCGGGCCCCGATGTCCTCGATCACCTCGATGCCGCCGATGATGCGTCCACGGCCGTCCCTGAGTCGCGCGAGGGAAAGGCTCACCTGCACCGGCGAGCCGCTCCGGTGCCGGCAGACCGTTTCCACGCCCACGACCGGCTCTCCCCGCGCCTGGCGCGCCGCCAGCCCCTCGCGCTCGGCGGCCCGGTCCCCGGGCACGTAGGGCAGCGGCCGGCCCAGCACCTCGTCGCGCCGCCAACCGAAGATCCGTTCCGCACCGTCGTTCCAGCGCGTCACCCGATTTTGCCGGTCCACCGCGACGATCGCGAGCGGCGCCGCGTCGAACACCCCGCGCAGGCTCTCGCTCGCGTCCCGCCGCTCCGCCGTCACCGAGCCGGTCACGAGCCCGAGCACGACGGTGACGGCGACGACGATCTCCAGCGCACTCGCGGTGTCGGCGGCGGCGGGGTGCACCAGGGGGCCATATCCGTGCGCCGTGGCCCAGACCGCGCCGATCGAGACCGCGGCCATCGCGAGCGTGGCCCCCCGGAGATCGAACCGGAGTGCGGCCCACATCACGAGCGGGTAGAGCACGCTCGGCCTCGGCAGCACGCTGGTGTACACGATCCAGCCGCCGCCGAGTACCAGCGCGCCCAGCATCAGGGCCTCGGCGAGCTGGCGCCCGGCCGGCCGGCGAGGGGGGCCCTGGGTCCAGACGAGCACGAGCGGGGCCACGAGCAGGCCGCCCAGGAACGCGCCCGACCAGGCGCTCGCGAGCTCCGGCCACGCGGACCTGGGCGGCGGCGCGCCGCCGGCCCGCATCGCGACCACGCCGAGGGCAGCACTCGCGACCGGCGCCACCAGGCAGGCGAGCGCCAGCGCCGCGACGTCGCTCAGGCGCTCGAGCCTGGCGTCGAAGGTTGGAAACCGCCGAAGCACGGCGGCCCCGATGAGCGCGCTCAAGGTGTTGCCCCCGGCGATCAGCAGCGCGGGTACCGGAGCAATCGCGGTGCCGAGAGTGGCGACGAGGGTGCCGATGAACACGCCCGGCCACCAGCGGGCGCCGTCGCGCCAGAGCAGCGCGAGGGCCACGCCGGCGGTGGGCCACAGGCAGCAGAGACCGAGATCGGTGAACGGGAGCCACAGGCCGAGGTGGCCGATGGCGACGTAGACCAGAGTGAGCAGCGCCGCCTTGATGGCGGCATCACGCAGGGATGACGTCAGCGGTGGTCCGGCTGGTTGCGGTCGGGGGTGCAAAAGCATAACACGCCGCGGGCCCCGCGCCTAGACCCACACGTTCCTATCTTCCCGGCATGGCCCGAATGACCGCGATGCGGCTCGACCGCGTCCGCGAGCCGCTCAGGGCGGCGGAGCTTCCCCGCCCCGCGCCAGGCCCCGGGCAGGTCCTGCTCGAGGTTCGCGCGTGCGCCGTGTGCCGCACCGATCTCCACGTGGTGGACGGCGAGCTGGCGGACCCCGCGCTTCCGCTGATCCCCGGCCACGAGATCGTCGGAGCCGTGGCGGAGCTGGGTGACGGCGTCACCCGCTTCCGCCGGGGCGACCGCGTGGGTGTGCCGTGGCTCGGATGGACCTGCGGCGTGTGCCGGTTCTGCCGGTCCGGCCGGGAGAACCTCTGCGAGCGCGCCCGCTTCACCGGCTACACGATCGACGGCGGCTACGCCGACTTCACCGTCGCCGACGCGCGCTACTGCTTTCCCCTTCCTGCCGGCTACGACGACGTGCACGTGGCGCCGCTCCTCTGCGCCGGGCTGATCGGCTACCGCGCGCTCGCCGCGGCCGGCGAGGCACGCCGGCTCGGGCTGTACGGCTTCGGAGCGGCGGCGCACCTCGTCGCGCAGGTCGCCCGGGCGCAGGGCCGCCGCGTGTTTGCGTTCACGCGGCCGGGCGACCTCGAGGCCCAGCGGTTTGCGCGCGAGCTGGGGGCCGAATGGGCGGGCGGCTCCGACGAGCGGCCGCCCGAGTTGCTCGACGCGGCGATCCTGTTCGCCCCCGTGGGCGCGCTGGTGCCCGCCGCGCTCGGTGCGGTCGACCGCGGCGGCACCGTGGTGGCGGCCGGCATCCACATGTCGCCGATCCCAGAGTTCTCCTACGACCTGCTGTGGGAGGAGCGGCTTCTGCGCTCGGTCGCGAACCTCACGCGGGCGGACGGAGAGGCGTTCTTTCGGCTCGCGGCCGATTCGCCGCTCGAGGTGGCCGCCGAGGCGATGCCGCTGGCCGAGGCGAATACCGCGCTCGGTCGGCTTCGTGCGGGGGAGGTGCGAGGAGCGGTGGTGCTGGTGCCGTAGCGGCGGGGCGGCGGGGGCTGGTGACGGTAAGCGGTGAGTCGGAAGCGCGCCGGAGGGGCGCTTCATCCCGAGCGCAGCGAGGGACCTTGCCCAGGAATGGCTCGAACTTCGCCGGGCGAGATCCCTCGCTGCGCTCGGGATGAAGACGGGCGCTCGGGATGAAGACCCGCTTGGGATGAAGACGGGCGCTCGGGATCCAGCCCGGTGTTCCCGCCCGCGTACCGCCGCCGCTTATCGGCTCTTCGCCCGCTCCACCGCGATCCGCTGTCGCTCCTGCAGCGCCGCGCTCGGCCTCACCTCGTAGCCCTCCGCATCGCGAAGCCGGCGGAGCCCGTCCGGAAGGGTCGCCAGGCCGGCGGCGCACCGCTCCCGCAGCTCCGAGAGCGGCGGATGCGCGCGGCTCAGCTCGCCGCTTTCCATCACGCTCTCCAGCAGCGGCATCGCGTCCCGCGGCGCGATCTCGTCGGCCAGGCCGAGCGTGTCGCCGGCGAGCGGGCCGTCGGGCCCGAACCGGCGGAAGACCTGCTTCGCGCCGACCCAAGTCTCCTTGCCGGGACTCAGCTTGAGCACGTCGCGCTGATCGAGCCGGACCAGCTTGTACACCACGTCGAGCGACGGCGCGTCGGCCGATACGACGAGCCGGGTGCCGATGCCGAAAGCGTCGATCGGCGCCCCGGCGTCAAGCAGCGCCGCGATGTCATGCTCGTCGAGTCCGCCGCTGGCCACGATCGGCACCTTCCGGCAGCCGCCGGCGTCCAGGATCGCGCGGACCTCCCGGCTCAGCACGGCCAGGTCGCCGCTGTCGAGCCGCACTCCAGCCAGCCGGTGGCCGCGCGCTTCGAGCTCGCGAGCCACCGTCACCGCCAGCCTCGCGCCCTCGAGCGTATCGTAGGTGTCGATGAGCAGGACCGCCGCGTCGGGGAAGGCGCGGGCATAGGCGCGGAAGGCGTCCTGCTCGGTCGGAAACGCGGTGACGAATGAGTGCGCCATCGTCCCCGAGACGGGCATGCCCCAGGTGCGTCCGGCGAGCACGTCACTGGTCGAGCCGAACCCCGCGAGTATCGCCGCGCGTGCGGCCTTGAGGCCGGCGTCGGTCCCGTGACTTCGTCGCATGCCGAACTCGGCGAGGCCGCGGCCGCGGGCGGCCAGCACCGAGCGTGCGGCCTTGCTGGCGAGCACCGTCCCCACGTGGATGAGATTGAGGAGCGCGGTCTCGACGATCTGCGCCTCGACCAGCGGTGCCGTGACCTCGAGCAGCGGCTCGTCCGGAAACACGAGCGTTCCCTCGGCGACGGCCCGCACGTGTCCCGTGAAGCGAAGCCCGGCCAGCCGCTCGAGGAACGTGGCCTCGAACCGGCCGAGCGAGCCGAGGTAGTCGAGCGACGGCCGATCGAACCGGAGCGCCCGCAGGTACTCGAGCGCGTCCTCCAGGCCGGCGGCGACCAGGAACCCGCGGTCGCGCGGCAGCCGCCGCGCGAACAGACTGAAGGTCGCCAGCCCGTCCACGTTCTCCCGAACGAACGCGGCCGCCATGGTGAGTTCGTACAGGTCGGTGAACAGCGCGGCGCCGTCGAGGGCCAGCGGCCCCGAAACGAAGGTGCCGGGCGCGTGAGGCACGAGAGCTCCGTGCGGTAGGAAGATCCAAAGCTATCACCGGCGAAGTTGCCCGCGCTTGCGCAGCGCTGCATGGCTGCCCACCCTTCGGCGTGGACGCCGGGCGGCAGCGCACCTCAGGCTTTCACGCCAGGAGCCAGCCATGCAGCAGATCAAGGGAGCGGTGCTCAAATCGCGCCTGGCCTTCGTGGAGGAGCAGGCCGGAAAGGAGGGACTCCAGCGGGTGCTCGCCGCTCTTCCGGAGGGCGACCAGCGCACGCTCAGGATGCTCTTCACCTCGAACTGGTACCCGTTCGAGTTGGGCAAGGCGCTGGACGACGCGATCGTCCGCGTGCTCGGCGGCGGCCGGCCCGAGTTCTTCGAGCGCCTCGGCGCGGCGTCGGCCGAAAAGAACCTGAGCACCATCCATAGCGGCTTTCTCACCCGGGGCGATGCCCACGCCTTCCTGGCCAAATCGCCTTCCTTCTATTCTCTCTACTACGAGGCGGGACGGCGGGAGTACACGCCCACCGGACCCCGGGAAGGCGTCTTCACGACCTACGACGCCGAGACCTACAGCGCACCCGACTGCCTCACGGTGGTGGGGTGGTATCGTCGGGCGCTCGAGATGTGCGGGGTCACCGGCGTGAAGATCCGCGAGGAGGAGTGCCGCGCCAAAGGCGGCACCGTGTGTCGCTACCGGGTGAGCTGGGAGTAGGCACGGCGTCGGATCACCATCGGGGCTCGGCGCGGGCACGGAAGTCACGGTGAGCGGAAACAAAGGGCTGGGCGGTGGCGGTCTGGGCTGGGGCTCAGGAGGGGCGCGTTGGAACGCGTCGGGAAGGAGACCGCGCGCAGTTTGCGCGGGCTCCGTACCAGAGCGTTCCGCAGCGCCCCGGAGGAGCTCCGGCCCGGCCGCCACCGCCCAGCCGCCCCAGCTCGACTATGAGGAGCCGGCGCCCACGGGATGCTCCCCAAGCAGCTTGAGCGTCTCCCGCGCGATCAGCCGCTCTTCATCCGTAGGAATGACGTACGCCGCCAGACGGGACCCGTCCGCCGAAACGCGGGTCTCATTCCGGCCGTTGCGCTCCGCGTCGAGCGCCAGGCCCGCCCAGCCGAATCCCGCCGCGACCCGCCGGCGGATCTCCGGCGCGTTCTCGCCGATGCCACCGGTGAACACCAGCGCCTCCGCGCCCTCGAGCACCGCCAGGTACGCCCCCACGTACTTCCGCACCCGATAGCAGAAGATCTCGAGCGCGAGCTCGGCGGCCGGATCACGCCGCTCCAGCAGTTCCCGGACATCGGCGGTCCCCGCGAGCCCCTTGAGACCGGCCTCGTAGTTGAGCATCCGCACGAGCGCCGGCAGGGTCGTGCCGGTGTGCAGCAGGTGGGTGAGGATCGCCGGATCCAGATCGCCGGCGCGGGTGCCCATGACCAGCCCCTCGAGCGGCGAGTAGCCCATCGAGGTGTCCACCGACCGTCCACGCCGGATGGCTGCCGCCGAGCAGCCGCCGCCGAGATGCAGGGTGATGATCGTGGGCTCCGGCGTAGCGGTGAGCGCCGCATAGCGCTCGGTCACCCAGCGGTGGGACCAGCCGTGAAAGCCGTACCGCCGCACCCCCGGCAGCTCGGGAATCGCGTAGCGCCAGGCGCGCGGCGGCAGACCGTCGTGGAACGCGCTGTCGAGCGCCGCCACCTGCGGAACGCCGGCGTCCCGGGTCGCCTCGATGCCCTCGAGCGCGGGGCCGTTGTGGAGGGGCGCCAGCGGCGTGACCTCGCGCAGTACCCGCAGAACCTCCGGGTCGATGACGATCACGTCCGGGAGGCGGCCGCCGCCGTGTACTACCCGGTGCGCGATCACGTCGGGCCGCGCCGGCAAGCCGGCCAGCACCTCCTCGGCCGCCGCCCGATATCCGCCGTCGACCGCTTGCGACGCGCCGGCCTCGAGCTCCAGCCCCCTCCCGCGTTCCGCGAACAGCTTGTACTTGAGCGTGGCGCTCCCGCAGTTGATCACCAGCACGCGCATGACGCGGCCGGTCAATGCCAGGTCCAGTTCTTGATCTCGGGAAGGTCCTCGCCGTGCTCCGACACGTAGACCTTGTGCCGGCGAAGCGCGTCGGTGAACCGCCCGGTGGCGTGCCCCGAGACCGCGGCCAGGCCCGGTACCCGCTCGATCACGTCGAGGGCGAGCTGGAAGCGATCCATGCGGTTGAGTACGACCATGTCGAACGGCGTCGTCGTCGTACCCTCCTCGATGTAGCCCCGCACGTGGAAGTTGTCGTGGTTGCGCCGGCGATAGGTGAGCCGATGGATCAGCGTCGGGTAGCCGTGATACGCGAAGATGACCGGCTTGTCGGTCGTGAAGAGCGCGTCGAAGTCGTCGTCGGGCAGCCCGTGCGGGTGCTGGGAGACGGGCTGCAGCGCCAGGAGGTCCACCACGTTGACCACCCGGACCCGGAGGTCGGGCAGCTCCTCGCGCAGGAGTGAGACCGCGGCCAGCGTCTCCAGGGTCGGGACATCACCGGCGCAGCCCATCACGACGTCCGGGGAACCCCCGTCGTTGCTCGCCCAGGTCCACACCCCCATGCCCACGGTGCAATGCCGCACCGCGTCGTCCATCGCGAGCCAGGTCGGCGCCGGCTGCTTGCCGGCGATGATCAGGTTCACGTAGTTCCGGCTCCGGAGACAGTGGTCCGCCACCGACAGCAGCGTATTCGCGTCGGGCGGAAGATAGATCCGGACCACGTCGGCCTTCTTGTTGGCGACGTGGTCGATGAACCCCGGGTCCTGGTGCGAGAACCCGTTGTGGTCCTGGCGCCAGACGTGCGAGGTGAGCAGGTAGTTGAGCGAGGCCAGCGGCTTGCGCCACGGCAGCGTGCGGATGGTCTTGAGCCACTTGGCGTGCTGGTTGAACATCGAGTCGACGATGTGGATGAAGGCCTCGTAGCAGGAGAACAGGCCGTGCCGGCCGGTCAGCAGGTAGCCCTCCAGCCACCCCTCGCACATGTGCTCGCTCAGCACCTCCATGACGCGCCCGTCGGGGGCCAGATCTTCGTCCACCGGAAGCGTCGCCGCCTCCCACGTCTTGCTGGTCGCCTGGTACACCGCGTCGAGCCGATTCGAGGCGGTTTCGTCCGGCCCGAAGAGCCGGAAGTTGCGGGTCTCCAGGTTGAGGCTCATGACGTCGCGCAGATAGCCGCCGAGCACGCGGGTGGCCTCGCTGACCGGCGCCCCGGGGTGGGACACGGATACCGCGTAGTCCCGAAACTCGGGCAGCCGGAGCGGCACGAGCTCGAGGCCCCCGTTCGCGTGCGGGTTCATCCCCATGCGCCGGCAGCCCTTGGGCGCGAGCTCCGCCAGCTCCGGCATGAGCCGTCCCTCGCGATCGAACAGCTCCTCCGGCCGGTAGCTCCGCATCCAGGCTTCCAGCATCGCCAGATGCTCCGGCTTCTCCCCGAGCTCCGCGAGCGGGACCTGGTGGGCGCGCCAGGTGCCTTCGACCGGCTTCCCGTCCACGATCTTCGGGCCGGTCCATCCCTTCGGTGATCGGAGGATCAACACCGGCCAGCGCGGACGCTCCAGCGGCCCGCTCCCCCGCGCACGCTGCTGGATGGCCCGGATCTCGGCAAGGATCTGGTCGAGCGTCGCGGCCATCAGGTCGTGCATCACCATGGGCTCGTCGCCTTCGACGTAGTACGGCGCGTAGCCGTAGCCCTCGAACAGCGCCTGCAGCTCCTCCTTCGATATCCTCGCCAGCACCGTCGGGTTGGCGATCTTGTAGCCGTTCAGGTGCAGGATGGGGAGGACCGCCCCGTCCCCGGCCGCATCGAGGAACTTGTTCGAGTGCCAGCTCGCCGCCAGCGCGCCGGTCTCGGCCTCGCCGTCGCCCACGACGCAGGCGACGATCAGGTCCGGATTGTCGAACGCCGCGCCGTACGCGTGGAGCAGCGAGTACCCCAGCTCGCCGCCCTCGTTGATCGAGCCCGGCGTCTCGGGAGACGCGTGGCTCGGAATACCGTACGGCCAGGAGAACTGGCGGAACAGCCTGCGCAGGCCGTCCCGATCCTGCCCGACGTGCGGGTAGATCTCGCTGTACGTGCCCTCGAGGTAGGTCTCCGCCACGACCCCGGGGCCGCCGTGGCCCGGACCGGTGACGTAGATCATGTCCAGGTCGTGCTCGACGATCAGCCGGTTGAGATGGGTGTAGATGAAGGTGAGCCCGGGCGTCGTGCCCCAGTGGCCGAGCAGGCGGGGCTTCACGTCGTCGAGCGTCAGCGGCCGGTCCAGCAGCGGGTTGTCCTTGAGGTAGATCTGCCCGACCGAGAGATAGTTGGCCGCGCGCCAGTAGGCGTGCATCCGGTCGCGGTAGTGCGGGTCGAGACGGCTCATCGCGATGCTCCTCCACGGGTCCGCCGCGCACCGGATGACGAACACGGTGCTGCTCGGGCGGACGGTCTCATCCCGGGAGAGTAGACCGGTTGACGCCGCGAGGCTACGACCCGGTGGTCGAGGTCTTCAGCGGACGCAGGCCGTGTCACCGGAACGCGGGTGTGTCGGTGGGGGAGGTGCCGCGGGCGCGCGGGAGCGGAGCTCGCCGCGCGCTGCATGTGGATGCGAACGGCGAGCCTAGCTGCTCTTCTTCCGGCTGCTCTTCTTCCGGCTGCTCTTGCTGCGGCTGCTCTTCTTGCGGGGAACCTTCGCGCCCTTCTTGCGCGCCTCCGAGAGCCCGATCGCGATCGCCTGCTTGCGGCTCTTCACCTTGCCGCCCGCGCCTCCCTTGCCCCTCCGCAGCGTACCCTTCTTCCGGCGACGCATCGCGCTCTCGACCCGCTTGCCCGCGCTCTTGCCGTACCGGCGGCTCGACTTGCGGCTCGATTTCTTCCTCGTGGCCATAGACGCTCCCGGTTGGGGTGACGGTGGCTCGGACGATGAGCCTGCGCGGAATCTATACGCGAGTGTCCCGCGGCCGCGCGCGTGGGCTTGACACCGCCCGTCCCGTCGCCGCATTCTCTCCCGACCGATCCACCATTCCTGCGTGCCCCGCCTCGCCTGGCCGCCTCCGGGCGCCCACGGGGAGCCCGTCGCCCACGCCGGCCCGTCGCCCGACCACATCACGGAGGCTCACATGACGTTCCACAGGCTTCGCCTCGGCGGCCTGGGCGGCGCCCTCGCGCTCGTTGCGCTGGGAGCATACGCCTGCTCCGACCGGAGCGACACGACCGCACCGGGCGACGAGCCGGTCCTGGCCCGCGGCGGCGTGCAGGGTCCCGACCTCAACGCGGCGCTCGCCGCCAAGGCGCGGTACACGGGCGTGCTCCTCCGCCGGGACGGTGTAGTGGGCACGGCGGTGGGCATCGACGCAGGCGGGCGGGGCGTCATTCGGGTCTACCTGGCTCGCGCGGGGGCCGCCGGCGTGCCCGCGTCACTCGACGGCATCGGTGTGGAGACGGTCGTGACCGGCGAGATCAGCGCGGTGCTGCCGTCGGCCCGCCCCGGAGCGTCGGCCGCCGCGGTGCCCACGTCGCGCTTCGCCCGCCCCGTGCCGATCGGGGTGTCCACCGGCAATCTGAACGACCTGGTCTACTTCAAGACGTTTTGCACCGCCGGCACCCTCGGCGCGCGGCTCAAGGGCGCCAACAACAAGTACTACGCCCTCAGCAACAACCACGTGTTCGCGGTGGAGAACCTGGGCAAGGTGGGCGATCCGATCATCCAGCCCGGGCAGGCCGACAAGTCGTGCCGGTCCACCGCGGCGGACAAGATCGGCACCGTGGCCGCGTTCGTGCCGCTCAAGTTCGCGGCGACCGCCACGAACACCGTGGACGCCGCGGCCGGCCTGGTCACGACCGCGACCGTCAAGAACGCGACGCCTACCGGCGGCTACGGGACGCCCAGCGCCACCATCAAGACCGCGACCCTCAACCTGCTGGTGCAGAAGTACGGGCGCACCACCGTGCTCACCCACGGCAAGGTCACCGGGCTCGACGCGACGATCGTGGTGAACTACTCGAACAATCACAAGGCGACGTTCGTGCACCAGATCGTCATCAGCAACACCGGCGGCAAGTCCTTCAGCGGCCCCGGCGACTCCGGCTCGCTCATCGTGACCGACAACTCGGCGAAGAATCCGGTCGGGCTCCTGTTCGCGGGGTCCCCAACGACGACGATCGCGAACCCGATCAAGACCGTGCTGAGCTCGCTGGGGACGAAGCTCGGCACGACGCTCACGATCAAGTAGGAGCGGTCTGCCTGAACAGCGTGCCGTAGAGCACCATGCCGCGCCCCACCGCGGTCGCGATCAGCTCGGCCATGTACTCGGGCATGCCGCCCAGCTTCCCGCGCACATGGCCGAGCGCCGTTCGAGGGTCGTCGCCCTCGCGCATGCCGGTGAAGCCGTCCATCAGCCCCGCGCCGACCGCCTGCAGCACCCAGGGCTTGGTCTCGACGGTCGCGGTCGTCACTGCCGCGTGCGCGATCCGCCCGTCGGGGCCGAAGGTGATCCCCACCTCGAGCGGGCCGTGCGGCGTGTCCACCTGCTGGAACAGGGCGACGCCCACCGTCTTGCCGCCCTCCTCACCCAGAAAGAACTGCACGTCTGGCTCCTCCGGGGTGTAGTCGCCGGCCTTCCTGATGGCCGCCAGATCCTCCCGGCCGATGCTCACCGTGCGCATGAAGTACTGCTGCGCGCCGGGCACGGTTTGCCGGATGAAGTCGGCGTGCTTCATCAGGACCACCTTGGGGGTGGGATGGGCCGCGGCACCGATGACGGCGGCCGCCGCCAGCGTGAAGAGTGTCATGCCATGCTCCTTGCCGGGCGCCCGCCCGCGATGGCGCGGATGGTCGCGTAGAGGACGATCAGGTAGACCAGGGTCATGCCCCAGCCCGAGACGAGCGTGAGCCACGCGAAGCCGCCCAGCCCGAACTTCATGAGCCATTGGCCGGCGAAGTCGAGCGCGCCGGTGGCGAAGGCCGCGACGATCATGGTGTCCCGCCACCACGCGGGCCAGTCGAGCCCCAGCATGATGAGGGTGAGCAACGCCGCGGTCACGGCGTAGATCAGGATGTGGATGTGACTGTCCTGGATCAGCGTGTTGGTGTCCACCGTGTGCTGCATCTCGGGCACCTGGCCCAGGTCGAGCGGCTGCGTCGTCGCGTGAGACCGGGTGGCCATGTGCGCCTCGTCCATGCCGGGTTGCGGCACGTAGGTCGCCGCAACCCGCGACGGCGTGAGCCCCGACCACGTGCGCACCATGAGGAAGGCGAACACGTACGAGTACCCCAGCACCAGCAGGAAGAGCAGCGCGCCGAGCTTCACCGACCGGTCGGCCTGACGCAGGCTGTAGACTGCCATGTCCGCCGCTCCTGGCTAGAAGGTGGTGACGAGCTGCAGGGTGTACTGCACGCCCCACCGGCTGGGCTCGTCGGCCGTCTCGAAGAACGGCACGTTCGAGTGGTTGAGGCGGACCTCGCCGCGGACCTGAAACCGCGGGATGCGATAGGTCGTGTGCTGGATGTTGGCGAAGATCCCCTCCCGTCCCACGCCGATCGAGTAGATCGGGGCGATCGCGTAGGAGGTCAGCGTCTGCGGCTGGCCGGTGCGCGCACCGTCCTTGTCGTCGAGCACCTCCGCCCGCACGGCCAGGCCGAAACGCCGGGAGAGCTGCCGGTGCACCAGCGCGGTCGCGCCCGTCCACCGCGCGTCGCCGCCGCCCGGCAGGCCGATGTCCTTCCCGTAGTTCGCTTCGCCGGCCACGATCCACCCCTGCCCCGGCTCGAACGCGTAGTCGGCGTCGAGCAGCAGGCGGTCGTTGCTCTCGTCGGCTTCGCCCTCGCTCCCGTACAGAGCGCTGAGTCCGACGCTCGCCCGCTCCGCCGGCAGCAGGCCGAGCCGGGCCCCGACGGTCTTGCCGTGGTTGGGATCCACCGGCGAGTCCCAGCCGTTCGCCAGCATGCCCGTGAGGTCCACCCGCCGGTTGAGCGTCCACGTCGCGAAGGCCCCGGTGAGCTTGGCCGGCCGGGCCAGCTCGAAGTTGAACGAGGTCGTCGGCGTGAGGAGCAGCACCTCGTCGTCGCGCTCGAAGCCCACGGGCGCGTCGAGGGTGCCGAGGGTGAGGTTCAGGTTCGTGGCGCCCGGCGGCGTGAAGCTGAGGAGCAGGTTGTCGATCTCGACCTCGGTGGCGGGCTCCTCGCCGGCGCCGGCCTCGTCGGACAGCGACGTGGTGAGCTGGCCGAACGCGTACAGGTTGTCGGTCAGCTCGCGAAACAGCGCGACCGCGACCTTGCCGGCCCCGAACGAGTTGTCGTTGGTCTTGCCGTCGTACGTGTACCCGGCCACGCCGAAGCCGGTGATGGACAGCGCGTGCTCCTCCTGGCCGGCGGCCGGCCGAAGGTCGTTCCCCGGGGCGCTGAGGTCCACCGGCTGGTCGGGCGTCTGCTGGGCCGCGAGACCGCCGGCGACGAGCCCGAGAATGGCGATCGCGATCGGGCAGGATCGCATGAGTACCCGCATTCGTCTGCTCCCTGTGTGAGGCCCTGCGCGTCCGCGGGTGCGGCGCGCGCGCCGGCGTGGAGGGCGCCGGTCGCGAGAGATTCGAACGGTTGTGGAGCTAGACGAGGCGGGGAGGCGGCGGGTCGGCGGCGCGGACGACGTTGCGGGGGAACGCGGGACGGACCGAGGCGGGCTCGGCTCGACGCTCAGGCCCGGCGGCGAGCACCACGACGCGCGTCGGCGCCATCGGCGACAGCATCTGCGGCCGGTCCTGGCGGGTGGCGCTCCGGACGCCGCCATGGCACACGTCGGCGCCCGAGGCGCCGGCCCCGTGCGCCATGCCGGGCATCGGACCGTGGTGCTGCTCGACCACGCACAGCGCGGCGCAAAGCGCCGCCGGCTGACCGACCAGGAAGGCGGTCAGAATGGCCAACGCGAGCGAGCGGGCGCGCAGGATCCGGAGCATGACCGTCAACCTAACCGGGGAATCCGGCTCCCGGCAGGCGGGCCCCTGCACCCGCCCTCCGCCAGGCCTATCTTGCAATCCTCATCCTCAGGAGATCCTCGATGTATCGGTTGCTCGTCGCGCTTGCCCTGGTGAGCCTCCCGGCCGCCGCCTGGGCCCAGGACCCCGGCATGGCCGTCCGGCCGTTCGACCAGAAGCACGGGGGGAGCAAGTCCGTCCACCTGCTGGCCCACGTCGTGAACCATCCGGGCCCGTGGAAGGCCGCCGACATGGAGATGGAACAGGATCCCGGCCGCCCCTACGTCTACGTCAGCGGCTTCGTCAACTTCACCACCCAGGTCTACGACGTGCGCGTGCCGACCCGCCCGAAGAAGGTCTTCGAGTGGACCATCGAGAACCCAGAGCTGCACCGCGGCATCGGTGCCATGGACGGCAAGTACTTCAAGCTGGGCCAGAAGTACTACTACGTGCAGTCGCTTCAGTTCATGCAGGGAAGCCCCGACGCCGATCTCGGCGCCGTCGTCTTCGACGTGACGGGATTGCCGGATTCGAGCAAGGTGAAGGAGGTCCGGCGCATCCGCTATCCGCAGGCTCCCGGCGGCTTCCACAACATCTTTGCCTACAAGCATTCCGACGGCCGCGTGCTGCTCTTCGTTACGGTCAACGACACCAAGGCCCTGGTCTACGACATGGCCAAGGTCGTGAGCTCGCCCGATTCGACCACCTGGCTCGTCGGGAGCGTGCCCAATCCGACGCCCTTCAAGCAGATCGGCGCCGGCGGCTATCACGATTTCTACGTCGCCTGGGACCCGGCCACCAAGCAGGACAAGTTTTACGGCGCCGGGCTTGGCGGCTACTCGGTGTGGGACGTGACGCACCCCGAGACGCCGAAAGAGATGTTCACCCTGACCGGGCTCGGCTTCGATATCGCGCACACGTTCACCCCATCGCCCGACGGGCGCTGGGCAGTCACCATGACCGAGTACGAGTACACCCCGCTCCGGATCTGGGACCTCGGCCCCGGCCAGCGCGACTCGACCAAGAACCTCGACTTGGCCATCAGCGCGTGGACCGCCGACTGGCGCGACCTCTCCCACAACCATGAGGTGCGCTGGCCCTACGTGTTCGTGGCCGCCTACGAGGACGGGTTCCAGGTGTTCGACCTCAAGGACCCGAAGAACCCCAAGACCGACGGCTGGTACTACACCTGCGGCTGCAAGCACGGCATGGGGTTCGGCGGGACGCCCGACAACGGCTGGCAGGGCTCCAACAGCGTCGAGCAGGGCGCCTTCGGCATCGACATCCGGAACCGCGACGGCCTCATCGCCATGTCCGACATGCGGAGCGGGCTCTGGCTGTTCCGGCTGGACGGCTTCCATGGTTGGAACGGCAAGGAGGTCGGCATGCCGAACATCTCCAGCGTCCAGGACTACGATCACGGGCCCGTCGCGGCTGCCGGCATGGGCGGCGGAGCCCGCGCCGGACGGTGACCGCCGGACGCTCGCGATTCGCCGCGCTGGCCGCCGCGCTCCTGCTGGGCGGCCCGCGGCCCGGGCCGTACGACATCGCGCTGCACCCGACGCCGAAGGCCCCCGGCGCCAGCGGGAGCGCCCGGCTCTTCGCCGCGGAGTCGCCCTTCGGCATCGGCGTCACGGCCGACGGGCAGGCGCGCTACGACATCCGGATCACGGCCGCGCGGCTTCCCCGGCCCGCCGGCCTCGGACGCTTCACCCGCTACGTCGCCTGGGCAGCCACGCCGGACCTCGCCCACTGGGCCCGACTCGGCGTCGTGCAAAACGGCACCTCCACCGTGGGCACGGTGGAGATGAACAAGTTCCTCCTGGTGATCACCGCGGAGGCCGACTCCGCCCCCGCCACCCATGCCGGCCCGACCGTGCTGCACGGGACCTCGCCGAGCGGCTGGCTCCAGTCGTTCCTCACCCATCCTCTCTTTCGCGGCATCGCGCAGTGATCCGGCGCGGCCTCGCACTCTTCGCCTCGGCGCTCCTGGCCGGCGCGCCGCTCGCCGCGCAGCAGCCGGCCCACGAGCACCACGGCATGCCCGGCATGGCCGGTCACGCCACGCCGATTCCGATGCCGGCCAACATGGTGATGATGCCGGGCCTCGTGGGGCTCCAGCCCGGCGTGACTCCGTTCGTTCCCGGCGGCGGAGTCGATCCCGGGACCCTGCAGCCCGCCCGCCCGGCCGCTCTCACCGCCCTGGGAGACGGCGACACGCTCGAGCTCACCGCCGGCCTGGTCCGCCGCACGATCCGCGGCCATGACTTCGTCATGTACGCGTTCAACGGGCGGGTGCCCGGCCCGCTGATCCGCGTGCCTCAGGGAGCGACCATCACCGTGCGCTTCCACAACCGCATCGATTTGCCGAGCAGCGTGCACTGGCACGGCGTGCGCCTGGACAACGGGTCGGACGGTGCGGTCGGTGTGACCCAGCAGCCGGTGCCCGCGGGCGGCAGTTATACCTATACGGTCCACTTCCCGGATGCCGGCATCTACTGGTACCACCCGCACGTGCGCGAGGACGTCGAGCAGCCCATGGGGCTGTTCGGGAACGTGGTCGTCGACGCGCCCGATTCGGACTACTACTCGCCGGCCAACGGCGAGGAGATGCTGATGCTGGGCGACCTGCTGATGCAGGCCGACACGCTCATCCCCTACGGCGCCGACGCGCCCGATTTCGCGCTGATGGGCCGGGTGGGGAACGTGCTGCTGGTGAACGGCGAGCCGGGGTACGCCCTTCGGGTCCACCGGGGCGAGGTAGTGCGGTTCTATCTCACCAACGCCGCCAGCTCGCGCACGTTCAACGTTTCGTTCGGCGGCGCGCCCATCAAGGTCCTTGCCTCCGACGAGAGCCGCTTCGAGCGCGAGGCACTGGTGCCGAGCGTCGTGCTCGCGCCCGCCGAGCGGTACGTCGTCGCGGTGCGGTTCGACCGGCCCGGCCGCTACCCCGTGCTCAACGCGGTGCAGGCCATCAACCACTTCCGCGGGGAGTTCGAGCCCGAGGTGGACACGCTGGGAACGGTGACCGTGGACTCGGCGCCGGCCGTCCCCGACCACGGCGCGGCGTTCGACCGGCTGCGCGCCAACGCAGCCGTGTCGCGCGAGGTCGAGCGATACCGGAAGGCCTTCGACCGGCCCCCGGACAAGCGGCTCACGCTCACGGTTCACACCTCCGGCCTGCCGCTGGCGACCGTCCAGTTCATGACCATCGACACCGCGTACTACGCGCCGGTCGAATGGGTGGACGGCATGCCCGACATGAACTGGCTCTCCACCTCGAAGCAGGTGCGTTGGGTCATTCGTGACGACGCCACCGGCCGGGAGAACGAGGCCATCGACTGGCACGTCAGGCAGGGATCCGTCGTGAAGCTCCGCCTGTTCAACGACCCGCACTCGTTCCACCCGATGCAGCACCCGATCCATCTCCATGGCCAGCGCATGCTGGTGATCGCGCGCGATGGCGTGCCGATGAGGAACCTCGTGTGGAAGGATACCGCCCTGATTCCGGTGGGTTCGACGGTGGACCTGCTGATCGACGCGTCCAATCCCGGCGCCTGGATGCTCCATTGCCACATCGCCGAGCATCTGGGCGCGGGGATGATGACCGTGATGCACGTGGATCCGACGCACGGGCCGGGGCGCTAGGGGGTCGCGCTCGCGTTGGGGAAGTTGGTCGCGACGCCCCCGTTCCGAATGGTACGCACGACCCGATCCGCGAAGATCCTGGTTCCGACCCGGACCATCTGCGCCGGATCGCCCTTGAGCTCGGTCGAGTCGTCGAGCACGATCTCGCCCGTGGCCACCCGGACAAGCTGCGCCGACAGCAGCCAGATGAGGTTGCTGGTCTTGCTGACCTTGGCCAGCACGACCCAGCGGGCCCCCAGCGTGCGACCCACTTCCACCGCGCATGCCACACGCAGGTGGCACGCGACGCCCCCGGCCAACGACCGTGCCGCCGGCGCGCTCGCGGCGGAATCCACCGCGGCGTAGTCGAGCGCCTGCCGGCCGAGCCGCTCGCGGAGCCGCTGGCGCAGGACCTCCGTAGCCAGGCCCGCCTGGGCCGTGTCGGACGGCTCACGGACGTTCGCCTGCTCGTTGTACAGCGACGCCGGAAAGACCGCGACCGGTGCGGAGGGCGACTCGGGGCCGGGCGGCGGGCCGTCGGGCGTGGCGGCGGCCTGGGCCCGCGCGGCTGCGGGCCAGGCAGCGAGAGCGAGAGCCAGGGCCGCGAAACGGACCGGGCGCACGAGTGAGAACGTCATGCCGGGAACCTAACCGCCCTGGGCCGGCTGCCGCGCATCCCGCGCCGGCGCGCTACGGCAGAAACTGCTCCAGCCGGTTCCGATAGCGCCGGCTCATCCGCACCCGCGCCCCGCCCTGCAGCACCACGACGTAGTCTCCGTGGGTCCACGGCTGCAGCTCGGCGACCCGGTCCACCCGCACGATGCTCGAGCGGTGCACGCGGACGAACGTTGCGGGGTCGAGCCGCTCCTCCAGCCGCTCGATCGTGGTCCTGAGCCGGTACTGCGCGGTGCCCGCGTGCACGATCACGTAGTTCTTCGCCGCTTCGAACCGATCCACCTGCCGCGCGGGCAACAGCAGCACGCTCCCGTCCGACTCGACCAGCAGCCGCTCCAGGATCCGCGGCCGGTCTCGGTGTACCTCCGCCAGCGCCAGCTCGAGCCGCCGCCTCGCTTCATGATCATCCCGCCCGGCCACAGCGCGCTTGGCCCGCTCCAGCGCGCGCGCCAGGCGGGTCGCGTCGAACGGCTTGAGCACATAGTCCACCGCGTGCGCGTCGAACGCGCGCAGCGCGTACTGGTCGTAGGCCGTCACGAACACCACGTGCGGCCGCTCCTCCGGGCCGAGCGCCTCGAGCACGCCGAAGCCGTCCACACCCGGCATCTCCACGTCGAGCAGCACGAGGTCGGGTGACTCCGCCCGGATCAGCTCCACCGCGGCGCGCGCGTCCGGTGCCTCGTGGACCGCGCCGATGTCGGGATCGGCCGTCACCAGCCGCCGGAGCTTTTGCCGGGCCGGCCGCTCGTCGTCCACGATCAGGACCTTGAGTCCGCTCATACCGGCCTTCCCAACGGCAGCGTGACCCTGGCCCGCACGCCGCCGGCCGGCAGGTTCTCGAGCGTGAGCCGGCCAAGGCCGCCGTAGAGCTGGGTGAGTCGTCGGGCCGTCGTGTCGAGGCCGATCCCGCGGCCCGCGGCGGCCTCCGGCGTCGTGTCCAAGCCGGGTCCGTTGTCCTCCACTTCCAGGACGAGCCGCCCATCGGTCCGCCGCGCCCGTACGGCGATGCGCGCCGTGGCGTCCGGTCCCGGGTCGCCGTGGAGGATGGCGTTCTCCACCAGGGGCTGCAACACGAGCGGCGGCACCTGCGCGCCGCGCACCTCGTCGTCGACCCGCACCTCCACCTGCAGCCGCTCGGCGAAGCGGGCGCGCATGATGTCGAGGTACAGCTCGAGCGTCTCGAGCTCCTCCGCCAGCGGCACCGCGCCGCCCGCCGGCCGGCGCAACGTTCGGCGGAGCAGGTCCGCCAGCCGCGACAGCATGGTGTCGGCCGCGGCGACGTCCTCGTACATCACCGCGGATACCGTGTTGAGCGCGTTGAACAGGAAATGCGGCCGCAGCCGCCCCTCCAGCGCCTCCAGACGCGCCTCGCCGAGGCGGATCTCGCGCTCCCGTCCCTCGCGGAAGCGATCGAACAGGGCGAGCAGCCCCATCACGAAGGCATACAGGATGATGTCGATCGGCAGCTCCATCGCGTAGCGCAGGGGCATCCGCCCGTAGTCGTACGGCCCGAGGCCGAACAGCGGGAAGAGCGCGCTCCGCGTGCCCCAGTTCGACGTCGTGTGCAGCGCCGAGAACACGGGCAGCATGGCCGCGTGCGCCGCCGCCACCCGGAGCGGCGGCCAGCCGGCGCCTCGGCCCAGCCGCGCCAGGCGAACCGCCGGCAGGAGGCACACCGCGGCGCCGAGCGCGCCGGTCAATTCCTCGATCAGCTTGACGGCCGCCGGCTCGGACCGGCCGCGAACCAGCACGTCGAGGTAGAGGTGGGCGAACATGAGGAGGCCGAGCGCGGTGAACGCGCCGAACCAGAGGAGCGCGAACCCGACCCTCGGGCGACGCATGATGCGAGTCGGCCCTGACGTCATCTTAGCTCAACCTTGCTCCTCCGAGATCCCCGCAACCTACCGCCCGGCTCGCCGGAGCCAAAAGGTGCCGGGCTCGTCAGCGCGCCCGCAGCCGGCGGGCTCGTCGAGCTGCCCCACCAGCAGCGTCTGGCGGTTCGCCGCTGCCCCATGCGCTGACACCCGCCTGGCGCAGTGCGTCCCCTCGCCACTCAGCGTGAACTCGAGCACGACCTCGTCCCCCACCCGCCGGAGCGCCCCCGCGACCCGTCCGTCCGGTCCGGCGCGCCCCACGAGCGAGTCACCCGACGCCGAGAGCTCGACGGCGAGCGGCACGCGTGCAGTGTCGCCCAGTCGCAGCTCACCGCTCCACCGCCCCGCGAGCGCACCGCCCGGGGGACCGCTGCGGGCCTTGGAGGGAGCGTCCAGCGCGTAGGCGAACAGGTAGTCTCCCAGCTTGGGCGGTCCGATGGTGAGCCGGTCGTGTCCCCCCGCCGAGACCACGATGTATTGCCGGCCGCCGGCCAGGTAGGTCATCGGAAGCGCGTGCCCGCCCACCGGGAGGGACGCACTCCACAGCTCGCGTCCGCTGGCGACCGCGAATGCGCGGAGGTGCCGATCGAGCGTGCCCGCCACGAAGGCCAGCCCGCCGGCTGTCAGCAGCACGCCCCCGAGCTCGGGCGAGCCATAGCCGTGGCCCTCGAGTCCGGGGACGTCGCCCAGCGGCGCCCGCCACCGGACCGCTCCCCTCGCGAGGTCGAACGCGACCAGCTCCCCCCAGGGCGGCGGGTTGCACGGCAGGTGGTCCGGGCCCACCAGGGTCTCCCGCATCATGCCGAACGGCGTGCCGCGCTGCGCGTTGATCTCGGCGTCCGGGTGCGCCGCCCGGGTCGCACGCATCGAGTCGCGCGGGATCAGCGTCACCACCATCGCAAGCTGGTTCACCGGCGCCACCAGCAGGCCGGCGCCCTCGTCCACCGACACCCCCGACCAGTTGAATCCGCCGAGATGGCCGGGAAAGTGGATGGCCCCGCGGAGCGAAGATGGCGTGAAGATCCCCTTCGAGTCGAGCGAGGCGATGCGGCGCTCGCACGCGGCACGGCTCGCCGGTGTCACCCCGAACGCCCGGGCCGCGGGCAGCGACTCGGACACGAAGCGGTAGGCCGGCGGCGGGAACGGCTGCGTCGGCGACGCCTCCTCGCCGCTGACGTCGGATGAGGGAACCCGCGCTTCGCGTACCGGCGCCAGCGGGCGCCCGGTCCGGCGGTCGAGGATGAAGAGGTGTCCCATCTTGGTGGCCACGGCGAGCGCAGGCACCCGCGTGCCCCCGCGCACGAGGGTGAAGGCGACCGGCTGCGCCGGCACGTCATAGTCCCACAGGTCGTGGTGCACCACCTGAAACGACCAGACCACCTCGCCGGTCGAGCCGCGAAGCGCGACGACCGAATTGGCGTACCGGTCGGCGCCGAGCCGCTCGCCGCCGTAGAAGTCGGTCGAGGCGCTGCCCACCGGCACGAACAGCAGGTCGCGCGCGGGGTCGGCCGACATGATGCTCCACACGTTGGCCGCGCCGGCGTGGTGGGCCGAGGGTCCGCGCCAGGTGGCGTAGGCGGGGTCACCCGATCGCTGCGGGATGGGGTCCCAGCTCCAGCGCTCCACCCCCGTCCGGGCGTCGTAGGCCCGCACGACACCGCTCGGCGCGTCCGTGCGGTTGTTGTCCCCGATCGACGAGCCGACGATCACCAGCCCGCCGAGCACCGCGGGTGGCGAGGTCACCTCGTATTCGCCCGGAAAGGCCGGCGGGTTTCGGAGGTCCCGGCCCAGGTCCACCTGGCCCTGGCGCCCGAATCCGCCGCAGGGCGCCCCGGTCCCGGCATCGAGCGCGATGAGCCGCGCATCGAGCGTCGCCAGGAAGATCCGGAGCGCGCAGGCGGACCGGGGCCGCGCCGCGGGGTCGCGCCAGGCGGAGACGCCCCGATTTGCCAGGTCGCCGTAGTCGCGCCCGATCGCCACCCGCGCGTCGTAGGTCCACCGCTCCCGGCCGGTCGCGGGGTCGAGCGCCGACACCCGCCCCAATGGTGTCGACACGAAGAGCGTGCCGCCGAGCAGGAGCGGGGTGGCCTCGAACCGGCCGCGTGAGCGGAGCAGGTCGCCGGTGCGGTAGACCCACGCCAGTCGGAGACGGGACACAGTGGCCGTGTCGATCTGCGCGAGTGGCGAAAAGCGGCTGCCGCCGGCGTCATGACCGTAGGCCGTCCAGCCCGCCGAGGTGTCAGGCGACTGCGTGGCG
>JAICJD010000177.1 GCA_025928645.1 Gemmatimonadales bacterium
CCAGCTCGCCGCCAAGTGCGGCGTGCGCCTCGTTCTCGTGACGCCGCGGAAGTTTCTGACCAGCACCGGGCGGGTGAAGGGCGTGTTCCTGCTCGATCGCGCCAAGTCGCTGACCGATGACTACGCCGCGCAGCTCCCGCCCGACACGCTGCGCAAGTATCGCGAGACGCTGCTCGGGATGAACCTCGCCGACGACTACAACTGCCGGAAATGCTGGGGTGGGGAGACGATCAGCCAGAGCGACATCGAGGCCTGGGCGGCCTACGCCCGCACCCGACTGCCGGGGCTTCCGCTCGGCGTGCGGATCGAGCCCAAATGGGTGGCGGAGGATCCCAGGCTGGCGCCGCTGCTCGATTACGTCTGGGCCCAGTACCACACCAAGAAGGGCGATCAGCGGCAGTACTACGACGGGGTGGCGCGCGACGCCAGGCGCCTCGGGCTCAAGGTCGTGATGGGGGTCAGCGTGCAGAACTGCTACGGCGTCGGCTCCGGCCCGTGCCGCCCCGACGATCTGCTGGAGTTCGGCACCGCGGCCGTGACCAACCCGGCGAGCTGCGCGTTCCTCAACTGGAAGTACGACGCGGAAACCTGGGACGATCCCCAGATCCAGGCGACCTGGGCCAAGCTCCTCGCGCTGGCCCGGTCGCGGCCGACGGTGGATTGCAGGCGCGCGGGTACATAGGAAGTCGCCCCGGAGTCACCCTGAGCGAAGCGAAGGGGGCATGCGTCGGCTCATGCCCCCTTCGCTTCGCTCAGGGTGACTCCGTATCACTTGCCCGCCTGCCCGCCTGCCCGAACCCTCATCTCACGAAGAAAAATGCAATCCCCAACACCAGATATACCGCGAGCAACAGCACGCCCTCGAACCAGTTGGTCTCGCCGTCCTGCGCGATCGCGTTCACCGTGAACGCCACCGCGGCGATGGCGACCAGCTCGAGCGGGTTCGCGAACACCAGGTTCATCGGCGTGCCCATCGCCCAGGATACGAGCACCAGCACCGGAGCCGTGAGCAGCGCCACCTGGATGCTCGAGCCCACCGCGATCGTCATCACCAGGTCCATCCGGTCCTTTCGCGCGAAGTACACCGCCGCCACGTATTCGGCGGCGTTGCCCGCCAGCGGCAGCACGATGAGCCCGAGGAAGAACGTGGTGAGCCCCACCGAGCGGGCCGTCGCCTCGAGCGCGCCCGACACCAGCTCCGCCTCGAGCGCCACGGCGGCCGTCGCCGCGACCAGCGCCGCGATCACCCGGCCGAGCGACCAGCGGTCGCCAGGGTCGCCTTCGGCCTTGCTCTCTGCTTCGCCGCCTGCGAAGACATCGCGGTGGGTCACCAGCGTGTACAGCAGGTTGGCGCCGTACGCCAGGATGAGCACCACGGCGACGCCCATGCTGAGCCGCTCGTCCAGCGTGTCGGCGTCGGGCGCGAGCCGAAGGCTCCGCTCGGTATAGTCGAACAGCGCGGGTACCAGCAGCGCCACCACCGAGAGGATCAGAAGGCTCGCCAGGAGCCCGGCGCGCTCCCGCTGGAAGGTCTGCTTCTCCCGCCCGGCGCCACCCACGACGATCGCGAGCCCCAGACCGAGCAGGCTGTTGCCCACGATCGAGCCGGTGATGGTCGCCTTGACCACGGACGCGTGGCCGGCCGCCAGGACGAACAGCGCCAGGATCAGCTCGGCCGCATTGCCCAGCGTGACGTTGAGCAGGCCGCCGATCGCGGGGCCCGCGATGCTCGACATCTGCTCGGTTCCGCGCCGGATCCAGTTCGCCAGGGGCACGATCCCCGCCGCGGCCGCCACGAACGTCCAGACCGGGGACGCGCCGCTCCGGCTCAGCCCGAACGAGACCGGGACGAGCAGGAGGGGCGCGAGCCGAAGGAGCAGGCGTCCGGACATGGTGCAGCTTAGCGGGGACCCGGCCCCGCGCGCGTGATCGGCCTCACCCGACCCGGCGCCGGTTGTGACGCGGGTCGCGGTGGGCAAGGGAGGCTCACGACATGTTTCCAGCTGGCTCGATGTCTCCGGAGTCCCGGTCATGGCTTTCGTGCCACCCCTTTGCCTGTGACGTTGCTGCTGCAGCAGGCCCTCCAGTTCCCCGGACGGCTGTCGGCCCTGGCGCCGACCGGCCCCGAGGCCATTCTCATTCGCGACTGGCTATGGCGTCCGATGTACGCCACGGCCCTGGTCACTTACGTGCTGGTGGTCGGGGCGCTCCTCTGGGCGGCGTTCCGGCGGCGTTCCGCCCCGGCAGAGGAGGGTGCGCCCGAAGGCCCGAAGCGCCGCCTCGGGCTCGGCGTCGGCATCGCCACGGCGGTGACGACCGTGGTGCTGTTCGTCTTCCTGGTCGCCACGATGCAGGTGAGCCGCGCCACGACCACCGGACCCGGACCCAACCCGATCCGCATCCGCGTGACCGGCCATCAGTGGTGGTGGGAAGTGGAGTACCGGGACGCACGGCAGGATCAGTGGTTCACCACGGCCAACGAGCTTCACCTGCCCGTCGGCCGCCCGGCGGAGCTCGAGCTGGTGTCCCCCGACGTCATTCACAGCTTCTGGGCGCCCAACATCCACACCAAGCTGGACCTGATCCCCGGCCACGAAAACCTGATGCGGTTCCAGGCCGACTCGGCCGGCGTGTTTCGCGGGCAGTGCGCCGAGTTCTGCGGCGCGCAGCACGGCAAGATGGCGTTTCAGGTCGTCGCGCAGCCGCCCGACAGCTTCGCCGCCTGGGAATCCCGCCAGCGACAGCCTGCGCCCGAGCCGGCCGACAGCCTGGCCCGACGGGGGCGGGACGTGTTCATGGGCGGGAGCTGCCCGCTCTGTCACACCGTCCAGGGAACGGGGGCCGGCGGCCGTCTCGGCCCCGATCTCACCCATCTCGCCGGGCGGCGCACGATCGCGGCCGGCACGCTGCCCAATACCCGCGGCGCGCTCGCCGGCTGGATCGTGAACCCGCAGGGCGTGAAGCCCGGGGCCAAGATGCCGCCCAACCCGCTGAGTCCGGACGATCTGCAGGCGATCCTCGCCTACCTGGAGACCCTGAAATGACGGCGACCGTGGCGCCCACCGTCGGCCCGGGTCGGGTGCCCGAGCCCCTGCCCGAGCTGATCGGGCAACTCGAGCAGACCTGGCGGGACGAGCCCGGGATCCTCGGCTGGATCAAGAGCGTGGACCACAAGTCCATCGCGCTGCGCTACATGATCACGGCGTTCGTGTTCTTCCTGCTGGCCGGCCTGCAGGCCCTTGGCATGCGCGCCCAACTCGCCCGGCCGGAGAACACCCTGCTCGGCCCCGACCTGTACAACCAGTTCTTCACCGTGCACGGCACGACGATGATGTTCCTCTTCGCCGTGCCGGTCATGCAGGCGGTCGGCCTCTACTTCGTGCCGATGATGGTGGGCACCCGCAACGTCGCGTTCCCCAAGCTCAACGCGTACGGCTACTGGACCTATCTCTTCGGCGGGCTGTTCATCTACGCGGAGTGGTGGTTCCTGAACAGCGGGCCCGACGTCGGCTGGTTCAGCTACGTGCCGCTCGCCAATTCGGTGTTCACGCCCGGCAAGCGGGCGGACGTGTGGGCGCAGGGCGTGACCTTCACGGAGATCGCGTCGCTCGCGGCCGCGGTCGAGATCATCGTCACGGTCTTCAAGCTGCGCGCGCCGGGCATGACCCTGAACCGGCTGCCGCTCTTCGTCTGGGCGATGGTGGTGCAGTCGTTCATGGTGCTGTTCGCGATGCCCTGGGTTGCCACCGCGACCCAGTTCCTCGCGTGGGAGCGGCTGGTCTCGACCCACTTCTTCGACCCGACCCGCGGCGGAGATCCGCTCCTCTGGCAGCACCTCTTCTGGTTCTTCGGGCATCCCGAGGTATACATCATCTTCGTCCCCGCGCTCGGGATGGTGTCGTCGGTCGTGACGGCGTTCACCCGCCGGCACGTCTTCGGCTACCCCGCCATGGTCCTGTCGCTCATCTCCACCGGTGTCCTCGGCTTCGGCCTGTGGGTTCACCACATGTTCGCGACCGGCATCCCGCAGCTGAGCGAGAGCTTCTTCACCGCGGCCAGCATGGTGATCGCCATCCCGACGGGCGTCCAGATCTTCTGCTGGATCGCGACCATCTGGGACGGCCGCCCGCGCTTCACGGTGCCATTCCTCTGGGTCATCGGCTTCGTCGTGGTGTTCATCATCGGCGGGTTCAGCGGCGTGATGGTCGCCTCGGTGCCGTTCGACCGGCAGGTGCACGACTCGTACTTCATCGTCGCCCACTTCCACTACGTCCTCATCGGGGGCGCGGTCTTCCCGCTGCTGGGCGCGTTCTACTACTGGTTTCCCAAGGTGACCGGCCGGATGCTCGGTGAACGGCTTGGCCGCTGGCAGTTCTGGCTGTTCTTCATCGGGATGAACCTCACGTTCTTCCCCATGCACCAGCTCGGCTTCGAGGGCATGCCGAGGCGGGTCTACACCTACCTGCCCGAGACCGGCTGGGGCCCCCTCAACCTGCTCGCGAGCATCGGCGCCGCCACGCTCGCGGTGAGCGTCATCCTGCTGATCGTGAACGTGTGGTCGAGCCTCCGGCGCGGGCTGCCGGCGGGCGACAATCCCTGGGACGCCGACACGCTCGAGTGGGCGACCACCTCGCCGCCCCGCCCCTACAACTTCGCGCTGATTCCGGTGGTGGACGGCCGGGGCCCGGTGTGGCGTCACCCCGAGGGACTACCGGTGTTCGGCGGCCTCCGGACCGACGTGCGCGACGTGCTGCTCACGACGCTGCTGGACGCGGAGCCCGACAGCCGGCACCGCCACCCGGTGCCGACGATCTGGCCGCTCCACGCCGCGATCGCCACCACCATCACGTTCGTGAGCCTCATCTACACGCCGTGGGGCGCCGTCGTCGGGTTCCCGCTGCTGTTCATCGCCTTCGTGGGCTGGGCCTGGCCGCGCGGTCGCGACCACCGGGAGCAGCAGGTGATCGAGGCCGAGCGCCCCGTGGAGGTGGCCTCGTGACCGGGCCGCGCGTGGTGGGGAGCGCGGCCAACCTCCCGACCACGACCTTCGGGCACCGGAGCCTCGTCTGGTGGGGCACGGTCGGCTTCATGCTGATCGAGGGCACGACCCTCTTCATCTGCGCGGCGAGCTACTTCTACCTGCACCACCGGGTCTCCTCGTGGCCGCCGGCCGGCACGCCGCGGCCGTCGCTCCTCGCGCCGGCGGTGCAGGTCGTCCTGATGCTTCTCAGCATCATTCCGGTGGCCAAAGCCGACCGGGCCGCGCGCCAGCTCGACGTGGCCGGCGTACGCGTCAACCTGGTGCTCGCCTCGCTGTTCGCGATCGCCATGTGCGTCGTGCGCGGCTTCGAGTTCGCGGCGCTCAACGTGCGCTGGGACACCAACGCGTACGGCTCCATCGCGTGGGCGAACGTGGTGGCGCACGGGACGCTGCTCCTGCTCGAAACGGCGGAGACCCTCGTGTTCACCGCGCTCGTGTTCAGTCCCAACCTGGAGCAGCGCGACATCGCCGGGGTCTCGGACAACTCGCTGTACTGGTACTTCATGACCGGCTCGTGGGTCATCCTGGCCGCGATCGTGTACCTGTCGCCGTACCTGTCGTAGGGAGGCCGCCGATGTCCACGGAGACCAGGACCGACGTGCACGAGGCCGGCCGGATCGCGGCGCTCTGGACCGGCCTGCTGCTGGCACCGGCGGCGTTCCTGCTCAACCTCGAGGTCGCCTATCTGGTGGCCGATTGGGGCTGCAAGCGGACGTCGATGCCGCCTGCCGCGCTCCATCTGGTACATGCCGCGTGTCTTCTCCTGACCTGCGTGGGCGGCCTGATTGCCTGGCGCCAGTGGCGGTCCGACGGCGCGCGCTGGCCCGGCGAGGCGGGCGGCCCGGAAGGCCGGCGCCGGTTCATGGGCGGCCTGGGGCTCGCCACCAGCGCGTTCTTCGCGCTCGCGATCCTCGCGCAGTGGATCCCCTCGATCTCGCTCCACACCTGCCGATGAGGGATGCACGGCATGCGGGGCACGTCCCGCGGTGTCGGGTCGCGGTCCGCGCCCAAGCGGGCATCGGCGCGCCGCGCTCACGGCGCTGCTCAACGTGATCGCGCCGACCGCCGGCCGAGTTTGAGCCATTTTCGAACGAGGCCCTCGCTGCGCTCGGGATGAGGTCACAGCTCGCCTGCTGGCCCGACCGTCTGCTCGTCTGACCGCCTGACCGTCCGCCATACCTTCACCCGGAGGCCCCAATGATCGTCGTACGCAACGTGTTCCAGCTGAAATTCGGGCAGGCGAAGGAAGCGATCGCCGCGTGGAGGGAGGGGATGTCCATCGCGCAGCGTACGGGATCGTCCGTGTCCAGCATGCGGCTTCTCACCGACCTCGCCGGGCCGGAGTTCTACACCCTCGTGGTCGAGGGCACCTATCCCTCGCTCGCCGAGTTCGAGCGCTCGGCCCAGGCGATGACGGGCTCCGCGGAGTTTCGAGCGTGGTATCCCGGCTTCGCGGCGCTCTGTATCGGCGGCCGTCGGGAGATCCTGACCGTGGTGGAGTAGCGCCGCCGTGCGCCTCACGCGGCTTCGCGTCCTCCCCGTCCGTCCCGCGTCGCTCGTCGTCGCGGCGCTCGTCGTCGCGGCGCTCATGGCCGCTCCGGCCCGGGGCGCCGCCCCGGCGCCCGCGCCGCCACCCGTCGCGCTGATCCATGCGACGGTGATCGACGGCACCGGCGCGCCGCCCCGGCCCAACCAGAC
>JAICJD010000287.1 GCA_025928645.1 Gemmatimonadales bacterium
CAACCGGTGGCAGGTGAGAGAAGAACGGCGGCAGCAATGCCCCGACCTCGGATAGTCCATACGTGGGACGGCCGTCTAGCCACGACTAGGCGGCCGTTCCGTTTTCCTGCCCGCCCTTCCGTTCATCTGCCCGACGTGGACCCCATTCCGACTACCCCGTATCCGCCGACGTGGACGATGACGGCTACGCCGTACCGCCTGCGCCCCAATCGCTCCGGCCCCGGTAGGCGCGCCGCCGGTCGAGCTGCCACACCGAGCGTGTCGAGAGCAGCGCGCCGGCCGCGAAGTGCTCGGGATCGCTCAGCACCTCGGCCATGCTCGCCGTCTTGGCGCTGGCATTGTCCGCAAAGTGGAGCACTTCGGCCTCGAGGGTCATGGGGGGCGCCGTCGCGCCGTACTCCTGGCGGCCATGGTGGGAGCCCACGAGATGCAGAAGGATCAGCCGCTCCTGATCGGTGCATGGCGGAGGCACGGCGGCGCGGATACGCCGATCCAGCATCAGGAGACCGAGCGCGACATGGCCGAGGAGCGCGCCGGCGTCGGTCATCTCGAACCCGCGGTCCCACCGGTACGCCTCGAGCTTGCCAAGATCGTGCAGGAGCGCGCCGGCGACGACGAGATCGGCGTTGGCGCCGCACGTCCGGGCGATCGCCCGGCCGATGGCGGCGACCTCGCAGGTGTGCCGGAGCAGGCCGCCCAGCTCGGCGTGATGCCCTGACGTACTCGCGGGACATTCCTCGTATCGCGCGCGCAGGCCGGGATCGGCGTAGAAGAGATCCACCGTGTGCCGGAGGCGCGGCCCGCGCATGTCGGCGCGCCACCGGTCCAGTGTTTCCCAGTAGGGGCGGACATCGGCCACCGAAGGAAGCAGGTGCTTGCGGTCGACGCTGTTCTCCGGAAGGACCCGCAGCTCGACCACCTTGAGCTGCCGCTTCCCGTTGAAGCTTCCGCCCTCGCCACTCACCTGTACGATCGTCCCGCGCTGGACTCCGGCAAGGCGCGCCTGGTCTTCGGCCCAGAATGGCGCCGAAGGGAGCCGGCCGTGGCGGTTGCCCAGGACCAGAATAGTGAACGCGCCGCGGGGCGCGTCTCGCTGCTCGACCTCGAGCACCAGGAGCGGCTCGTCGATGTGTTGGCCAGTTTGCAGAAGATCGAGGCGGCTGGGTTCCACCGGATGCTCGAGGATTCGAAGTGGGAGAACATAGAGCCGCGGCCCGCGCGCTGTCTCGAACCGCGGCCGCGCAGTAGGTTCCGGCATGCCTTCCATGCACGTGCTCGTGCTCGAGCGCGACCCCGAGCGGCGCGACGCACTGCTCCGTGCGCTGCGCGCCGACGGTCATCACGCGGTGGCGGCTCCCGACGCGGCGGCCGCGGCGGCCGCGATCGGCCTGCCGGGATTCGACGCGCTCCTGCTCGACCTCGGGCTGCCGGACCTGGACGTCACTCGACTGCGCGAGGCCGTGGCGCCCGCCGAGCCCGCGGCGCCTGAGCCGCTCGAGGCGGCGGAGCGGAGGCACATCGCACTCGTGCTCCGCTACACTGACGGTAACAAGCGGCAGGCGGCTCATCTACTGGGAATTTCGCGCTCCACCCTTCTGCACAAAGTGCGCAAGTACGGCCTGACTCCACGCCTCGACACCGCCGGCGGACCCTGAAGCGCGCGACTCCCCATCGAAGGTGCCGTCATCCTTCGAGCAAGCCGGGGAGCCGCGCGTTCGCTCACGGGGTGATGCGCAGCCGGCCAAGCCGCGAAACCACGACGGTCAGCGCCGCGTCTCCGCGGGTCAGGCGAAACGAGGCGTTCGACACGCCGACAGTGAGCCCCACGGGGGAGAAGATCATGCTGCGGGGTGGCCCCTCGAGGCGGACGCCCTCTGCGGAGGGGCCG
>JAICJD010000143.1 GCA_025928645.1 Gemmatimonadales bacterium
AGCACCACCGGCGGCAGCCGCCAAAGCTGGTCCACCACCACACGCCCCCAAGCGGGTGCGGGTGGAGGGCATCGCTTGGGTATCCGTCGCCGACCCGCTGCATGCCGGGTGCATTCAGCGTGTACCTACGGCGCACCTACGGGGAGCTCCCGGTGTGGTTTGCGTAAGCCCTTGGCAGTTCGGGGGATGTGCGGGGGCCGGGGTGGCACGCCAACGGCTGGACGCAAGTGCCCGATCGTACGGCGCTCGATGCCGTGCAGGCCGGACCGGTCTATCTCGACTCGCTCGACGTGCACGCGGCATGGGTCAATTCCGCCGCGCTCGCGGCCGCGGGGATCACGCGGGCGACGCCGGATCCCTTCGGAGGACGCATCGTGCGCGACGCCGCCGGCGAGCCGACCGGACTCCTGCTCGAGCGGGCGGTGGAGCTGATGCTGCCGCACCTGCCGCCGCCGCCTCCGGACCTGCTCGATGCGGCCTTGAGAGAGGCGCAGCGGGAGGCCCTCGGCCTCGGCATCACGGGCCTCCACGACGTGGAGACCGAGGCCGACCTCGCCGCCTTCCGGCGGCTCGAAGCCAACGGGACGCTCCGGCTCCGGGTCCTCTTCCATCCCCCCGTGAGCGCACTCGGGTCGCTCGTGTCGCGCGGGGTCCGGAGCGGCGCGGGCTCCGAGTGGCTCCGCATCGGCGGCATCAAGATGTTCCTCGACGGCAGCCTCGGTAGCCGGACGGCATGGATGCTCTCTCCGTACGAGGGAACACGGGATCGCGGGATGCCGATCACGGGCGAGCGCGAGGCCGCCGCTGCGATGCGAACGGCGAGCGAAGCGGGACTTGCCGTGACCGTGCACGCCATCGGCGACGCCGCGGTACGGCGCGCGCTCGACCTCCTGACCCCGCTCCGGAAGGCGGCGATTCCGCATCGGATCGAGCATTTCCAGTGCGTGCATCCCGACGACCTGGACCGCGCCGCGGCGGCCGGGCTGGTCGCATCCATGCAGCCGGCGCACCTGCTGACCGACATTCCGCTCGTCGAGCGCCACTGGGGTGCTCGAGGCGCCGGCGCCTACGCGTTCGCCAGTCTCGGCCGGCGGGGTACGCCCCTGGTGTTCGGCAGCGACGTCCCGGTCGCGTCGATCGACCCGCGGGAAGGCCTCTACGCCGCGCTGGAGCGGCGCTCCGCCTCGGGCGGCCCGCGCGCCGGGTGGCGGCCGGAGGAGAAGATCGGCTTCGAGGACGCCGTGCGGGCCTACACCACGTGCGCGGCCCGGGCCGCGGGGCAGGGGCCGCTCGCGGGCACGCTCGCGCCGGGCGCGCCGGCCGATCTCGTCGCCTGGGAGTTCGACCCGTCGGTGGAACGCGGCGTGGGCGACGCGGTGCGTGCCGGCCGGGCGGCGCTCACCGTCGTGGACGGCGAGGTCGTCATGCAGCGGTGACGGGGCCGCATTAAACTCCCTCCCATGCCTCGCGCTCCAGTACGACGCACCAAGATCGTCGCCACGCTCGGCCCCTCCTGGGACGACCCGCATCGAATGACCGCGCTGATCGAGGCGGGGGTCGATGTCGTCCGCATCAACGCCTCGCACGGCTCGCCCGCGGTCCGGACCCGGTGGATCGAGCAGCTGCGCGAGGTCACCGGTCCGCGGCGCGACTCGGTTGCCGTCCTGCTGGACCTGCAGGGCCCGCGCATCCGGGTCGGCGACCTGCCGCAGCCGCTCCGCCTGGAGCCGGGCCGCACCATCACCTTCGCGCCCGAAGCCGAGGCGGGTCCCGGCGAGATTCCCACCACCTACGACGGGCTCGCCGCCGACGTGCGGACGGGCGCGCGCATTCTGCTCGACGACGGGCTGATCGCGGTAGAGGTAACCGGTGTCCGCGACGGGCGGGTGGACGCGATGGTGCACTACGGCGGGGAGCTGCGCGCGCACAAGGGCATGAACCTGCCGGGCATCGAGGTGAGCGCGCCGGCCCTCACCGAAAAGGACCTCGAGGACGTGGCCCGCGCGGTGGCGATCGGGGTGGACTACGTCGCGCTCTCGTTCGTGCGGCGCCCCGAGGACATCGAGCAGCTCCGCACGCTCGTGCCGCGCACCACCAAGCTCGTGGCCAAGATCGAGAAGGATACGGCGCTCCGGAACCTGTGCGGCATCCTCGATGCCTCCGACGCGATCATGGTGGCCCGCGGCGACCTCGGCGTGGAGCTCCCGTTCGAGGAGGTCCCGCTGATGCAGAAGCAGATCATCCGCGAGGCGGGGCTCCACGGCAAGCCGGTGATCACCGCCACGCAGATGCTCGAGTCCATGGTCCACGCGCCGCGGCCCACCCGCGCGGAGGCCTCCGACGTGGCCAACGCCATCCTGGACGGCACCGACGCGGTGATGCTCTCCGCGGAGACGGCGGTCGGCGAGTTTCCGCTCGAGGCGGTGCGGGCGATGGACCGCATCGCGCGCGAGATGGAGACGCAGCGCCAGGGGCGGGGCGTCACCATCGACGCGGCGCTCGGCCGCCGGGCCAGCGAGGGCGCTCTCGTGCCGCAGCATCGGCTGGGCCAGAGCGGGCCCATCCGCACCGAGGACGCGATCGCGGTGGCCGTGTGCGCGGCGGCGGAGATGCTGAGCGCGCCGCTCATCGTGTGCTTCACCAGCAGCGGATTCACCGCGCGCAAGGTGTCCACCTGCCGGCCCACCGTCCCGATCTTCGCCTGCACGCCCGAGGCCGACACCTTCCGCCAGCTCTCGCTGGTGTGGGGCGTCACGCCCGCGCTCACCGACCACCACAACGACTACGACCGGATGCTCGCCGCCGCGCGGCAGGAGATCCTCGCGCGCGGACTGGCCCAGCCGGGCGAGCGGCTGGTGGTGACGGCCGGCGTGCCGTTCGACATGCCGGGCACGACCAACCTCCTCAAGATCGAAGCCGTTTAGGAATGCGGCTCACCTTTCTGGGCACGGGCACCTCGTTCGGCGTGCCCCAGATCGGCTGTGGCTGCGCGGTGTGCCGGTCCGAGGATCCGCGCGACAAACGGACGCGGTCCGCCGCCCTGGTCGAAGCGAACGGGTCCGCCATTCTGATCGACACCCCGCCCGAGCTGCGGCTCCAGCTCGTGGCGAACGACATCGCCCGCGTCGACGCCGTCGTCTACACCCACCACCACGCGGACCACACCAACGGGATCGACGACCTGCGGGTGTTCTCGGTGCGCGACCGACGCGCGCTGCCGATCTACGGGCCGCCCGAAACGCTCGACCACCTGCGTGCCTCGTTTGAGTACATCTTCGACGGCACCAGCCCGTTCGAAGGCACCTCCAAGCCCGACCTGGAGCTCCACCCCATCGAGCCGGGCCGCGAGGTGGAGGTCGCCGGCCAGACCGTGCTGCCGCTCGCGTTCCGGCACGGCGGGGTCCGGGTGTTCGGCTATCGGTTCGGCCCGCTGGCCTATCTGACCGACGTGAAGGCGATCGACGCCGCGGAGGCGGCGCGGCTCCAGGATCTCGACACGCTGGTGATCAACGCGCTCTGGTGGCGGCCCCACCCGACCCACCTCAGCATCGGCGAGGCGGTCGAGGCGGCTCGCGCCCTCGGCGCCCGGCGAACGTACCTCACCCATCTCACCCACGAGACCGGCCACGCCGAGCTGGAGGCGCGGCTGCCCGACGGCATCCATCCCGCGTACGACGGGCTGACGGTGGAGGTACCATGATCCGGCTGGCCTACGGCCGGATGCTGCGGGACCGCCTCGACGGCGTGCACGGACTGCCGCGTGCGCGGCTCGACGAGCTCGCCCGCCGATTCGCGGGGGTCCAGGCCGAGGTGCGGCGGCGGCGCGGGGCGGGGGAGTACGGCTTCTATCGCCTGGTGGAACAGGGCGAGACCGTGCGCGAGATCGCGGCCTTTGCCGAAGGCCTCGGCCAGGCCTACGATCACGTGCTCGTGCTGGGGATCGGCGGCTCGGCGCTCGGCACGCGGGCCCTGCTGGCGGCGCTCAGGCGGCCCGCCTGGAACGAGTGGAGCGACGACGGCCGCGAGTTCTTCCCCCGGCTCACCGTGCTGGACAACATCGATCCGGCGACGGTGAGCGCCGCGCTGGCGCGCATCGACCCCCGCCGCGTGCTGGTGAATGTCATCAGCAAGTCGGGCGGGACGGCGGAGACCATGGCGCAGTATCTCGTCGTCCGCGCGTGGCTCGAGGACGCGCTGGGCGCCGCGGCGCACCGCCACCTCGTGTTCACCACCGATCCCGCGCGCGGCGCCCTCCGGGACCTGGCCGCGCGCGACGGCATCGCCACCCTGGCGGTGCCGCCCGACGTCGGCGGGCGGTTCAGCGTCCTCTCGCCGGTGGGACTGCTGCCGGCCGCGCTGGTCGGCATCGACATCGATGGGCTCCTGGCCGGCGCGCGCCAGGCGGTGGAGCGCGCCGAGGCAGACGAGCTGCTCCGGAACCCCGCGGGGCTCTACGCGGCGCTCCACTGGGCGGCCGATGCGGACCTCGGCGCGCGCGTGCACGTCTTCATGCCCTACAGCGATCGCCTGCGCGAGCTGGCCGAGTGGTATCGGCAGCTCTGGGCGGAGAGCCTCGGGAAGCGGACGAGCCGCGACGGCGTTGAGGTGCATGCCGGGCCCACGCCCGTGGCGGCGGTGGGCGCCACCGACCAGCACAGCCAGCTCCAGCTCTTCATGGAGGGGCCGTACGACAAGGTGATCGGCTTCGCGGTAGTGGAAGAGCCGGACGCCGACGTCCGCATCCCGCCGCCGCCCGACGACGTGCCCGGCGTGACCCCGCTCCCGCCCGACCTCGCGTATCTGTCGGGCCACACGCTCGGCGGGCTGCTGCGCGCGGAGTACGCGGCCACCGCCACCGCGCTGGCGCGGGCGGGGCGAATGAGCTGCACGCTCCGGCTTCCCCGTCTCGATGCCGGGACGGTGGGCGAGCTCATCATGTTCTTCCAGATCGCGACGGGCTATGCCGGCGTGTTCTACGGCGTCGATCCGTTCGACCAGCCGGGCGTCGAGCTGGGCAAGCGGCTCACCTATGCGGCGATGGGCCGGCCCGGGTACGAGCGGGACGCCCAGCCGATGCCTGAAACGGACGACGCCGACATCGTTTGACGCTCTTCCGGTCCCGCCCTACCTTTACCAACGCACCCGGTCCGGCATTCTCCGAAGGATCACACATGGCCGACGCAACCCAGCGGGCGATTCAGCTTTACGAAGGCGCGGTGGTGCAGGTGCCCGGCGGCGTGACGGTGCGCGATCCGGCCCGGCTCCGCTCCGCCGCGACCGACCGCCTGGTCTGGGAGGCCGTGTTCGCCGAGGGCGAAGCGCGAGAGGCGGCTCGCTGGCTGCTGTGGGAGCTGGGGCAGGCCACCGGCGGGCGGCCGGCCTCCATCCAGGGCCTCTATCAGGCGCGCGGCCGTGGAGAGGTGAGCGGTTTCACGGTCCCCGCAATCAACGTGCGGATGATGGCCTATGACACCGCGCGCGCCATCTTCCGCGCGGCGCGGGCGGGGCGCGCGGGCGCCATCCTGCTGGAGATCGCCCGGTCCGAGATCGCCTACACCGAGCAGCGCCCAGCCGAGTACGTCGCGGTCATGATCGGCGCCGCGCTGCGTGAGGGCTACGCGCTCCCGCTCTTCATCCAGGGCGATCACTGCCAGGTCAACCACAAGAAGTACCAGGCCGACCCCGAGGGCGAAGTCGGCGAGGTGAAGAAGCTGATCGCCGAGGAGATCGGCGCCGGCTTCTACAACATCGACGTCGACACCTCGACGCTGGTGGACCTCTCGAGGGACACCCTGGAGGAGCAGCAGCGCGTCAACTTCGAGCGTGCGGCGGAGATCACCGGGTTCATCCGCGGGCAGGAGCCTGACGGCGTGACCATCTCGGTCGGCGCCGAGATCGGCGAAGTGGGCATGAAGAACAGCACCGTCGAGGAGCTGCACGCCTTCATGCAGGGTTACAACCGCTCGCTCGGGGCGCGCGGGGACCTCGCCGGCATCAGCAAGATCTCGGTGCAGACCGGGACCTCCCACGGCGGCGTGGTGCTGGCGAACGGCACGATCGCCGACGTCAAGCTCGACCTGCAGGCGCTGGCCGCGCTGTCCCAGGCGGCACGGGAGGAGTACGGGCTCGCCGGCGCCGTGCAGCACGGGGCGAGCACGCTGCCATCCAACGCGTTCGGCAACTTCCCCCGGATCGAGACCGCCGAGATCCACCTCGCCACCAATTTCCAGAACCTCGTGCTCGACCATCCCCGGTTACCCACGGAGCTGCGCGACCGCGTGCGGCGCTGGGTGGACGAGAATGCGGCGGGCGAGCGGAAGAGCGGGGACACCGAAGAGCAGTTCTACTACAAGGCCCGCAAGAAGGCGATCGGCCCCTTCAAGCGCGACTTCTGGTCGCTGGGCGAGGACGTGCGGGCGGCCATCGCCGCCGATCTCGAGCGCACCTTCGCGTTTCTGTTCGAGCAGCTCAACGTCAACGGTACCGAGAAGGACATCAATCGCTTCGTCCAGGCGCCGATGCAGCATCATGCGGCGCTCCGACCCGCGCTCGTCGCGGCCGAGGACGATCCCGACGCCGGGGAATAGGAGGAGCGGATGACACGTCGCAATCGCGGTCGCGAAGTCGTGTACGTCGAGCGGGGAGGCGATGCCTCCGCCAAGTGGCTGTTCTGGGGCGCCATGCTGGGGGCCGGGCTGGCCCTCCTGTACGCCCCGCGGACCGGCGAGGAGACGCGCCGGGTGCTCCAGCGCAAGCTGTGGAAGCTGCGGGCGGTCACCGAGGAAAAACTGGACGAGCTGGCCCAGCAGTTCTCGAGCGGGCGGGAGGCGCTCCAGGATCTGACCGACGACGACGAAGACGAGTTCGACGACCTCGGCGAGCCGCCGCCGCTCCGGCCGCGGGCCGCCTCCCCTTCCGCCCGCGAGGAGCTGGAGCGGCGGCTCGCCGAGTCCCGCGCCCGGCGCCGGGCGGTGGGTGACATCGAGGAGCCGCTCGCCTGAAGCGCGTCCGACCCGGCGGGTGGCACCGCACGCCCGCCGGCTTCCTTCGCCGCACCCTCCAGGCCGCCGACGAAAACAACATTCCGTTCCTGGCGAGCGCGCTGACCTTCGACGCGCTGCTCGCGGCCGTGCCGTTCGTGCTGCTCGTGCTGATCGGCCTCACGCACGTGGCGCAGGCCGTGGCGGGCGGCCCGGCGGTCGACCCGACCGCGCTGTTCCACCGGTTCTTCCCTCCGCACGCGGAGGCGCCGGGCCGCGACCCGTTCGCGCTGGTCGAGCGCCTGCTCATCGGCGTCGCGCGCAACCGCGGGCAGATCTCGCTCTACGCGGTGCCCGCCTTCATCTGGTTCAGCACCCGGCTGTTCGCCGGCATCCGGACCTCGCTCAACGACATCTACGACGTGTCCGCCCGGCCGGCCCCGCCCCGCAATTTCCTGTTCAACTGGCTGGCGGGAAAGGCGCGCGACATCGCGATGGTGGTCGCCACCGTGTTCCTGTTCCTGGTCAACACGGGCATCAGCACGGTGGTCACGATCGCCTGGGCCCGGGGGTCCGAGCGGGTGATCCCCCAGTTCGCCTTCTTCTTCTCCACGGTCGGCCGCATGCTGGGCGAGCTGCTGGCGTTCATCTTTTCGCTGTCGCTCTTCTACGTCACCTACCGCTACTCCTCGATCCGCCGGCTGCCCTGGCGGACGGCGCTCCTCGCCTCGGCGTTCACCGCGGTGCTGTTCGAGGTGGCGAAGCGGCTGTACGGCCTCTATCTCACCCACTTCGCGTCGGTGGAGGGCGCGATCGGCGACGCCAACATCGGCGCGGCCGTGCTCTTCGTTCTCTGGATCTACTACACGGCCATCGTCTTCCTGCTCGGCGGCGTCGTGGCGGAAACGTGGGAGCTCCGCCAGATGCAGCACCGCCAGCGGATCATCCTCGGCTGAGCGCGCGGCGGGGTTCCATCGGGTCGGCGGGCGGTGTATATTCCCGGTGCCTCAGGTCCGAAGGGCGCCGGCGCGTGAACCGCGTCAGGACCTCGCCGGTAGCAGCGCTAAGCGATGCCCGGTGTCGCTTCGGGGAGCCTGAGGCACTTTTCTTTGCCCACCGCCGCCACCCATGACTATCGCCCTCGCACGCCGCTACCGCCCGAAGCGTTTCGCCGATCTCCTGGTCCAGGACCACGTCGCCGCCGTGTTGCGCGGCGCGGTCGCCAGGGGCCGGGTCGGGCACGGCTATCTCCTCACCGGCCCGCGCGGGGTCGGCAAGACGACCGCGGCCCGCATCCTCGCCATGGCGCTCAACTGCCCGAACCGGGACTCCACCGGCGACCCCTGCGGCGAGTGCGAGGACTGCACCCGGGTCTGGAGCGGGTCGGCGAACCTGGACGTCGTCGAGATCGACGCTGCCAGCAACCGGGGCGTAGACGATGCGCGCGACCTGCGCGAGCGCGCCATGTACGCCGCCTCGCGCGAGGGGCACCACAAGGTCTACATCGTGGACGAGGCCCACATGTTGACCCGGGAGGCCTGGAACGCGCTCCTCAAGGTCCTGGAGGAGCCGCCGCCGCGGGTGGTGTTCGTGTTCGCCACCACCGAGCCGCAGAAGATCGCCGCGGCGGCCGCGCCGGTGCTCTCGCGGCTCCAGCGGTTCGACTTCCGGCGCATCGGCCCGGCGGCCATCCGCGACCGCCTGCGCGAGGTGCTCACTGCCGAGGGGATCGCGGCCGACGACGACGCGCTGACCCTCATCGCCCGGCACGCCGACGGCGGCATGCGGGACGCGCTCAGCGTGCTGGATCAGTGCCTCAGCCTGGGAGAGGGCGACATCACGTCGGCGCGCGTGCGCGAGGTGCTCGGCCTAGTCGACGACGAGCTCTACGCCGAGCTGCTCGGGATCGTCGCCGACCGGCGGCCCGCGGCCGTGTTTCCCCTGGTTGACCGGCTGGTCGACGCGGGCGCGGATCTCGCGGAATTCATGGCCGGGGCGGGGGAGGCCCTCCGCTCGCTCCTCATGCTGCAGCTCGGGAACGAGCCCGAGGGCCTGACCGAGGCCATGCGGCAGACGCTCGACGACGAGAAGGCCAAGCTCGAGCCCGGAGACGTGCTCCGCATGCTGAAGCTCCTGGCCGAGAGCGAGCCGGCCATCCGGCGCAGCGTGAACCCTCGCCTCATCGTGGAGACCCTGCTCCTCCGCTGGGCCATGCTCGACCGCATCGTGGATCTGGAACAGGTGCTGGCCTCGAAGGGTACCGTTGAGCCTGACGGCAGCGGTGGCCGGGGCGGCGGGGCCCCCTCGCGCCTTGTACCTCCGGGAGCGGCCGCCTCAGGGTCTCGCACGGCCGCTGGAACTCCGCCGTCCACCGAGCAGGCGAGCGGGCGCGGAGCGCGGAGCGCGCTATCGGAAGGGCGTTCCGCCGCGGAGCCCTCAGGTCGCGAGCCACCCGCCTCCGAAGGCCCGAGCGGCAAC
>JAICJD010000015.1 GCA_025928645.1 Gemmatimonadales bacterium
GCGGAGACCGACACCATCGGTCTCGGCTACACCGCGACGCGCACGGATGCGCAGCTCCGACTGGCCCTCCGGTCCCGTGAGGACGGGACCGGGAGCGGGCTCGATCTCGTCTACGCGCGCTCGGCGTGGGACGGCGCGGGCGTCGACCAGCAGAACAACCAGCTCGGCGGGCGCCTGATGTACCGCACGCCGGTGCTCTCGCTCGGCGCGTCGGGGTTTCATCGGACGCGGTGGACGCCTCTCGATCTCCGCGCCAACCTCGGGTTCGCACCGGCCGGCCCCGTGTCGGCCAGCGTCGAGGGCATCCTGCAGCATCACTTCGGCGGGCGCACCAGCCGATCCGTGTCGCTCGCGGCCGGTCTCTCGCCGGTGCCCGGCCTGGCGCTGACCGGAACGGCGCGCCTGGGAGATCTGGTCGCGGCACCGTCGATCCTCGCGGACACGGCGCAGCGCGTGCGGGATTTCGAGGCGCAGCTCGGATGGAACCGCGCACGGCTCGGGTTTACGCTGGCATACACCCGGACGTCGGCGTTCAGCCCGTTCGCCTTTGCCGATTTCGTGGAGATCCCGGCGCTCGCGCCGTCGGGCGACGTGGACTGGCTCACCGTGACCGCGCGGCTGGCCCCGCTCAAGTGGCTCACGGTCGAGAGCTGGTACAGCGATCCGAGGAAAGGGGCGGTGGACGGGGTGCCCCCGACGCATTCGCTCACGACGGCGACCATTCGGTCCAAGTTCTGGCGGCAGTTTCCCAGCGGCATCTTCGATCTCAAGCTGCAGCTCGGGATGGAGGCCTGGGGGCGGGGAACCATCGGGCGCGACGGGACCGGCGCACCGATCAACCTCCGGGGCGCCACATTTTTCACCAGCCAGGTGGCGGTCCAGCTGCAGAGCTTCACGCTCTACTGGAATCGGAACAACATCTCCGCCGCCAAGCTGACCTATGTCCCGGGCTTCGTCCTGCCGGCCTACGGCAGCAACTTCGGGGTGCGCTGGGAGTTCCTGAACTGACCGAACCGCGCTCCACAAGTATTGTCAGTTGAACGGCATACGAGTTTCGCCTCCCGCCCGATCTCAAGTCGCAATTTGCTTGATTCGATGTCCTCTACCAGTCGACCCTGATTGCGAGTAAGTTTCACGGCTTTCCCGGTCTCGTGGAGGCGCGGTGCCCAACAGCATGACGGGGTTCGGCGCGGCGGAGGGCCCCGTGGCCGGCGGACGTCTCCGGATCGAGATCCGGACAGTCAACCACCGCTACTTCAATCTCGCGTCCAAGCTGTCAGGGGACCTCGCGTCGCTCGAGGGCGAGCTGCGCGAGCGCCTGCGGCGCGAGTTCGATCGCGGGCACGTGGCGGTGCAGGCGCGATGGACCGAGCTCCCTCCGCGGGCGGCCGGCTTCACGGTGGACCTGGACCGCGCGCGCCTCGTCGCGAATCGCCTGCGCGACCTGCAGGCGGCGCTCGCGCTCCCGGGTGAAGTCACGGTGGAGCTTGTGGCGCGGCAGCCCGAAGTCGTCTCGCTGGGCTCCGACGCTGACGCGCCGGCGGCGTGGTCGGAGGTCGAGCCGGTGGTGGCCCAGGCGGCGGCGGACTGCCGGGCCATGCGGGCCCGCGAAGGCGAGGCGCTCGCCGCCGAGCTCCGGCATCGGGTCGAGCTGCTCGAGCGGGCCGCCGCGGTCGTCGCCGAGCGCGCGCCCGAGCGCCTGGTGCGCGAGCGTGACCGGCTCAGGGCCGCGGTGGCCGAGCTGCTCGACGGCCGCGTGGCGGACGAGACGCGGCTGGCGCAGGAGATCGCGTTTCAGGCCGACCGGCTCGACATCACCGAGGAGCTGGTGCGTCTGCGCGCGCACGTCGACGCGGTGCGCGCGGCGCTCGCGTCGGACCGGCCGGTCGGCAAGCAGCTCGGCTTCCTGGCCCAGGAGCTCGGCCGCGAGGTGAACACCATCGGCTCGAAGGCGAACGACGCCGAGATCGCACAGCAGGTGATCGCAATGAAGGGCGAACTGGAAAAGTTCCGGGAACAGCTCGAGAACCTCGAGTGAAGCCGTTCCTGCTCGTCCTGTCGTCGCCGTCGGGCGGCGGGAAGACCTCCATCGCCAGGAGTCTGCTGCGGGCGCGCGACGATCTGGCCTACTCGGTGTCGGCCACGACCCGGCCGCGCCGCGAGGGCGAGCAGGAGGGGGTGGACTACCACTTCCTGTCGCGCGAGGAGTTCGAGCGGCGCGTTGCCGCCGGCGAGTTCCTGGAGTGGGCCACCTACGCCGGGAACCTGTACGGCACCCTGCGCGCGGAGATCGACCGGATCTTCGGCCGCGGGCGCACGGCGGTGCTCGACGTCGAGATCGAGGGCGCGCGGCAGATCCGCGCGAGCTTCCCGAACTCGCTTCACCTGTTCGTGCTGCCGCCGTCGGCCGACGTGCTGGTGGGCCGGCTCGCCGGACGGAACACGGAGCCCGCGGCGGTGATCCGCGAGCGGATCGCGCGCGCGGCGGACGAGCTGGGCGCGGTGGCCGAGTATGACTACGCCCTCGTGAACCAGGACCTGGTCATCGCGGTGGCGCAGGTGGCCGCGATTCTCGACGCGGAGGCACGGCGGGTCAGCCGCCAGGAAGGGCTCATGCCGTTCATCGAGCGGCTCCGGCGCGAGGTCAGCGCCGCGGCCCTCCGTATCGGAGCCGATTGACCGAACCCTGAAGGAGCACGCATGCGGATCACGACCCCGTCGGAAGTGGCTCACCAGGCCGGGAACAAGTACCTCGGCGTTCTGGTCGCGGCCAAGTTCGCGCGGTACCTGAACGAGTTTCCCAAGGACCAGCTCGCCGGCAGCGGCGAGAAGCTGACGACGCAGGCGCTGCAGTCGCTGGTCGACGGCGAGCTCAACTACAAGCTCGTCCGGCGTCGCCGCTCCGAAGCGTGAGCGTATGGGCCGGCCGCCGGGTGGTCCTCGGCGTGTCGGGCGGCATCGCCTGTTATAAGAGCTGCACGCTGGCCCGCCGGCTCACCGAGGCGGGCGCGCAGGTGGACGTGGTGCTGACGCAGGCCGCGGCGGAATTCATCCGGCCGCCCACCTTCGAGGCGCTCACCGGGCGCCCCGTTCTCGGCTCGCTGTGGGAGCCGGGCGGGGCGCTGTCGCACGTTCGGCTCGGACACGCCGCCGACCTGGTGATCGTCGCGCCCGCCACGGCGCATCTCGTTGCGCGCCTGGCGCAGGGCCTGGCCGACGATCTCCTCACCACGCTGCTGCTCGCCGCCACCGCCCCGGTGCTCCTCGCGCCCGCCATGAACGACGAGATGTACGCCCACCCGCAGACACGCGCGAACCTCGAGCGCCTCGCGGCCCGCGGCATCGCCCTGGTCGGGCCGGAGGTCGGCGCGCTGGCGGAGGGTCCCTCCGAGCGCCCCGGGCGTATGAGCGAGCCCGAGATCATCATGGCCCACGCCGCCCGCTGCCTTCGCGGGACCGCGGGCCCGCTGCGAGGCCGGCGCGTGGTCGTGACCGCCGGTCCGACGCGCGAGAGCATCGATCCGGTCCGGGTCGTGACCAACCGCTCGAGCGGCAAGATGGGCTATCGGGTGGCTGAGGCGGCCTGGGAGCGCGGGGCGGATGTCGTGCTGATCACGGGACCCGTCGCGCTGCCGGCGCCGGTCGGCGTGCGGGTGATGCGGGTCGAAACCACGACCGAGCTCGAGGCCGCGGTGCGCGAGGCGCTCCCGGCCGCCGACGTGCTCGTCATGGCCGCGGCGCCGGCCGACTTCCGGCCGAGCGATCCGAGCGACAGCAAGCGCGCCCGCCACGACGGCGCGCTCGCGGTGCCGATGGAGCCGACGGTCGACATCCTGAGCGCCACCCGAAGCGAGCGCCGCGCCGGCAGCGTCATCGTCGGGTTCGCGCTCGAGACGGGCGACGCGATGGCAAAGGGGCGAGCCAAGCTCGAGCGCAAGGACCTCGATCTGATCGTGGTGAACGACGCGCTCGAGCCGGGCGCGGGGTTCGACGTGGAGACCAACCGTGTCGCGCTACTCGACCGGGAAGGGACCGCGCGCATTCTGCCGCTGCAGTCCAAGCGTCAGGTCGCCGAAGGCATACTCGACGCGGTGGAGCGTATCCTTGGGCGATGAGTGGCGGCGTTATCTTGCGCAGCAGGCCGAGCTCGGCGGCGCCGAGGTGATCCTGGGCGCGCCCGCGGCTGCTCCGACCGCGTCCGGCGCCGACCAGGAGCCGCGGTGGAAGCGCGGTGCCCCGCCGATTCCGGGTCCGGGCCTCGTGGTGCTTTCCCCGGCACCGGTGCTTCTGGGCAACGACCTCGGGGCGCTCCCGACGCTCGACGCGGTGGCCGAGCGCATCCGGACGACGTACTGCTGCGACCTGTGTCCTAACCGGACGAACGCGGTCCCCGGTGAGGGCAATCCGCGGGCCCGGTTGTTTCTCGTCGGGGAAGGACCCGGTGCCACCGAGGACGCGACCGGCCGTCCGTTCGTGGGGCAGGCGGGCCAGCTGCTCGACACGATCCTCGAGGCTATTGATGTCCCGCGATCTTTGGTGTACATCACCAACATCGTGAAGTGCCGTCCGCCCCAGAATCGAAAGCCCTTGCCGGATGAGATCGCCGCCTGCATCCCCTATCTCCACCGCCAACTCGAGCTCGTCGCGCCGAAGGTGATTCTCGCGATGGGCGGGACCGCCGGCGAGGCCATGCTCGGCGTGAGGAAGAGCCTGGGGGATCTCCGCGGCAAGGTGCACACGTTCAACGGCATTCCGCTGGTCGTGACGTACCATCCCGCGGCGCTGCTGCGCAACCCGAACTGGAAGAAGCCGACCTGGGATGACGTCCGTATCGCCCGACAACTACTCGACCGTTGACACCTACGTCGGCCGCTCGGCGCCGTGGAGCGCCGAGGCCGAGCAGGCGGTGCTGGCGGCGATGCTGCTCGACCAGGACGCGGCGCTGCGGGCCGCGGAGCTGGTGGACGACGGGATGTTCTACCGCGAGGGGCACCGCCGCCTGTTTCGGGCGATGCTGGCGCTCACCGAGCGGCGCGTGGTCATCGACCACATCACGCTGCGCGACGAGCTGCTGCGCCGGGGCGACCTCGAGGCCGCCGGCGGGCTCGAGTATCTCGCCGAGCTGGTGGACGCGGTGCCCACCGCGGCCAACCTCGAGTTCCACGCCAAGATCGTCCGCGACAAGGCCATCCTCCGGCGGCTGATCGAAGCCAGCACCTCCATCATCACCGAAGCCTACGACGGACGCTCGACGGCGGTGGACCTGCTCGACGTCGCCGAGTCCCGCATTTTCCATATCTCCCAGCAGCGCGGCAACGACGGGTTCACCCGCATCAAGGAGATGCTGTGGCCCACGATGGAACGCATCGAAACGCTCCAGCGGAGCGGCAAAGCGATTACCGGGGTGCCGAGTGGGTTTCTAGATTTGGACTCGCTGACGTCGGGCTTTCAGGCCTCCGAGCTGGTGGTGGTCGCGGCCCGGCCGTCCATGGGAAAGACGGCGTTCTGCCTCAACCTCGCGGCGCATGCGGCCAGCGAAGGGCAGGGGGTCGCCATCTTCTCGCTGGAAATGTCGAAGGAGTCGCTGGTCCAGCGCATGCTCACCGCCACGGCGCGGGTGGACAGCCATCGGGTGCGGCAGGGCACGCTGCGCGATTCGGACTTCACCCAGCTGGCCCGCGCGGCCGGCATCCTGCAAACGTACCAGCTCTGGATCGACGACACGCCGTCGCTCACGCTGCTCGAGATGCGCTCGAAGGCCCGGCGGCTCAAGATCGACAACGATCTCCGGCTCGTCATCGTGGACTATCTCCAGCTCATGCGGAGCCCCGACTACGCGGAGAACCGGGTGCAGGAAATCTCCGACATCTCGCGCTCGCTCAAGGCGCTGGCGCGCGAGCTGGAAATCCCGGTCATCGCGCTGTCCCAGCTCTCGCGCGCGTCGGAGCAGCGGGGCGGCGAGCGGAAGCCCATCCTGTCCGACCTGAGAGACTCCGGCGCCATCGAGCAGGACGCCGACCTCGTCATCTTCATCCATCGCCCCGAGTACTACGACCGGGAAGACGAATCCAAGCGCGGGCTCGCGGAGATCATGCTGGCCAAGAACCGCAACGGCCCAACCGGCGACGTGCAGCTCCGCTTCGTGCGGGAGTACACCCGGTTCGACAACTTGTCGGGCAGAGAGGATCCGGAGTGAGCGGGCTCGGGGAGCGGGTGATACGGATCAGTGAGCGGGTCATCCGCGTTCTTCATCCCGAGCGGAGCGAGGGACCTTGCTCGACTATCCGGACCGCGGCCACGGTCGGTGACCAGGAGAGAAGGTCCCTCGCTGCGCTCGGGATGAAGCGGGGGCGCCCGCTCGCCGGCTCGCCCGCTCGCCCGACCGCCTGTCCCAATGCCTAAGCCCAAGTCCGTCTACCGCTGCACCGAGTGCGGCCACGAACATCCCAAGTGGGTCGGCCGCTGCGAGGCGTGCGGCGCCTGGAATGCCGTGGCCGAGGAACCGGTCGTGGTGCGGGCGCCGGTTCGGGGCGCGAGCAAGCGGGCGGCAGGCGCGCACGCGGCCGGGCCGCCCCCGGCGCGGCTGCGGGAGGTGGCCGCGCGCCCGCTGGAGCGCTGGCGGACGGGACTGCCCGAGTTCGACTTCGTCCTGGGCGGGGGCATCGTCCCCGGCTCGATGAGCCTGATCGGCGGCGAGCCCGGCATCGGCAAGTCGACCCTGCTGCTGCAGGCGGCCGCCCGGCTCGAAGCGGGCGGACGCACCGTGCTCTACGCGAGCGGCGAGGAGTCGCCCGACCAGATCCGCCTCCGGGCCGATCGCCTGGTGGACGAGGACGCGGGCGCCGTGCACGTGCTGGGCGAAACCCGCCTCGAAGCCATCCTCGGCGCCGCCGCCGCGGCGCGGGCCGACCTCGTGGTCATCGATTCCATCCAGACCGTCTATACCGAGGCGCTCGAGAGCGCCCCCGGCAACGTCGGGCAGGTGCGCGAGTGCTCCGGGCAGCTCATGCGGTTCGCCAAGGAAACCGGCACCGCGGTGGTCGTCGTCGGGCACGTCACCAAGGGCGGCGGCATCGCGGGGCCCAAGACGCTGGAGCACATCGTGGACACCGTGCTCTACTTCGAGGGCGAGGCCACGCTCGACTACCGGCTCCTCCGCACCACCAAGAACCGCTTCGGCTCGGTCGACGAGCTGGGCGTCTTCTCGATGACCGAGCACGGACTGGTCGCCGTGCCGAACCCGTCGGCGGTCTTCCTGGCGGCGCGCGCGGAAGGCATCAGCGGGAGCGCCGTCACGGCCCTCATGGAAGGCACCCGGCCGGTGCTGGTCGAGGTGCAGGCGCTCGCCGCGCGGTCGGGGTACGGCACTCCCCAGCGGGTTGCGACGGGGCTCGATCCGAAGCGGCTGGCCGTCCTGCTCGCGGTGCTCGAGCGCCGGGCGCAGACGTCGTTCGCCGACCTCGACGTGTTCGTGCAGGTCACGGCCGGCGTGCGCCTCAACGAGCCCGGGTCCGACCTCGCAGTCGCGGCCGCGCTGGTCTCCAGCCTGTACAACCGTCCGGCGCCGCCGGACGTCCTGTTCCTCGGCGAGATCGGGCTCGGCGGCGAGATCCGCCCGAGCGGGGGCCTCGAGCGGCGCATCGCGGAGGCGGCCCGCCTGGGGTTCCGTCGAGTGTACGGCTCCGCACGGAGTCCGGCGCAGGTACCCGGCATCTCGGTCGTAGGTCTGGAGCACATCGAGCAGCTGGTGCGCGCGCTTGCCGCGTGACGTGGGCGTCATCGTGGCCGCGGCCGGGCGCGGCACCCGGCTGGGCGGCGGGCCCAAGCAGTACCAGCCGATCGGCGGCGTGCCGATGGTCCTCCGCGCCTTGCGTCCCTTCGTGTCCCACCCCGACGTGACCCAGGTGGTCCTCGTGTTGCCGCCGGAAGACGCGGCCGCGCCGCCGGCGTTTCTCGGCAGCCTCGGCGCGGGACTCACCATCGTCGGCGGCGGCGCGGAGCGGGCCGACTCGGTGGCGGCGGGCCTCGCCGCGCTCGACCCGGCCTGCGCCACCGTGCTGGTGCACGATGCCGCGCGGCCGTTCGTCGAGCGCAGTGTGATCGACGCCGTCATTGCCCACGCGCGCGCGGGGGAAGGTGCGGTGGCTGCCGTCCCGCTGAGCGATACGCTCAAGCAGGCCGTTCCGGGCGACGACTCGCGCGTCGCGCGGACCGTCCCGCGTGACGGGCTCTGGCGGGCGCAAACCCCGCAGGGCTTTCCGCGCGCCGTGCTGGAACGGGCCCACGCCGCGGCACGGACGGCGTCGAGCCTTCCCACCGACGATGCCGCCCTGGTCGAGCGTACCGGCGTGCCGGTGCGTCTCGTCCCCGATTCTCCGCGCAATCTCAAGGTGACCACCGCCGCCGACCTGGCCCTGGCCGAGCTGATCGCCGGGCAGGTCGAATGATCCTCCCGTTCCGCGAGCCGGATCAGGTCGAGGCCTCCATCCCCGCGGTCGCCGCGCACCTGGCTGCCGGACGGCTGCTCGGCTATCCCACCGAAACCGTGTACGGCCTCGGGTCCTCGGTCAGCCTGCCCGCACTCGAGTCGCTGGCCAGGCTCAAGGGACGGGAGCTCGGCAAACCGTTCCTGCTGCTGGTGAGCGGCCGCCCGATGGCGGAGTCGTGGGGGCTCACGTTCTCGGCCTCGGCGCGCGCGCTGTCAGACGCGTTCTGGCCCGGTCCGCTCACGCTCGTGCTCCCCGGCGGCGAGGGCCGGCTGCCCGACGCGTTGCGCGGCCGGGAGGGCGGTATCGCGGTGCGACATACGTCGCACCGGGGCATCGAGCGGCTGGTGCGGGACAGCGGCCAGCCTCTGACGTCGACGTCGGCCAACCGGCCCGGGGGCCCGCCCGCTCCCGGGCCGGACAAGCTGATGGAGTACTTCCGGGACGAAGTGGACTCGGGGCTGCTGCTGGTGCTCGATGGCGGTGTGCTCGGCAACGTTCCGCCTTCCACATTGGTGGACTGCACCGCCGCGGTGCCGCGCATGGTGCGAGAGGGCGCCATCCCGCGGGCGGAGCTCCGGCGGGCCGCCGGACGGCTCGCCCCGTGACTATGTTTCGGCCATGAGCACACACGTTCTCTTCGTCTGCACCGGCAACACGTGCCGGAGCCCGATGGCGGAGGGGCTGCTGCGGGAAGCGGTGGCCGCGCGGTCCCTGGACCAGGTGACCGTTTCGTCCGCCGGCACCGGCGCCTGGGACGGCGCGCCCATCTCGGAGGGCGCCTACCTCGTCGGGCTCGAGAACGGCCTGGACCTGAGCAACCACCGCGCGCGGCTCCTCACCCGCGAGATCGTGCGAAGCGCCGACCTCATTCTCGTGATGTCCGGCCACCATCTGGCGCGCGTGGCGGAGCTCGGCGGCGAGGACAAGGTCCATCTCCTCGGCGCCTACGCCGGCCGCGACGAGTCGCACGGCGAAGTGTCCGACCCCTACGGCTCCGACCTCGCGAGCTACCGCGCGACGTACGCCGAGCTGCAGGACCTCATCTCCTCCGTCGTCAGCAGGGTCGCCGGCACGGTGCGGTGATCGACGGCTCGACGCGCGTCTTTGCCATCCTGGGCGATCCCGTCGCCCACTCGCTTTCGCCGACCATGCAGAACGCCGCTTTCCGGGTGCTCGGCCTGCCGGCCGTCTACGTCGCGCTGCGCTGCCGCCCCGAGGACGTGCCCGGGCTGATGCAGGCGCTGGTACGCGCCGGCGGGGGCGGCAACGTCACGGTGCCTCATAAGGAAGCCGCGGCGTGCGCGCTGGCGCGGGGTGATGGGACGGTCGAGCAGCTCGGCGCGTGCAACACGTTCTGGGGGGATGGCGGGACCTGCGTCGGCGCGAACACCGACGTGACCGGACTGCTCGCCGCGCTGGACGAGCTCGAGGCGCCGGCGGGGCCGTGGCTCGTGCTGGGCACCGGGGGCGGCGCCCGGGCGTCGGTCGGCGCCGCCGCGGTGCGCGGGGCCTCGGTCGCCGTGGCCTCCCGCTCGGCCGATCGCCGGCGCCGGTTCGAGGAGTGGATCGCCGAGCGGGGCGTGGGGCCGGCTCGCGCGGAGGACTGCGTGGTGGTGCTCAACACGACACCGCTCGGGCTCAACGCGGGCGACCCGCTTCCGCTGGCGGCGCCGCCGCCCTGCGCCGCCGTGGCGCTCGACCTGGTCTACCGGGCCGGCGGGACGCCCTGGGTCGGCGCGATGCGGGCCGCGGGTCTCCGCGCCGCCGACGGGCGCGGGATGCTCGTGGCCCAGGGCGCGGCCGCGCTGGAGCGCTGGTTTCCCGGCGTGCGGGCGCCGGTCGAGGTCATGCGAGCCGCCGTGAATGGCCGGCTTCGCTGAGGCGCTCGCGGGTGTCGAGCGCTGGCTGCTGCCGCCGGCGTGCCTGCTGTGCGACGGCCCGGTGCCCGCACGGCAGAACGACGCGCTGGTGTGCGAGCTGTGCCGCTCGCGCTGGCAGCCGGTGGCCGCTCCGCTCTGCGGCCGCTGCGGGCAGCCCGCGCTCGCCGACCTCGAGTGCCGCCTCTGCGCCGGCTGGCCCGAGGGGCTCACGCGCGTGCGGAGCGCGGTCTGGCTGCGCGGCTCGGCGCGCGACGCGGTGCACCGGCTGAAGTACGAGGGATGGCGGCGGCTCGGGGAATCGTTGGCGGACGCCATGCGCGGGCTCGAGCCATTGACCGGGCGGGTATCCTTGATACCGATCCCGCTCGGGGCGCGGCGCCTCCGGGCACGGGGCTACAATCAGAGCGAGCGCATCGCCGCCGCGCTCGGCGAGTTGACCGGTCTGCCGGTGCGGGTGGATCTGCTCCGCCGCCGGCGGGAGACCCGCACCCAGACGGCGCTCACGCCCGAGGGGCGGCAGGCCAACGTCGCCGGCGCGTTCGAGGCGGGTCTGGTGGCCGGGCTCGCCTGCGTGCTGGTGGACGACGTCTTCACCACGGGCGCCACGCTGGCCGAGGCCGGCGCGGCCTTGCATAGGGCCGGCGCGCGCACGGTTGAGGGCGTCACGTTCGCCCGGGCCGAGCCGCCGGTGTCGCTGGCGTAGGCACATCAACGAGGGGAGTGACGATGGCGATTCGAGTGGGCATCAACGGGTTCGGCCGGATCGGGCGCAACGTGGTGCGGGCCGCGCACGCGATGGGGGCCAAGGAGCTGGACTTCGTCGCGGTCAATGACATCACCGATACGGGCACGCTCGCCCACCTGCTCAAGTACGACTCGGTCCACGGGCGGTTCCCCGCCGACGTGACCGCGGAAAAGGACGGCCTGGTCGTCGGGGGCGACGCCATGCGCGTGCTGGCGGAAAAGGACCCGGCCAGGCTGCCATGGAAGGAGCTGGGGGTGGACGTGGTGCTCGAGTCCACCGGGCGGTTCACCGACCGCGACGCGGCGGCGCTCCACCTTCAGGGCGGCGCCAAGAAGGTGATCATCTCGGCGCCGGCCAAGAAGGAGGACATCACCATCGTCTTCGGTGTGAACCACGAGGCGTACGACCCGGCGAAGCACCATATCATTTCGAACGCGAGCTGCACCACCAACTGCCTGGTGCCGGTGGTGAAGGTGATTCTCGACCGGTTCGGCTTCGGCAACGGCTTCATGACGACGGTGCACTCGTACACCAACGACCAGCAGATTCTCGACCTGCCGCACAAGGACCTGCGGCGGGCGCGGGCCGCGGCCCTCTCGATCATCCCGACCACCACCGGGGCCGCCAAGGCCACCTCGCTCGTCCTGCCTCAGCTCAAGGGCAAGATCGACGGCGTGTCGCTCCGGGTGCCCACACCGGACGTGTCGGTCGTCGCGCTCACCTGCACCGTGGAGAAGGCCACCTCGGCCGACGAGGTGAACACGGCGTTTCGCGAGGCGGCCAAGGCCGGGCCGCTGAAGGGGCTGCTCGCCGTGAGCGATGAGCCGCTGGTGTCGGTGGACTACATCGGGTCGCTGCAGTCGAGCACGGTGGACGCCCGCTCCACCAACGTCGTGGGCGGCACGCTGGTGAACGTGACGAGCTGGTACGACAACGAGATGGGCTACTCGGCCCGCTGCGTGGACCTGCTCCGTTACGTGGGCCAGCGGTTGTGAAGCGAACCCTCGAATCGCTCGACCCCGCGGGCATCGAGGGCAGGCGCGCGCTCGTGCGCGTCGACTTCAACACGCCGATCAAGGACGGCGCGGTCACCGACAATACCCGCATCCGGGCCGCGCTTCCCACGATCACGTACCTGCGCGACCGGGGCGCGCGGGTCGTGTTGCTCTCGCATCTCGGACGCCCGAAGGGAGGGCCCGACCCCAAGTATTCCATGCGGCCGGTGGTCCGCGAGCTGGAGCGGCTGCTCGGCGCGCCGGTCGTTTTCCTGGCCGATCCGACTTCGGACGAGGCGGTCACCGCCACGCGCCGGCTTCCGCGGGGCGGCGTGGCGCTGGGCGAGAACACCCGGTTCTATCCCGGCGAGGAGAAGAACGACCCGGCGCTCGCCGAGCGGTTCGCCGCGCTCGGCGATTTCTACGTGAACGACGCGTTCGGCTCCGCTCACCGGGCCCATGCGAGCACCGAAGCCGTGGCGCGCCTGCTCAAGCCGGCGGTGTCGGGCTTTCTCATGCAGCAGGAGCTCCGCTACCTCGGCGACGCACTCCACGAGCCGAAGCGGCCGTTCGTGGCGGTGCTGGGCGGCGCCAAGATCAGCGGCAAGATCGATCTGATCGAGGCCCTGCTGCCCAAGACCGACGCGATTCTGCTTGGCGGCGCGATGGCGTGTACGTTCTTCCGGGCGATGGGGCTCGAGACGGGCACGTCGCTGGTGGAGGAGGACCGGGTGGGCATGGCGCGCGACCTCATGGCCAAGGCCGGGGCCAAGCTCGTGCTCCCGTCCGGCGCGGTCATCGCGCAGCGGCTCGAGGCCGGTGCCGAGACCCGCGCCGTGGCGCGCGACGCCATCCCGCCCGGCTGGGCGATGTACGACATCGACCCGGCCACCGAGCGCGACTTCGCCGCCCGCATCGGGGCCGCGCGCACGGTGGTCTGGAACGGGCCCATGGGTGTCTTCGAGACGCCGCCGTTCGACCACGGCACGCTCGCCGTGGCCCGCGCGATGGCCGAGGCGACCTCCCAGGGCGCGGTGACCGTCATCGGCGGCGGCGACTCGGCCGCCGCCGTCGCCGAAGCGGGCCTGGCCGGCAAGATGACGCACGTGTCCACCGGCGGCGGCGCGTCGCTGGAGTTCCTCGAGGGCAAGGCGCTGCCGGGAGTCGCGGCGCTCGACGACGCCTGAGCCGCGTGATCCGCCGCCCATGACCGCGCGTCCCTTGATCTACGCCGCCAACTGGAAGATGAATCTCGGCCCTCAGGACGCGGCGGCCTTCCTGGATCGCTTCCTCGAGCTTACCGCGCCTCAGCCCGACCGGAGCCTCTGGTTCTTTCCCCCGGCCGTCTCGCTCGCCACCGTCGCCCATGCCGTCCGCCCGCGCCCCGACATCCTGGTCGGCGCGCAGAACGTGCATTGGGAGCCGAAGGGCGCCTTCACCGGCGAGATCTCGATTCCGATGGCGCAGGAAGCCGGCGCGGAGGTCGTCCTCATCGGCCATTCGGAGCGCCGGCACCTGTTCGGTGAGACGGACGATCAGGTGGCCCGGAAGACCGCGGCGGTGCTCAAGGCCGGGCTCAGGCCCCTCGTTTGCGTCGGCGAGACGCTGGCGGAACGCGAAGGCGGGCGGACCGAGCAGGTGATCCTGCGTCAGCTCGAGCCGCTGCTCGACAAGGTGGCGTCCGCCGATTGGGGCCGGCTGGTGGTCGCCTACGAGCCGGTCTGGGCGATCGGCACGGGGAAAAACGCGACTCCCGACGACGCGGCGCAGGTGCACGAGCTCATCCGCTTCGCGCTCGGGCGGCGCGGCGTTTCCGGCCGGCTGCCCATTCTGTACGGCGGCAGCGTCAGCGCCAAGAACGTGCTGGCGCTGCTCGCCCGGCCCGAGCTCGACGGCGTGCTGGTGGGCGGCGCGAGCCTCGACCCCGACGGATGGGCCGAACTGGTGGGACTCGAGGCCGCGCCGTAGCTTTCGGACCATCCCACCACAGGAGCGGGGCATCGAGCTCGAAGAGCGACTTCAGGCTGCGGTCGGCGACCATTACCGCATCCTGAGGGAGCTGGGCGGCGGCGGCATGAGCCGCGTCTTCCTCGCGGAAGAAGTGCGGCTCGGCCGCCAGGTCGTGCTCAAGCTGCTGCCGCCCGAGACGGGCGCCGCCGTCAACGTGGAGCGATTCGAGCGCGAGATCCAGCTCGCCGCGCGCCTCCAGCACCCGCACATCGTTCCGCTGCTCACCGCCGGCGCCTCCGGCGACCTCCTGTACTACGTCATGCCGTATATCTCGGGCGAGTCGCTCCGGGTCAAGCTCGCGCGCGAAGGCGAGCTCCCGATCAACGAGACCGTGCGGATCCTGCGCGAGGTGGTCGACGCGCTCGCCTACGCGCACCGGAACGGCGTGGTCCACCGCGACATCAAGCCCGACAACATCCTCCTATCCGAAGGCCACGCGGTCGTGAGCGACTTCGGCGTGGCCAAGGCCGTGAGCGCGTCGAGCGGCGCGGGGTCGCTCACGTCGCTTGGCGTCGCGCTGGGCACGCCGGCGTACATGGCGCCCGAGCAGGCGGCCGCCGACCCGCACGTCGACCACCGGGCCGACATCTATGCGGTCGGGGCGCTGGCGTACGAGATGCTCGCGGGGCGGCCGCCGTTCACCGCGCCGTCCGCGCAGGCCCTCCTCGCGGCCCAGATCACCCAGGTCCCCGAGCCCGTGGTGCAGCAGCGCCGGAGCGTGCCGCCGGCGCTCAACGCGGTCGTGATGCGCTGTCTCGAGAAGCGCCCGGCCGACCGGTGGCAAAGTGCGGCGGAGATCGTGCCGCAGCTCGACGCCATGAGCACGCCCAGCTCCGGCACCATGCCGGTGAGCGCTCCGGCGGTGATTTCCACCGGCACCGAGAAGGCGATCCGGCGCGGCAACCCGCTACGGGTCGCCGCGATCTTCGCCATCGCCTCCCTCGTCGTGCTGCTCGGCGTCTGGGCGCTGGTGCAGCGGCTGGGCCTGCCCGGGTGGGTGTTCTCCGGCGCCATCCTCCTGCTCGCGCTGGGCCTCCCCATCATGCTCCTCACCGGGTTGTACGAGCGGCGGCGCGCGGTAGCGCGGACCACGGGCGATACCCGCGTGGCCTTGTCGGCGGGGGCAGGGCAGTGGTTCACCTGGCGGCGGGCGCTGCTCGGCGGCGGGCTCGCGTTCGGCGGCCTGGCCGCGGTGGCCGCGATCTACACGGCGATGCGCTTGCTCGGTATCGGGCCGGTGGGCACGCTGGTCGCGTCCGGCGTGCTCAAGGAACGCGAGCCGCTGGTATTGGCCGACTTCGAAAACCGGAGCGCCGACTCGACGCTCGGCCCGTCCCTGACCGAGGCCTTCCGGGTGGACCTGTCGCAGTCGCCGACCATGCGGGTGCTCGACGCCGCGACGGTGGCCGACGCCCTCAGGCGGATGGAACGAGCCGGCGGCGCGACGTTGCCCGTGGCGCTGGCTCGCGAGCTGGCGGTGCGGGAGGGCATCAAGGCGGTCGTCGGCGGGCAGATCGATCCGGTGGGCAAGGGCTACCTGCTCAGCGTCAGCCTGGTGAACGCGGCCGACGGACACGTCCTCACCGCCGCGCGCGAGACCGCCGAGCACGACACCGACCTGCTGGACGCGATCGACCGCCTGTCCAAGCGGCTGCGGGAGCGGGTGGGCGAGTCGCTGGTCTCGATCCGCAGCAACCCGCCGCTCGAGCAGGTCACCACCGCCTCCCTGCCGGCGTTGCGCAAGTACTCCGAAGCGCTCCGCCTGGAGGAACAGGACCGGCGTGAGGAGGCGATCGGCTCCCTGCGCGAGGCGGTGGCGCTCGACTCCGGGTTCGCCATGGCCTACCGCAAGCTCGGTGTGATCCTCGGGAATCTCGGCGGCCACGAGGCCGAGCAGATCGCGGCGGCGACGCGGGCATACTCCCACCGCGACCGGCTTCCCGAGCTCGAGTCCGACCTGACGGCGGGGTACTACCACCAGTTCGTCGACTACGATCGGGACGCCTCCGTGGCCTCGTACCGCGCGGCGCTCGCGATGGATCCGGACAATCTGGTCGCGCTCAACAACCTCGCCGTGAACCTGCTGGAGCGCCGTCAGTACGTCGAGGCGGAAAGTCTCACGGTGCGGGCGAGCCGGCTCGGGCGCGGCTCTGCCTTTACGATGAACGCGGTCGTGGCCGAGGTGGCGCAAGGTCACTTCGACGACGCCACGGCGACGGTGGCGCGCATGGCGGCGCAGGCGCCCGCCAATCCGGCGCTGCTCGAGATCCGCGGGCGCCTCGCGATCGCCCAGGGGGACTACGCGGCCGGCGCGCGGCTCACGGAGCAGCTGCGCGCCAGCCAGCGCGACCGCCCCGAGTGGCAGGCGAGCACGAACGCGACGCTGGCGCGCGTCAGCCGGATCACCGGACGCATTGCCGACGCGGAGCGCTATCTGCGCGCGGCCATGGCGGCAGACGAAGCGCGCGCCAGCCCGGGTGAGTATCTCGCCGCGGCCGTCGACCTCGCCCGTCTCCAGATCGACTTCGCGGCGCGGCCGGACTCGGCGGTCGCCATCCTCGACCAGTCGCTGGCGCGGCACCCGCTCGCGACGGTGCCGGCGGTCGAGCGGCCGTATGCCTGGCTCGCCGTCACGTACCTGGATGCGGGAAAAGCCCCGGTCGCGCGCCGGCTGTGGCGCGAGTACGAGACCGAGGTGCCGCCTGCCCTCCGGAAGGGCGATCCCGCCACGCCGTACGCGGCGGCACGGCTGACCGAGCTCGACCGTGGCCCCGGAGCCGCCGCGGGGCTCTACCAGCAGTGGTACCAGGAGACCGGGCTGTGCGGGGTGTGCGGGCTGTTCGATCTGGCCCGGCTGGCTGGAAACGCCGGGCAGGTGGACAGCGCGCTGGCGCTCTACGAGCGCGCGTTCGCCACGCCGAGCTACAACCGCTACCTGCTCGACGCGGTGCAGCTCGCGCCGGCGCTCAAGCGCGCGGGCGAGCTGTACGAGGCGAAGGGCGACCGGGCCAAGGCCGCCAAGGTGTACCGGCGCTTCGTCGAGCTCTGGAAGGACGCCGATCCGGCGCTGCAGCCTGGCGTGCGCGAGGTCCGCGAGCGGCTCGCCCGGCTCGCGACGGAGGGCGCCAGCTGACGCCGTCCGCCCCGCCGATCGACGATCGGGCGCTGCTCGCCCGGCTCGTCGGCTTCGATACCACCAGTCGCGAAAGCAACCTCCCGCTCGCCGACTTCCTGGCCGAGTACCTCGATCGCCCGGGGGTTCGGATCGAGCGCATTCCGTCCGCGGACGGAAGCAAGACGAACCTCGTGGCCCGGATGGGCCCGGCCACGGAGGATCGCGACGGTCTGGTGCTGTCGGGGCACATGGACGTGGTGCCCGCCGAGGAGCCTGGCTGGCGCTCGCACCCGTTCACGCTCACCGAAACCGACGGCCGCTACGTCGGGCGGGGCGCGGCGGACATGAAGGGGTTCCTGGCGCTGGCGGCGAACCGGTTCCGCGCGATGGACCCGGCGTCGCTGCGGCGGCCCCTCGCGCTGCTGTTCACGTACGACGAAGAGGTCGGCACGCTGGGCGCCCGCCGTTTCGGCGAGACCGCTCGCTCGGCGGCGGCCCTGCCGCGTCACGTGGTGGTGGGCGAGCCGACGGAACTCCGGGTGGTGCGGGCGCACAAGGGGATGATTCGGCTCCGGCTCGGCTTCACCGGGCGGGCGGCGCACTCGGGCTATCCGCACCTGGGCAAGAGCGCGATCGAGCCGGCGGCCCGGGCGATCGTGGCCCTCGCCGCCCTGCGGGAGGAGATGGAGGCCCAGCGGCCGGCCCACGGCGAGCTGTTTCCGTCGGTCCCGTTCGTCGCGCTCAACGTGGGCACCGTGGCCGGCGGCAGTGCGGCCAACGTCATTCCCGACCGGTGCGAGGCGCACCTGGGCATCCGGGTGATGCCGGGCATGACCGTGGAGGACGTCGCCGCCCGCGTGCGCGCCGCGGTCGCGGCGGCCGTGCCGGAGCCGTTCACGCTCGACCCGGTGAGCGAGAGCCCGGCAATGATGCTCGACGCGGCCGCACCGATCTACCGGATGGCGTGCGAGCTGGTCGGCCAGCGCGAAACCCACACCGTGATGTACGCGAGCGACGCCGGGTGGCTCGCCCGGGCCGGCTTCGACTGCGTGCTGTTCGGCCCCGGCAGCATCGAGGTGGCGCACCAGCCCAACGAGTACATGCCGGTTCACGAGTTCCACCGAGGGGGCGCGCTGCTGGACGAGCTGATCCGCCGCCGGTGTGGGGCCGCGTGAGCGTCCTGCTCGAGGCGGACCTCACCTGGACCGGCTCGGGCTTCGAGCCGAACATGCAGGTCGCGATCGGCGCCGACGGTCGGATCGACGCGGCCGGCCCGTTGGGCCGCCCCGGCGCGGCGCGGCTCGCGGGTGTGGCGCTGCTGCCCGGGTTCGTCGACGCCCACTCGCACGCCTTCCAGCGCGGCCTCCGCGGCCGCGGTGAGGAGTTTCCCGCCGGGGCGGGAAGCTTCTGGACCTGGCGGGAGGCGATGTATGCGCTGGTCGGCTCGCTCGACCGGGCCACGCTTCGGCGCGTCTCGGCGCGGGCCTTCGGGGAAATGCGGGACGCCGGCATCACCACGGTGGGCGAGTTCCACTACGTCCACCACGAGCGCGACGGCGACTTCGCCCTGGACGACGCCGTGCTCGAGGCGGCATCCGACGCGGGCATCCGGCTGGTGCTGCTGTATTGCTTCTACGCTTCCGGCGCGCCCGGCCGCCCGCTGGAGCCAGGGCAGCGGCGGTTCGCCACGCCGTCGGTGGACGAGTTCTGGCGTCGAATGGATGTCCTCGCCGGCCGGCTCGATCCGGCGACGCAGAGCCTTGGCGCGGCGCCGCACAGCATCCGGGCCGCGCGTCCGGACGACATCCGCCGCATCCATCAGGAGGCGACGCGCCGGAGGCTGCCGGTACACCTCCATGTGGAGGAGCAGCAGCGCGAAGTCGAGGAGTCGATTGCCGCGTACGGGCGCACCCCGATGGCCGCGATCCTCGACGCGGTGGATGACGGCCCGTTTACCGCCGTGCACTGCACCCACACGAGCGGCGCCGACATGGCGCGGTTCCTCACTGCCGGCGGCACGATGTGCCTGTGCCCGCTCACGGAGGGCAATCTGGGCGATGGAATCGCGGGGGCGCTGCCCCAGGCGCACCGGGCCGGCGGCCGGCTCGCGATCGGCACGGACAGCAATAACCGGCTGGCGATGCTCGAGGAGATGCGCTGGCTGGAGTACGCGCAGCGGCTTCGCGGCGAGCTGCGGGGCGTCCTGCCCGACGCGGCGGGCGACGTGGCGCCGACCCTGCTCGCCGCCGCCACCACCGGCGGCGCCCGCGCCCTCGGCCTTTCGGCCGGCCGGATCGCGCCGGGCCAGTGGGGAGATCTCGTCGCGATCGACCTGCGCGCGCCTTCGCTCGCGGAGGTCGCGCCCGACCGCCTGCTGGCCGCGCTCGTGTTCGGCTCGGGCAACGAGGCCGTGGCCGGGACGTACGTGGGCGGACGCTGGCGGCCGACGGGCGGTGGGGGGCGGTAGGTATGTGTTTTTGAACAGATCGCAGCAAGGCGGCTGAGCATGCCCGAGCTGCCCGACATCTCCGTCTATCTCGACTGCCTGGCCCCCCGCACCCTGGGCGAGCCGCTCGAGCGCCTTGTCATCCGCAATCCGTTCGTGCTTCGAACCGTCTCGCCCTCGCCCGCAGAGCTCGCGGGCGCTCGGGTAACGGGGCTTCGCCGGCTGGGCAAACGGATCGTCATCGCGCTCGACGGCGAGCGCTTCATGGTGATTCACCTCATGATCGCGGGCCGGCTCCGCTGGTTCGATGCCGGTGGCAAGGCGCCCGGCAGGATCGCGCTCGCATCCTTCGAGTTCCCCCGTGGGGCGCTGGCGCTCACGGAGGCGGGCAGCACGCGCCGGGCGTCGATTCACCTGGTGAGCGGCGAGGCCGGGCTGGAACCCTTCCGCCGGGGAGGGCTCGAGGTGCTCGAGGCCGACCGGCCGGCATTCGCGGAGCGGCTTCGCAGCGAGAGCCACACGGTCAAGCGCGCGCTGACCGACCCCCGGCTCTTCAGCGGCATCGGCAACGCGTACTCCGACGAGATCCTCCACCGCGCGAGGCTTTCCCCGCTGGCGCTCACGCGCACGCTCGACGACGAGAGCGTGGGCCGCCTGTTCGAGGCGACCCAGGCCACGCTGCGGGACTGGACCGCGCGGCTCAGGGCGGAGGCCGGGGCCGGCTTTCCTGAGAAGGTGACGGCCTTCCGTGAGGGCATGGCGGTGCACGGCCGCTTCGGGCAGCCTTGCCCGGTGTGCGGCGCCCCGGTGCAGCGCATCCGCTACGCCGACAACGAAACCAACTACTGCGCCCGCTGCCAGACCGGCGGCCGCCGGCTCGCGGATCGCGCGATGTCGCGGCTGCTGCACGAGGACTGGCCGCGGTCGATCGACGAACTGGAGTAGCCGGCACGTCCACTCACGCCGAAGTCCGCATGCCGCCGCTGCAGGGGCCGAGCGGTCCTCCGACCGCGGTCCGCTGGCGCGTCTGCGCCCTGATGACCCTCGTGAGCTTCGTCGCCTACCTGCTCCGGAGCAACATGTCGGTGGCGGGCGTTCCGATGGCCGCCGAGCTCGGGTTCTCCCACGTGCAGCTCGGCGTCGTGCTGGGCGCGTTCGCGTGGGGGTACGCGGCGTTTCAGTTTCCCGGCGGATTCCTCGGCGACCGCATCGGCGCCCGCCGCGCCATCACGATCCTGCTGCTGCTGTGGGCGGCGCTCAATCTGCTCGTCGCGCTGATCCCGCGCACGACGGCGGGCGCCGCCACTACGGTGCTCACGCTCCTGTTCGCCCTCAGGTTCCTGATGGGCGCGGCCCAGGCGCCGCTGTTCCCGATCATCGGCGCCGGCACAACCGGCCGCTGGTTCCCCGTGTCCGGCTGGGCACTTCCCAACGCGCTGCAGAACTTCGGCGCGACCTTCGGCGCCGCGGCCACCGGGCCGCTCATCAGCTGGCTCATGGCCGCGTTCGGCTGGCGGAGCTCGTTCCTCCTGACGGCCCCCTCGGCGCTCCTCTGCGCCTGGCTCTGGTGGTGGTACGTGCGCGACCGGCCCGCGGAGCATCCCGGCGTGAACCGCGCCGAGCGGGACCTGATCGAGAGCGGCCGGGACGGGGAGGGGCTCGCGCCGCCCGGGGCGTGGCGCGCCGTGCTCCGGAACCGCGGCGTCCTGCTGCTGACCGTCAACTATTTCTGCATCAACTACCTGTTCTACTTCTTCTTCAACTGGCTGTTCGTCTACCTGATCGAGAGCCGCGGGCTCAAGCTGCTCGAGGGCGGCTGGTACGCGGCAGTGCCGTGGATGGCCGGCGCCGTCGGCGCGGTGCTGGGCGGGTGGCTGTGTGACCGGCTGTGGAAGCGGCTTGGCTCGCGCCGCACCTGTTCGCGGCTCGGGGCGGCCGGCGTCGCCCTGTCAGGGGCGCTCCTGTATGCGGCCGCTCAGGCGCCGCACCCGCTCGCCGCCGTGCTCCTGCTCTCGCTCTGTCTGGGCGCCGAACAGTTCACCGACGCGATCTACTGGGCGGCGGGCATCGCTCTGGCCGGGCGGGACGCCTCGGCCGCGTGCGGGCTCATGAACACCGGCGGCAACCTTGCGGGGGGCGCGGCCGCGCTGCTGGTGCCGGTGCTGGTGGATCGAATGGGATGGCCCGCGGCCCTGGCGAGCGGCTCGCTCTTCGCGTTCGTCTCGGCGGGGCTGTGGCTGATCACGGTGGTGGAGCGGCCCGCGGCGGAGCTCGCGGACGCGGTGCCGGCCGGGGCCGCGGTCTAGCGGAGCTGCGATCTAGCCGGCCCGAAGCACGCCTCCGACCATCGCACGAGCCTCCGCGACGATGCGGTCGAGATGCTCCGCATCCCGGAAGCTCTCCGCGTACAGCTTGTACACGTTCTCGGTCCCGCTCGGCCGCGCCGCGAACCACCCCTCCGCGGTGGTCACCTTGAGTCCGCCGATCGGCGCGTCGTTGCCGGGCGCGCGCGTGAGCTTCGACTCGATGCGGTCGCCGGCGAGCGTCGCGGCCGTGATCGCCTGCGGCGTCAGCCGCGTGAACGCGGCCTTCTCCGCCGGGCTGCACGGCGTGTCGATACGCGTGTACACCGGCGCGCCGAGCCGCGCGGTGATGGCGGCGTAGTGGTCGCCCGGGTCGCGCCCGGTGACGGCCGTGATCTCCGCCGCGAGCAGGCCGAGCAGCAGGCCGTCCTTGTCCGTGGTCCAGACCGCGCCGTCGCGGCGCAGGAAGCTCGCGCCGGCGCTCTCTTCGCCGCCGAAACAGCAGCTCCCGTCGAACAGACCCGGCGCGAACCACTTGAACCCGACCGGGACCTCGAACAACCGGCGGCCGCGATCCGCGACGACCCGGTCGATGAGCGCGCTCGACACCAGCGTCTTGCCGATGACGGCCGAGGCGGGCCAGCCCGGCCGGTGCTCGAGCAGGTAGGCGATGGCCGCCGCCAGATAGTGGTTCGGGTTGAGCAGCCCGGCGGAAGGCGTGACGATGCCGTGCCGGTCGGCGTCCGGATCGTTGCCCCACGCGACCTGGAAGCGGTCCTTGAGACCGACGAGGCCGGCCATTGCCCAGGGGCTCGAGCAGTCCATGCGGATCTTGCCGTCATGGTCCACCGGCATGAAGCCGAACGTCGGGTCGAGCGCCGGGTTCACGACGGTGAGCTCGAGCCCGTAGCGCTCGGCGATGCGCGGCCAATACGCGAGCGACGCCCCACCCAGAGGATCCACCCCGATACGCACGCCGGCCGCGCGGACCGCGTCCAGATCGATCGCGTCGCCCAGCTCCGCGATGTACGGCGCGGCGAGGTCGAGGCCGTGCGTCGTCGCCGCGGAGCGCGCCTGCTCGAGCGGCATTCGCCGCACGTCGGCGTTGCCCGCCGCGAGCAGCTGGTTGGCCCGGTCCTGGATCCAGCCGGTGACATCGGTATCGGCGGGGCCGCCGTCGGTCGGGTTGTACTTGAAGCCGCCGTCGGCCGGAGGGTTGTGCGACGGCGTGATCACGACGCCGTCGGCCAGCCCCGTGCGGCGGCCCGCGTTGTAGGCGAGGATGGCGCGCGAGATCGCCGGCGTCGGCGTGAAGCCGCCGTCCCGCTCCAGCACGACCGTCACCTCGTTCGCGGCCAGCACTTCGAGGGCGGTCCGCTCGGCCGGCGCCGAGACGGCGTGGGTGTCCTTGCCGAGGTAGAGCGGACCGGAAGCCCCCTGCCGCCGGCGGTAGTCGGCGATCGCCTGCGAGATCGCCAGAATGTGGGCTTCGGTGAAGGTGGCGTCGAGCGGCGTCCCGCGATGGCCGCTGGTGCCGAAGCTCACCCGCTGGGTGGGATTGGCGGGGTCGGGGCTGGCCTCGTAGTACCGGCGCTCGAGCTTCGAGACATCGATCAGCAGCTCGGGAGGGGCGGGTTGGCCGGCGAGCGGGTGGGTCACGATCGCTCCAGTGGCAGGGTGCGTGGGGTGCCGGCCGAAACATGCGCGGTGCCTGGAGCGGCAACAACCGCCCGCCTCGGGCTCACCTCCGTCTGGCGTGCCGCCGGCGAAAACCGCATCTTGGCGGAACCAGCCGGTCCTCCCCGGCTTCCCACCACGAGGACATATGGCCACCTCGACCGTCGCTACCGTGGTACCGCCGGTGCGCAAGCCGTCCGACGAGGAGCTCGACGTCTACGGCCTCACGCACCAGGGCAAGGTCCGCAAGACGAATCAGGACCACTTCCTCATCTGCTCGCTCCGCAAGCAGATGCTGGTCCACCTGACCAGCCTGCCGCACCTGACTCAGCTGCCCGTGCTGGGAGAGCGCCTGGCGTTTCTCGCCATGGTCGCGGACGGGGTGGGTGGCAGCGCCGCCGGCGAGACGGCCAGCCGCCTCGCGGTCGAGGCGGTGACGCGGTACGTCTCGGAAAGCGTCCGCTGCTACTACGCCTCCCAGGGTGAGAACGACGACGCCTTCCACGCCGCGCTCCAGGACGCGGCCCTCCAGTGCCACGCGGATATCGTCGCGATGGCCGAAGCCGAGCACGAGCTCGCGGGAATGGCCACCACGCTCACCCTCTGGCTCGGCCTGTGGCCGCGGGCCTACCTGCTGCAAGTGGGCGACAGCCGCTGCTACATGCTGCGGGACGGGCAGCTCACGCAGCTCTCGCGCGATCAGACCATGGCACAGGAGCTGATCGATGCCGGCATCCTCCGCGACGCGGACGCGCGCCACACGCGCTGGGCGAGCACGCTCTCGAGCTCGCTGGGGGGGCGCCAGACGGCCCCGGTGGTCACCCGGATGGACCAGCAGTGGGGAACGGTGGGGCTGCTGTGCAGCGACGGGCTCACCGCGCACGTCTCGGACGAACGCATCCGCGACCGGCTCACCCGGATGACCTCCGCCCGCCAGGCGTGTGAAGACCTCCTGCAGGACGCGCTGGACGGCGGCGGCAGCGACAACATCACGATCCTGGTGGGCCGCACGATCCGCCGGCATTCGGAGGGCTGAATCGAGTTGACCCAACCTGTGTCGCGGGTTAAAGTTCCCGGCTGCTCAGGCGAGGGATTCCATGTTCGCGTTTCTGCTCACGCTGCTCATTCTCGACGCGCTCGTGCTGTGCCTGGTCGTGCTGCTCCAGGCAGGGCAGGGCGGAGGCTTGGCCTCGCTCGGCGGCGGGACGACGGATACGGTGCTCGGCGGCCGCCAGGCGGTCACCCTGCTGACCAAGGCCACGTGGTGGTGCGGGGGCATCTTCCTGGTGCTCTCGCTCGCGCTCTCGCTGGTGCCGCGCGGTGCCAACCCGAGCGGGCTCCAGGAGCGGCTCAGGGCCGCTACGCCTCCAGCCCCAGGACCGGCGTCGCAGCTCCCGATCGGCACCGCGCCGGCCGCGCCCGCACCCGGCGCTGCCGGCACGAATGCGGCGCCCGGCGCACCGGCCCAGAGCGCACCCACGGCGCCGGCCAAGGGACAGGCCGCGCCGGCCAAAGCCCCGACACCATCCACCGCGCCATCCAAGGGGTCCCCCGGGGCTCCCACCCCGCCGAAAAAGTGAGAGCAGCCGAGTGCGGGGTGACCGAGTGACGGATCGCCCCGCTTTCGTTTTGCTGGAGGACGGCGCGTGGTTTCCCGGAACCACGACGCGACCCATCGATCCGGCGTTCGGCGAGGTCGTCTTCACGACCAATCTCACCGGGTACCAGGAGACGTTCACCGATCCCAGCTACCTCGGCCAGATCGTGGTCATGACGGCGCCGATGATCGGCAACTACGGTGTGAACGTCGAGGACATGGAGTCGGGCCACCCGCAGGTCACCGGCGTCGTGGTGCGCGAGATGAGCCGCCACCCGTCGAACTGGCGCGCCTCGCGCAGCCTGGACGACTGGCTCGCCGAAGCGGGCATCCCCGTGCTCGAAGGCATCGACACCCGGCGCCTCACCCGCCACCTCCGTGAGCGCGGAGCCATGCGCGGCGTGCTGGCCGAGGGGCGGCAGCCCGGTCGGGAGCTCACGGCACAGCTCCTGGCGTCGCCTTCTATGGAGGGGCTCGATCTCGCCTCACGCGCCGGCACCCGCGAGCGCACGACCGAGGGTGACGGTCCACTTGTGGTCGCCTTTGACTATGGAATGAAGCGCACCATCACGCGGATGCTGGTGCAGGCCGGCTGCCGCGTCACGGTGGTGCCGGCGGCGACCTCGGCCCCGGAAGTCCGGGCGCTAAATCCTGATGGTCTCTTCCTTTCGAATGGACCGGGCGATCCGGCGGCCGTCGAATATGCCCTGGAGACTCTCCGCGATCTGGCGGGTGGAGGACTGCCCACCTTCGGCATCTGCCTGGGACATCAATTGATCGGGCTCGCGTTCGGCGGCTCTACGGCGAAGCTGCCCTACGGCCACCGCGGGGGAAACCACCCGGTGCGGGACGTGCGGACCGGACAGGTCCTCATCACCACGCAAAATCATGGCTTCGCGGTAGTTGGCGACGCCGACGGCGTTCCCGGCGCGCCCGGGCTCGAGGTGAGTCACCTCAACCTGAACGACGGAACGATCGAAGGTGTGCGCCATCGCGAGCTTCCCCTGTTCGCCGTGCAATACCACCCCGAGGCGGCCCCCGGACCCCACGACGCGTTCCCGCACTTCAAGGAATTCATGGCGTCGCTGCGTCAGGAACGGGCTCCGTTGCCCCAACCCCTTGACAGGCAACACTTAAGCTCATAAGATCGGCGCTAGGAGGCCTGCCAGCTTCGCCGCCTGCAACCCGTCTGGGGGACGCATGACCAAGGCCGATCTCGTCGAACAGGTGACTGCCTCGATTGCCAAGACCGCGGGTCCCATGATCTCGAAGAAGGATTGCGCCCGTGTGGTGGACGCATTCCTCGAGGCGGTCAAGGACGCCCTGAAGCAGCAGCACAACATCGAGGTCCGCGGCTTCGGGACGTTCAAGATCCGCCGGCGGAAGACGCGGATGGCGCGCAACCCGCGCACCGGCGATCCGGTCGAGGTGGCCGCGCGTCCGGTTCCGGTCTTCAAGCCCAGCAAGGAGTTGCGGGCCCTGGTCGCCGACGAGGGCGAGCCCGAGGCAGAAGCCGCCCAGGGCATGTAGCCGGCCCGTCCGTTTTACGACGCTCGGTTCCTGCAGGGGCCGCTCCGCGCGTGTCGCGGAGCGGCCCCGTTTCGTGGTAGTTTTCCCTTATGACAACGGCAGCGCCTTCGGTCGTCACGGTCCACGTCCTTCTCTTTGCCAGCTATGCGGACGCGCTGGGAGTGGACACGCTGGACCTCACGCTTCCGGCCGGCTCCACGGTCGGCACGGTGATCGAGCGGCTGCGGGCGCTTCCGGGGGGCGATCGTCTGCCGCTCAAGCCGCTGTGCGCACGCAACCTGGCGCATGCGGCGGCCGGCGACGCGCTCGTCGCCGGCGACCAGATCGCCGTCCTTCCGCCGATGGCGGGAGGCTGACCGTGGATCTCATCACCGATCGGCCGATCGAGCTGGCTCCGCTGGTCGCGAGCGTGCAATCACCCGAGCGCGGCGGTGTCGCCGTCTTCCTGGGGCAGGTCAGGAACCATCACGAGGGTCGGGGCGTCGTGGGCCTGGAGTACTCGGCCTACGAGCCAATGGCCGAGGCCGAATGCGCCCGGATCCTGGCCGAGGCGAGGAGCCGCTGGGGCGCGGCGGTCGCGCTGCGGCACCGGATCGGGGCCCTTTCGGTCGGCGACGCCGCGGTGGCGGTCGTCGCCGCCTCGGCCCATCGCGAGTCGGCGTTCGCGGCCTGCCGCTACGTCATCGAGGAAGTGAAGCGGCGGGTGCCGATCTGGAAGCGGGAACACTACGCCGACGGGAGCCTGGCCTGGGTCGACCCCACGGCCACGCTGCAGCGCACGTGATGCCGCGCGACGCGAGCTTCCGCGACGCCTACGGACGGCCGCTCCGCAACCTGCGGATCTCGGTCACCGATCGGTGCAACATGCGGTGTCGCTACTGCATGCCGGAGGCGGAGTACGTGTGGCTGCCGCGGCAGTCGATCCTGAGCTTCGAGGAGATCGACCGGCTCGCGGGCATCTTCCTCGACCTCGGCGTGCGCAAGCTGCGGCTGACCGGCGGCGAGCCGCTGCTCCGTCACGATCTGTCCGCACTGGTGCGGCGGCTCGCGACGCACCCGGCGCTCGGCGATCTCGCGCTCACGACCAACGGCATCCTGCTGGCGCGGCACGCGGACGCGCTCCGCTCGGCGGGCCTCCGGCGCGTGACCGTGAGCCTCGATACGCTCCGACCCGAGCGGATGGCGTCGTTCGCGCGGACCGCGCGACACGGCGAGGTGCTCGAGGGGATCACGGCCGGCACCGCCGCAGGCTTCGACTCGGTCAAGCTCAACACGGTGGTGATGCGCGGCTACAACGAGGACGAGCTGCTCGACCTGCTCGAGTTCGCCAGGGTTCGCGGCCTCGAGATCCGATTCATCGAATACATGGACGTGGGCGGCGCGACGCAGTGGGACATGGGCCAGGTGGTCTCGCGGGACGAGATCCTCGCGGCGATCGCGGCCCGCCACGGTCCCGTCCAGGCGCTGGAGGAGCACGCCTGGGCCCCGGCCGAGCGGTTCCGGCTGGCGGACGGAACGACCTTCGGCGTGATCGCCTCGACCACGGCGCCGTTCTGCCGGACCTGCGACCGCGCCCGGCTCACCGCCGACGGCACGCTGTTCCTTTGCCTGTACGGCGAGCGCGGGCTCGACCTCCGCGAGCTGCTCCGCGGCGGCGCCTCCGATCCGGAGATCGCCGTGCGGGTTCGCGAGGTCTGGGCCTCCCGGACGGACCGGGGCGCGGAAGACCGTGCCGGGCTCGACCGCCGCGGCGCGCTCTATCAAATCGACGGACTCCGCGCCGACCCCCGGCGCGAGATGCACACCCGCGGCGGCTGATGGCGCTGCACGTGGCGCTGATCCAGCCCCGGATCCCCCCGAACACCGGCAACATCGCCCGGCTGTGCGCGGCGACGGATACGCCGCTTCATCTGATCGGGCCGCTCGGCTTCTCGCTCGACGCCCGCGACGTGAAGCGCGCGGGGCTCGACTACTGGGACAAAACCGACCTGTGGGTCCACCCCGACTGGTTCGCCTTCCGCGACGCGATCAGCCGTGAGCGGTGTCTGTACTTTTCAGCCAACGCCGAGCTGGACTACCGCACCGCGACGATCCGCGACCGAACCGTGCTCGTTTTCGGCAACGAGACCGACGGGATGCCGACGCGCATCCTCGAGAAGTATCCGCGGCGCTGCTTCCGGATTCCGATGCCGGGCAACGTCCGGAGTCTCAATCTGGCGAACGCCGTGAGCGTCGTCCTGTACGAGGGGCTGCGGCAGCTCGGGCTGCCGCTTCCGGCGGGGTTGGAAGCCGAAACGTGAGCGCATAGATTCGGGCCACTTGGCGGTGCTCGGTCGTCCATCGCCGCCGCAACTCGCAGTCACGAAAGCACTCAGGCATGCTCGGAACAGTGGCCGTCGTCGGCGCCGGCAACGTGGGCGCCACCGCAGCGCAGCGTCTCGCCGAGAAGCATCTCGCCCGCACCGTGCTCATGATCGACGTCGTCGAAGGGGTGCCCCAGGGCAAGGCGCTCGATCAGTGGCAGTCGGGCCCGATCGAGGGCTTCGACGCGCGCGTCGTGGGCAGCAACGGCTACGACGAGGCGGCCGGCGCCGACCTGTTCGTGGTCACCGCGGGCATCGCGCGGAAGCCCGGGATGAGCCGGGACGATCTGGTCAAGACCAATGCCGGCATCGTGCGCTCGGTGGCCAAGGAAATCGCGCGGGTGGCGCCGCAGTCGATCATCGTGGTCGTGTCGAACCCGCTCGATGTGATGTGCTACGTGGCCATGCGGGCCAGCGGCTTCCCCCGGGAGCGCGTCCTGGGCATGGCCGGCGTGCTCGACACGGCGCGCTACCGCATGTTCCTCGCCGAAGCCATGGATGTATCGGTCGAAGACATCCAGGCGATGGTGCTCGGCGGCCACGGCGATACGATGGTGCCGCTCGTATCCTACACCGCCGTCTCCGGCATCCCGGTGAGCCAGCTGCTGGCCGCGGACAAGCTCGCCGGCATCGTGGACCGCACGCGCGGCGGCGGCGCCGAGATCGTGAGCCTCCTCAAGACCGGTTCGGCCTACTACGCGCCGAGCGCGGCGGCGGTGCAGATGGTGGAGGCAATTGCCCTCGACAAGCGGCGGGTGCTCCCGTGCGCCGCCTGGCTGCAGGGCGAGTACGGCCTCCGCGACGTGTTCTGCGGCGTGCCCTGCAAGCTGGGACGCCGCGGCCTCGAGCGCATCCTCGAGATCAAGCTGAGCGACGCGGAACGCGCCGACCTGGTGAAATCGGCCGAGGCGGTGCGGTCGACCCAGGCGATGGTGGACGCCGGTTGATCGGACGATGAATCGCGCGCTCGCGCTGTGGCATTCGTCGATCGGCAAGCACGCGGTCATGGCGGTCACCGGCGTGATCATGGTGCTCTACCTGATCACTCACGTGGTCGCCAACCTGCTGATCTTCCAGGGCCCCAGCGGGATCAACGCCTACAGCCGCTTCCTCCACGGGACGGGCGGCGCGCTCTGGATCGCCCGGCTGGTGCTCCTCGTCGCCGTCGTGCTGCACATCATGGCGGCGGTCCAGCTGACCAACCGGCGGCGGGCCGCGCGGCCGGTCGGCTACGCCGCGGGCCGCCAGCCCCAGGTGTCCACGCTCGCGTCACGCACGATCCGCTGGGGCGGCGCGCTGATCCTCGTGTTTCTGATCTACCACATCCTTCACTTCACGCTGGGCACCGTCCACGCCTCGTTCGTGGAAGGCGACCCCTACCACAACGTGGCCACGGGGTTCCGGAACCCGCTCGTGGTCGTGTTCTACGAGATCGCGATGGCCGCCGTGGGCCTCCACCTGTACCACGGCATCTGGAGCAGCGGGCGCACGCTGGGAGTGAGCACGCCGTCGCCCCGGCCGCTCCGGCGCCAGCTCGCGCTCGCGCTCGGTGTGCTGGTGTGGCTCGGCTTTGCCGTCATTCCGCTGGCGGTGTTCGCGGGGATGGTTCCGGCGTGAGCGGGGGGCGGGCGTCTCTCGGGAGAAGGTCATGGAGCTGAGGTCCAGGGTGCCGGGCGGGCCGATCGAGCGGAAGTGGGATACCCATCGCTTCGAGATGAAGCTGGTGAACCCCGCCAACAAGCGGAAGCACACCGTCATCGTCGTGGGGAGCGGCCTCGCCGGCGGCGCCGCGGCCGCGTCGATGAGCGAGCTGGGCTATCAGGTCAAGTGCTTCTGCTTCCAGGATTCGCCCCGCCGCGCGCACTCGATCGCGGCGCAGGGCGGCATCAACGCGGCCAAGAACTACCGCAACGACGGCGACAGCATCTACCGGTTGTTTTACGACACCGTGAAGGGCGGGGACTTCCGCTCGCGCGAGGCCAACGTCTACCGGCTCGCGCAGATCAGCGTCGAGATCATCGACCAGTGCGTCGCGCAGGGCGTGCCGTTCGCCCGGGAGTACGGCGGCCTTCTGGCCAACCGGTCCTTCGGCGGCGCGCAGGTCTCGCGGACCTTCTACGCCCGCGGTCAGACCGGCCAGCAGCTCCTGCTCGGCTGCTACCAGGCGCTGGAAAAGGAGGTGGCGCGGGGCGGAGTGACCATGTTCCCGCGCACCGAGATGCTCGACCTGATCGTCATCGAGGGCCGCGCGCGGGGCATCGTCGCCCGCGACCTCGTGACGGGCCGCGTCTCCACCCATCTCGCCGACGCGGTGGTGCTGGGGACCGGCGGGTACGGTAACGTGTTCTACCTCTCGACCAACGCCAAGGGGTCGAACGCCACCGCCATCTGGCGGGCCCACAAGCGCGGCGCGGCCTTCGCCAATCCGTGCTACACCCAGATCCACCCCACGTGCATCCCGGTGAGCGGCGAGTATCAGTCGAAGCTCACGCTCATGAGCGAGTCGCTCCGGAACGACGGGCGGGTGTGGGTGCCGCTGCGCGGCGGCGACCGGCGGCCGCCCGGCGAGGTCCCCGAGGCGGAGCGCGACTACTATCTCGAGCGGCGCTACCCGAGCTTCGGCAACCTGGTGCCGCGGGACGTCGCGTCCCGCGCGGCCAAGTCGGTCTGCGATGAGGGCCGGGGCGTCGGGCCGGGCGGCCTCGGCGTCTACCTCGACTTCGCCGACGCCATCCGGCGCGTGGGCGCCGGCACGATCCGCGAGCGGTACGGCAACCTGTTCGAGATGTACCAGCGCATCACGGACGAGAACCCGTACGAAGTCCCCATGCGGATCTTTCCGGCGGTGCACTACACGATGGGCGGGCTCTGGGTGGACTACAACCTGATGAGCACCATTCCGGGCCTGCACGTGATCGGCGAAGCCAACTTCTCGGACCACGGTGCCAACCGGCTCGGCGCGAGCGCGCTCATGCAGGGCCTCGCCGATGGCTACTTCATCGTGCCGAGCACGATCAGCGACTACCTGGCCTCCGCCCACCCGACGCCGGTGGACCCGTCGCACCCCGAGTGCCGGCGGGTCGAGGCGGAGGTCGCGGAGCGGACCCGGCGGCTGCTCGCGATCCGGGGGAAGCGCACCGTCGACTCCTTCCACCGCGAGCTCGGGTCGATCATGTGGGACAAGTGCGGCATGGCCCGGAACGCGGCCGGGCTCAACGAGGCACTCCGGCGCATTCCGGAGCTGCGCGAAGAGTTCTGGCGCAACCTCAACGTGCCGGGCAGCGACGCGGAGCTGAACCAGGCGCTCGAGAAGGCGGGGCGGGTGGCCGACTTCCTGGAGCTGGGCGAGCTCATCTGCCGCGACGCCCTGCACCGCGAGGAGTCGTGCGGCGGCCACTTCCGGGAGGAGTACCAGACGGAGGACGGCGAAGCCAGACGCGACGACGCGCGGTTCGGCTACGTGGCCGCCTGGGAATACACGGGTGACCTCGCGGCCCCGCGCCTTGGCAAGGAGCCGCTGGAGTTCGAGTACGTGCACCTGGCGCAGCGGAGCTACAAATGAACCTGACCCTGCACGTCTGGCGCCAGGCCGGCCCCGACGCGCCGGGCCGCATGGTCCGGTACGAGGCGGCCGACATCAGCCCCGACATGTCGTTCCTCGAGATGCTCGACGTGGTGAACGAACGGCTGATGCAGACCGGCGACAGCCCGATCGCCTTCGACCACGACTGCCGCGAGGGGATCTGCGGCTCGTGCAGCCTGATGATCAACGGGGTGGCGCACGGCCCGAACCCCGGCACGGCCACCTGCCAGCTCCACATGCGGAGCTTTGCCGACGGGGACGAGATCCACATCGAGCCCTGGCGGGCGCGGGCCTTTCCGGTCGTGCGCGACCTGGTCGTGGATCGCGCGGCGCTCGACCGGATCATCGCCGCCGGCGGATTCGTGAGCGCGGCGACCGGGAGCGCGCCGGACGGCAACGCCACGCTCATTCCCAAGGACACGGTGGACACGGCCATGGACGCCGCGCAGTGCATCGGCTGCGGCGCGTGCGTGGCGGCCTGCCCCAACGGCTCGGCTTCGCTCTTCACCGCGGCCAAGATCACCCACCTCGGCCTCCTCCCGCAGGGCCAGCCCGAACGGCTCCAGCGGGCGCGCCGCATGGTAGAGCGGATGGACATCGAGGGGTTTGGGGGCTGTACGCTCTACGGGGAGTGCCAGGAGGCATGTCCCAAGATGATCAGCATCGACACGATTACCCGAATGAACCGGGACTTCCTTCGCGCCTCCATGACGCCGGTGCGCGCGGCGGTGGCCGAGTCCGACTGACGATCCGCCGAGCCCTCGGGCTCGGTCTGCTGCTGTCGCCCATCGCGACGGCCCGGGTGGTCGCCCAGTCCCGGCCCTGGGTCGAGCTCGGCGGCCAGGCGGTGGGTGCGTACGAGCACGTCGACCCCGTGCCCGGCGGCGATGCGCTCGGCGAGGTGCGGGTGGTCCAACCCGCGCTGATGCTGCACGCCGGCGGGGTGTGGCGCCTCCGGTTCACCGGCACGCTCAACTTCGAAGGCGCCACCATGCCGGAGGGTGAGCTGGCCCCGGGAAACTGGGGCGAGGGCTTCATCGACCGGCGCCACCCGCACACCTACTTCCACGAGCTCATCCTCTCGGCGGGCGACCTGCTGGGGCGCCGCGACGGCCCGTCGAGCCTGTCGCTCAGCCTGGGCAAAGGCTTCGCCCCCTTCGGGAGCGACGACCCGATGGTACGCCCGTTCCTTCGATATCCCGCCAACCATCATCTGTCGCAGATCCTCGAGCGGGCGGTGGCGATCGCCGCCTACCGGGTGGGGCCGCTCACGGCAGAGGCCGGGCTGTTCGATGGCGACGAGCCAGAGCGTCCGGGCCAATGGCCCCGCATCGGCGGCCGATTCGGCGATTCGTGGAGCGGCCGCCTCACCGGCACGGTGGCCCCGGGCGCGACGCTCTCGGGCTCGTACGCGCACGTGCACTCGCCCGAGCATCGGGGCGGGGCCGGCACCGACCAGGAGAAATGGCACGCGGCGGCGCGGTGGGAGGGAACGGCCGGCGGCCACCCGACCTATGCCCTCGTCGAGTGGGCCAGGACCTCGGAAGCAGACGGGTTCGTCGTGCTCCACAGCGTTCTGGCCGAAGGTGCATGGACCGCCGGGCCACATCGTCTCCAGTATCGGTTCGAGCGGACGGAGCGGCCCGAGGACGAGCGCGTCTCGCGCTTCCGGACGCTGCGGCCGCACCTCGAGAACTCGATCCTGGGCGTTACCCGCTGGACCACCCACACGCTCGGCTACCAGTTGGCGGCCTTCCGGAGGTCGGGTGTGCGGATCGATCCGCTGGCGGAGATGGCGTATTCCCGGGCGACCGTGGTCGGCGGCGGCCTGTTCGACGTCGTCGGGCTCTACGGCCGGGACTACGTGTGGTCGTTCAGCCTGGGGGTCAGGGTGAGCGCGGGAATGTCGATGCCCCGGATGGGCCGCTACGGGGCGGCCACTGATGAGGAGGGCCCTATGGTCATGCCAGGCGGGATGATGCCGTGACGCGACGGCGCTGGGAATCGTGGCTGACGGCGGCGGCAGGCGCGGTGCTCGCCGCGCTCGCCGCGTGCGGCGGGTCCGACGGGGATACCACGGGGCCGCCGCCGGGGGCGGGGGCGGCGTTCACGGTGAGGGCGGGCGGCGACAACGTGCCCGATCGGTACAGCTCGGACCTTTGGGTGCACGGCTCGTGGGCTTACAGCGGCACCTGGGGCGGCTCGTTCCGGAACGGTACGCCCGGCAACGCGGTCAAGATCTGGTCGCTCGACAACTTCGGCGCGCCGACGCTCGCCGACTCGATCATCATTCCCGCCATCGGTACGGTGAGCGATCTTCAGGTGAGCGAAGACGGGACGGTGCTGGTGGTGAGCACCGAGCTCGGCGCCAACGCGGGCTTGTTCGTCTACGGCCTGGCGGACCCGCGCACGCCGACCCTGCTCGACAGCGCTCTCGTGCCCGAAGGCATTCACACGGCCACGATCGCGGATATCGGGGGCCGGCGTTACGTGTTCGCCGCGCGCGATCCGGCCACGACCGAGCTCCAGATCTACGACATCACCGACCCGGCCGCGATCGCGCTCACGTCCACGGTGCCGATCCCGCCCAACTACGGCATTCACGACACCTATGTCCGCGACGGGCTCGCCTTCGTGTTCGCCTGGAACTCCGGCGTGATGATCTACGATGTCGGCAACGGGCTGAGCGGTGGCTCACCCGCCTCGCCGCAATTGGTGAGCCACCTCGTCACCGACGACGACAACGTCAAGGGCGGCGCGGCCGTGCACAACGGGTGGTGGTTCCACAACCCGGTGAGCGGTGAGAACCGGTATCTGTTCATCGGACAGGAGGGCGCCGGCCGGGTCGGATCGGCCTCGAGCGGCGATCTGCACGTGGTGGACGTGTCCGACATCCGCCGCCCGGTCGAGGTGGCGAGCTTCCGCCTCGAGGGCGCGGGCGTGCACAACTTCTGGATGGATGAGGAGCGCCAGGTCCTCTACATGGCCTACTACAACGGCGGTGTAGTGGCGCTCGACGTGTCGGGCGAGCTCACGGGAGACCTGTCGAGCCGGATGATCGCCGAGCTCAAGCCCGGCGGCGACGGAGACACCTATACCTGGGGCGTGCAGCTCGCGGGCGGCTCGCTCTATGCAATCGACATGCTGAGCGGGCTCTGGCAGCTCGAGGTGCCGAAGTAGGAATGAGGGGCGAGCTGGGCGAGGGGTGACCCAGGGCGGAACGCAAGGGGGCCAGTTTGAGGGGGATCCCCCCATGGCGTGGGGGAGGGGGGATACACCCCGCGCCCCCCCCCCCCCCCCCCCCCCGCGACCGAGGCGGCC
>JAICJD010000008.1 GCA_025928645.1 Gemmatimonadales bacterium
AGAGGACGGAGACGCCGGAGAAGACGGAGACGCCGGACGGGCGAGCGACACGGGTCAGTCCCTCAGTGCCGGGTCGCGCGCCTCGCGAAGCGCGTCGCCCACCAGGTTGAAGCCGAGCACCGCCACCCCGATGGCGATCCCGGGCGCCAGCGACACCCACGGCGCCACCCTGAGCAGGTCGCGCCCCTCGGCCACCATCGCGCCCCAGCTCGCAGTGGGCGGCTGGGCGCCGAGGCCTACGAACGAGAGGGCCGCCTCCGCCATGATGGCGCCCGCGATGCCCAGCGTCGCCGCGATGATCACTTGGGTGGCGACGTTGGGGAGCAGGTGTCGCAGAAGGACACGCCGATCCGCCGCGCCAAGGGCCCGGGCTGCCGTGACGTATTCCGCGTGCTTGATCACCAGCACCTGGCCTCGGACCAGCCTCGCCATCCCAGCCCAGCCGACGACACCGATCACGAGGAACACCACGGGAAGCGAAGGCTTCACCGCGGCCGCTACGGCGATGAGGAGCAGCAGGGTGGGAAAGGCGAGCGTGATGTCGGCGAGCCGCATCAGGGTGGCATCAACCCAGCGCCCGTAGTATCCCGCCGCGAGGCCGAGTCCGACGCCCAGCGTGACGGACACCGCCTGCGAAATCAGACCGACGCCGAGCGACAGCCGGGCCCCGTAGAGCACCCGGCTCAGGACGTCGCGTCCCTGCGAATCGGTGCCCAACAGGAACCGTCCTCCAGGGCCCAGGAGGTAGGCATTTCGCAGGTCGCCGGAGACGGGGTCGAAGGGGGCCAGCCACGGTGCCAGCAGCGCCGCCCCGGCGACCAGACCCACGAGCCCCACCCCGAGCTGGAAGGAGCGATCCCGGCGCAGCCGCTCCCGCAGGATCGCTGAGGCCATAGTCGTCCCGTGACGTGGGTTACCAGTGGAGGCGGGAGCCGCGCACACGCTTGCACCATCGAGCTTCACGGCGCGCGGCGCACGATTCTTGCAATTTAGGGCCGGGCGAACGTTACGCACCTTACCCGAACCGGGGCAAGCGAGTGAACCCGGACCGATCCTTCACCCTCGTGCTCAGTGGCGGCGGCCTCAAAGGCCTGGCCCACATCGGCGTGCTCCGCGCGCTCGAGGAGCGTGGGCTGATGCCGACGCTGGTCGTGGGATCGAGCATCGGGTCGCTGATCGGTGGCGCCTGGGCGGCCGGCGTGAGCCCGGCCGAGATGGAGAAGCGGGCGCTGCGGGTCCGCCGGCGGGACGTGTTCCAGGTCGCCCGGGTGGACGTCGCCTTCCGCCGCCTGCTCGCCCCCGCGCTCTACCGCCGTGAGCCGCTCGAGCTGCTGATCGCGAGCCTCGTCGGCGACGTGACCTTCCGCGATCTCCAGCGCCGCCTGCTCGTCAACACGGTGGACCTGCACACCGGCATGCAGGTGATGTGGGGCCTCCCCGGACTGATCGATGCCCGCGTGGCCGACGCCGTGGCGGCTTCGTGTGCGCTTCCCGGCATCTTCCCGCCCCACGAAATCGCGGGCCGCGCCTACGTGGACGGCGCGGTGGTCGAGAATCTCCCCGTCCGGCTCGCGGCCATGCTGGGCAATGGTCCGATCGTCGCGATCAATGTCGCCGCCACCAGCATCCGCCGCCAGGCGCACGAGACCGAGGGCTTCGCGGCAACGTACATTCGCGGGCTCGAGATCGTGATGCAGACCCAGATCGAGGACCAGCTTCGCGATTGGAACGGCCCCCCGCTGGTGCTGGTGCAGCCGCGGGTGGAGCACATCTCGATGTTCGAGTTCGACAAGACGCCCGAGCTGATCGAGGCCGGCTACTGCGCCACGGCCGAGACGCTCGATCGCCTCGGCGATCAGCTCCATCTGGTGGAGCGCGGCATGCACCCCACCCGCCGGCTCCGCGTGCTGGTGGACGAGCAGCGCTGCGTGGGCTGCGGCACCTGCGTGGTGCAGGCGCCCAAGGTGTTCCGGCTCGATGCGAGAGGAAAGGCGGAGGTGCTGACGCCGGTGCAGACCTGGAGCCCGCTGCAGGGTACCTACGTGCTCGGGTGCCCCACCAACGCGATCAGCGTGCGGCCGGAGGAGACGGCGGCGTAACCTCGAAGATGAAGACGGCGGCGCCGCGCTGCCGCATGGGCACGAAGTTGCGCAGGGGGCTCCGGTAGAACCGGTGCAGCCGCACCCGGCCCCACGGCGCGAGCGCCCGCCGGAGCAGGGCCTCGTCGTACGAGCGCTTGTGGTCCGGGTCCCAGAAGTAGCTCCCAACCGGCGTCGTCCCCACGACCGAGCCGCCCGGCGCCAGATAGCCCACCAGCTCCCCGATCAGCGCCGAATCGTCCTCGACGTGCTCGATCACTTCCTGACAATAGATCCGGTCGAACTGCCCCGGCCCCGGCGGCACCGTGGTGAACACCGGACGCGCCGCCGCACCCCGAAAACGCTTGGCTTGGGCGATGGCGGCCGGCGAGATGTCGTAGCCCACCGCCTGGCCGCCGAGCCCCTGGAGCTTGAGGGTGAAGACGCCGTCCATGCATCCGAAGTCGAGCACCCGCTTCCCCTCGGGCGGGTAGCGGCGGAGCAGCGCCCGATGCCGCCACAGGAGGTGGGTCATGCGCCATTCGAGATCGAGCGCGCGGGGGCCCTGACGCTCCACCCACACGCGGTACTGGCGGTCGTACTCCTCACCCACCGCCGCGGTCGGCGCATGCATCATCGCCCCGCGGCCTCCCGCGCGGGCGCGCCGAGCTCGTGGCCGATGCGGCGGAGGTCCGCGGTGACGCGGTTCCAGTTGTAGTGACTCTCGACCGCGCGCCGGCCGGCGCCCCCCAGCCGGGCGCGAAGCGCTGCATCGTTGAGCAGCCGGCTCACCGCCTCGACCACGGCCTCGACTCGCTCGGCGTCCACCAGCAGCCCCGTCTCGCCGTCGCGTACGGCCGCGGGAATGCCGCCGCTCCGGCCCGCGATCACGGGTACGCCGCACGCCGACGCCTCGGTGAGCGAGATGCCGAACCCCTCGACCCGCTGCTCCATGAGGCGTGACACGCCGAGGTAGAGCTCGGCGCAGTTGTACAGCGCGGGCAGGTCGCCGTCGGGCACCTCGGTCAGGAACCGCACCCGGTCGGCCACGCCCAGCTCCCGCGCCTCGGCCTCGAGCGCCGCCTGTTCTTCCCCGGAGCCCACCACGGCGTAGCGCAGGTCGGGGTAGCGGCTCCGGAGCTGCGCCAGCGCCTTGAGCGCCGTGTCGATCCCCTTGTGGCGGGTGAGCCGCGCCACCGAGAGCATCCAGCGTCCCGACGCGAGCCCGTAGCGGCGGTGCACGTCGCCCGTGTCGATGCCGGGCCGAAAGAATCCGGGGTCCGCGCCGAGCGGAACGACGCGCACCCGGTCGGCCGGCACCTCGACCTCGAGATCGCTCAGCACCGTGAGACACCGGTCCCGGGTCCACTCGCTGTTGGCCACCAGCACCGCGGCGGACCCGAGCAGCGCCGCCGCCGTCTTCCGCTTCATCGCCGACTGGTGGATCTGATGCTGGAGGATCAGGAGGTCGCCTCCGTGCAGCAGGATGCCGAACGGGACGCCGGTGCGCTCCATGGTCCACTTCGCCGGATATGCCGCCGGCTTGAGGTTGCCGCACCAGATGAACTCGGCGCCGGTCGAGCGGGCCAGCACCGCGACGCGGCGCGACCACAGCAGGATGCCCTGGATGGTCCGGAGGCGCCGGGCGGGAATGGCAACCCGGTCCACCCGGTTGGGAAACCCGGCGTCGATCTCGGACGCGTTGCTCGATTGTCCGGTGGATACCACGAGCGAGCCCGCGGGGTAGCGCTTGGCGAGCTCGGCCATCCAGCGCGCGATGCCGCCGCCGATGGGCGGGAAGTCGTACGTCAGCAGCAGATGGGGGGGCATGCCCTAATCTAGCGCAGAAACGAACGCAGGGTGGACTCGAAGCGCGCGGCCGCCGCGGGAATCGTGAGATCGCCCACGAGCGCCGGATCGGCGGGCGGCGATGCGAGCGCCGCGCCGATCGCGGCGGCGAGCGCGGGCGTGTCGTCCAGCGGCACCAGGCGCGCGGCGCGGCCCACGAACTCGCGGTGGGGCGGAATGTCCGAGGCGACGACCGGCACGCCCGAGGCCACCGCCTCCACCGGCGTGAGACCGAAACCCTCGAACCGGCTGGGGCACACGGCGACCGAGGCCTCCTGGTACGCCCGCACGACGGCGGCATCGTCGGCCGATTCGTCGATCGAGCAGGCGACGCCCAGGCGGGCGGCGAGCGCGGCCAGGGCCGCCCGGTCCGGACCCCGGCCGATCAGCCGCACCCGCACCGGCCGATCGAGTCGGGCCGCGGCCTCGAGCACCGCCGCCTGGTTCTTGTGCGGCCGAAGCCGCGACACCGTGAGAAGCATCGGCATGCCCATCGAGGCCGCCCGGCGCGCGGCAGACGGCACGAACCGGGTCGAGTCGTAGCAGTACGGCACCTGCTCGGAGCGCACGCCGAACCGCGCGGCCACCGTCTCCCCGGTGAGCTCGCTCGGCACCCACACGCCGTCGGCGCGCGCGGAGATGTAGCGGAGCCGGCTGTAGTAGCCGCGGAGGCGCCGATATCCGCCCCACGGCCGGGGGAGCCGCACGAAGGTCCGGCCTATCCACCACACAGGATCGGGCCGGCCGCGGCCGGTGCCGACCGGCGGCAGGTCCCAGAGGTACACCAGGAGCCGGGCCCGGCGCCGGCGGGCGTACGCCCAGGCCTCCGCGGCGGTACGGCCGGACATCGCGAGCGCGATCCGCGCCGGCCGATCCCCCTCCGTCGCGATCGTGATTCCGCGGGCCGCGAGGGCCGGCACGATCAGCAGCGTGTACGGATTCGACGCGAACCAGCGCAGATCATCCACGGGAGCCGATCACCTCGCCGATCGCGCGCTCGTATCCCTCGACCATGCGTTCCAACGGGAACTCCGACTCGATGCGGCGCCGGGCCGATTGCCCCAGCGCAGCGAGGCGCGGCGGATCGTCCAGCAGGCTCTCAACGGCATTCGCCAGCGCGGTAGCGTCCGAGGGCGGCACCAGCACGCCGGCCGAGCCGTCGCGCCCCACCAGCTCGGCGGTGCCGCCGGCATCGGCGGCGACGACGGGTCGGGCGCACGCCATGGCTTCGCCCACGGCGTTGGGGAAGATCTCCTGCAGCGACGGGTGCACCACCAGGTCGGCCGCGTTGTACCCGGCGATCATGTCGCGCGTGCCGAGCAGTCCGGTGAACACGGTGGGGAGTCCGTAGGCCGCGGCCATCGACGTGAGCTCGCCCTCCCGGTGCCCGTCGCCGCATACCACGTAGACCAGCTCGCGCCCCTGGCGGTACAACCGGTTGAGGGCCGTGATGGCGACCTCCTGCCCCTTGTGCCGGGTGAGCTTGGCGGCGCTCAGCACCACGCACGCGTCCGGCGCGATGTGGTAGCGTTCGCGGAACGCGCGGGCCGCGTCGGGCCGGGGCGCGTAGCGCGCGGTGTCGTACCCGTTGGGCACGTGGTACGACGCGATCCGCGCCATCCACGGCGCCTGGCGGACCGCGTCATCGCGGATGTACTGGGACTGGTACACGCAGGCGGCTACGCGGGTCAGGTACACCCGGTCCATCAGGTGCGTCCGGGCCCGGCGGTAATTGAGGTTGTAGCGATAGACGATACGGGCCCGCTGCAGCACCGTGGCGTAGAACGAGAGCCGCACGTCGCGTGGCGTGTCGGCCACGACCGCCTGCGCGCGCAGGCGCCGGAGCGCCCGCCGGAGCGCGAGGACTTCGCGGGGGCCCGTGTCGCGGCCGGGGATCTGCGTCACCTCCAGCCCCTCGTCCGCGAGCTTGCGCGTGAGCCGGTCGGCGGCGGTCACGAGGTGCGCCGTGTGGCCCCGCTCCTGCAGCCCGCGCGCGAGCTTGGCGTAGCTCACGCCGGAGCCGCGCCAGCCGTTGGCGGATGTCAGAAGGGCGATGCGCATCGGATCGTTATACTTGGCGCATGCGAGTGGTCGTGCTGGGCGCGGGCGGCGCCCGCAAGACGGAAGCCTCGATCGCGCGGGCCGTCCGCGCGCTGGGCCACGGGTGCCGGCTGGTCAACGTCGTCGGGTGGACCCGCTACGCGGGGCCGCTCGCGCCTCGCATCGTCGCCCGCCTGACCGACGGGTTCGAGCCGGACTTCGTGCTGCTCACCCGCCACGCGATTCTGGCCGGCGAGCCGACGCTCCGCGCCCTGCTCCTCGGCCGCGAGGCGGCCTTCTGGTACTTCGACGCGCGGCCCAAGCCCAAGGTGGTCGCGCTCGGGCGTCTGGTCGGCCGCGTGTATCTCACCTACCTGGCCCAGCTCGACTGGTACCGCGCGGCGGGGATCGACGACGTTCGTTTCCTGCCGCAGGGCGTGGATCCCGCGCTCGACCGGCCAGCCTCCTTCGCCCCGCCGGACGTCCGCTGCGACGCGAGCTTCGTCGGCTCGGGGCAGTACCGGTACCGCGACTCGGTGCTCCGCGCCGTGGCCGCGGTGTGCCGGCTCCAGCTCCGCGGTCCCGGCTGGGAGGACGCGCCGCCCGATCTGCCCGTGGCCGGCGGCGCGGTTCACGGGCGCCGCCTTCGGCAGGTGATCCGGGGGGCGGCCGTTTCGCTCGGCGCGAGCGCGCATCCCGCGCAGGATGCCGACCGCGCCTCGGCCTCGAACCGCATGTGGAAGATCCTGGGCTGCGGCGGGTTCTTTCTCGGCGCGCACGTGCCCGACATCGACCTCTTCGCCGAGGACGGCCGGCACTGCGCCTGGTACCGGTCGCCGGCCGACGCCGCCGAGCGGGTGCGACACTACCTCGCGGCGCCGGACGAGCGCCGGCGGATCGCCGAGGCGGGGCGGGCGCACGCGCTGGCCCATCATACCTATGCCCGCCGCCTCGAGCTGCTGCTGGCGGGTCGCGGGTACGAGCTCGGCACGCCCCGTCAGACCAGCGTGTAGTTGCGGAACTCGAACACCCGGACGCCGGTCATCCGCTCGATCGCCCCCGAGATGTAATAGCGGAGAAATCCCCAGCGGAACCGCCGCGGCGCGATCACCCGCTCGGGATCGAGCCGGCGCGGCGCGATCCACCGCTGCGCCACGGCGGGGTGCGTGCCCGTGAACGCGCGAATGCCCGGCACCCACGCCAGCAGCGGCTTCCGTTCGTCCGCGTCGCGCCACGGGTACATCGTCCTGCCCAGCTCGCGCTTTTCCCTGAGCGCCTGCGCCGGGCGAGCCCATCCGTAGTGGAACATCTCGGCGGCCGTGAGCCGCGCGCGGATCTTCCGGTGCTCCGGACCGACGCGGAACCCCTGCGCGCCCTGGTAGGGGCGGATGTCGAGCGCGGGATCGAGCCGGACCGCACGCACCTCGCGCCGGTACCAGCGCCGGTGCGTCGCCACGGTATCGAAGCCGCCGTAGAAGTGAACGTAGCGGACCAGCAGGCCCTCTACCCTGGGGTCGCCGTCGTGGCGCTGGATGGCGGCGGCCAGCTCCTCGGCGCCGCGCTCGTGCAGCACCTCGTCGGCCTGGATGTAGATCCCCCACGGATGCCGGCAGGCGCGCATCGCCCGCAGTGTCTCGTCGCCGAGCACGCTGTTGCGGCGCGACGTGTCCCATTCGGTCTCGACGATGCGGATCTTGGGATCGCCGATGCTCCGGACCAGCGCCAGCGTCTCGTCCTCGGACCGGCCCACGTTCACCACCAGCTCGTCGCACACGGGAAGGATCGAGCGGATGCTGGCCTCTACGGGAAAGTCCAGCTTGATCGCGTTCCGTACGATGGTGAACCCGGACACCAGGACCACGGAGACTCCTGCGGCAGGGAGTGGCGTGAGACAATCTCAACCCGGATGCGCCGGGGGAGCAAGCCGGCCGGCGAGCACCGTCCGATAGAGCTCGCGCGTGCGCTCCACGGTCCGCTCGAGCGAGAAGCGCTCGCGCGCGGTGTCCCGGGCGCATGCGCCGAGGCGGGCGGCCAGCCCGGGCTCCGTGAGGACGCGATCGATCCCCGCCGCCCAGTCGGCCGGATCGAGCGGGCGAACGAGCAGCCCGTCGGCGCCGTGCGTCACCACGTCGAGATTGCCCGCGGCCGCGGAGGCGATCACGGGCTTGCCGAGCGCCATGGCCTCGAGCAGCGACTGCGACAAGCCCTCGCTCCGCGACGGCAGCAGCACGAGGTCGAGCAGCTCGTACAGCGGCCGGACGTCCGGCGTGAACGGCAGCGCGACCGCGGCGTGCGGCGGGGCCACCGACCGGACGAGGTGCGCCAGCGGGTGGTCCGCCCCGACGCCGGCCAGTACCAGCCGCACCGGCGTGCGGACCCGCGGGAGCGCCCGCAGCACGATCGCCTGGTCTTTGGGCCGCGCGACGATCCCCACCGTCCGCTGGTCGGCCCGCCAGCCGATCCGCTCGCGCCAGCCGGCCACGGACCCGGCGTCCGGTGCGGGGTCCACCCGCTCGAGCACCAGCCCGTTGGGGATGACGGCGAGCTTGCGCCGGGGCGTCCCCTTCCGCGCCAGCGCCGCGGCCACCGCCTCGCTCACCGCGACGACGCGCGCGGCGGCCCGGGCGGCGAGCCAGGTCTCCGCGAAGAGCGTGCGCGGCATCTGCCGGCGGGTGAGCACCAGCGGCGGCCCGAGCCGGCCGAGCCAGGCGAGCAGTGTCAGCGCCTGGCGGTCGCGCGCGCTCTGCGAGTTGACGAGGTCGCACGGATGACGCTCGAGCAGCGCGGCGAGCGCGCCCGCGTTCCGTCGGCGCGCGCGGGGCGCGAGCGCGAGCGGGAGCACCTCGAGGCCGCCGGCGCGCGCCTGGTGCTCGACCTCGGAGTCGGGTGGACAGGCAAAGCGGAGGTCCACGCCCGCGCGCGCGAGGCCGAGCGAGAGGTGCAGCGTGGAGGTCACCGAGCCGGCGCCGCCGCCCTGGTGCAGCACCTGCAGAACGCGCATGGTCATCGGGCGGAGGAAGATGCATAGATTCCACCCGCCATGCACGTCGCCCTCTACGCGCGCGACCGCCTGCCGGTCACGAAGTACGGCGGCACCCAGCGGATCGTCGTCTATCTCGCGCGCGGCCTCGCGGCGGCCGGGCACCGGGTGACGCTGCTCGCTCACCCGGGCTCGAGCGTGCCGGAGGCCACGGTTGTCGAGGTGCCGGCGCGGCGCCCGCCGGACCCGCCGATCGACCTGCGCCCGTGGCTGCCCCGCGGCGCGGAGGTCCTGCTCGCCTTTGCGCCGATCGCCGGACCAGCCGAGCTGCCGTGGATCCGGAGCCTGCACGGCAACCGGCCGCCGGGGACCCGGAGTGCGCCCAACACGCTCTTCCTGAGCCGCGACCACGCGGCTCGCCATGGCGCCACCGCGTTCGTGTACAACGGGATCGATCCGGCCGAGTTCCGGTTCAACCCGGCCAAGGGCGACCACGACCTGTTTCTCGGCCGGCTTCACCAGGTCAAGGGCTATCGCTGGGCCCTCGAAGGCACCCGGCGCGCGGGACGCCGGCTGGTGCTCGCCGGCGGGTGGCGGCCGAGCCTCCGGCGGTCGGTGCGCTACGTCGGCAAGGTGGGTGGGGCGAGAAAGGCGGAGCTCCTGGCGGAGGCCGCGTGCCTCTGGATGCCGGCCCTGTGGGACGAGCCGTTCGGCCTCACGCTGATCGAGGCGATGGTCAGCGGCACGCCCGTGCTCGGCACGCGCCGGGGCGCGCTGCCCGAGGTGGTGGCACCCTCGGTCGGCGCCCTGGGCGACACGCTGGACGAGCTGGTGAGCCTCCGCGCCTCGATCGATGGCATCGATCCCTCGGCCTGCCGCGCCTGGGTCGAGCGGCATTTTACCCACCACGTCATGGCCGGGGAGTACGTGCGGGTGGTGCGGGCCTACCTGGCGACGGGAGTGCTGCCCGCGGGCAGGACGGTCGGGGAGTGAAGCGCGACGTGCCGCGCAGCGTGCCTCATCCCGGGCGAAGCGAGGGACCTGCCCCGTCAGCTCGCGCGATCGCGTGGAGCTCCGAACCGGATGAGCGGGTCCCTCGCTTCGCTCGGGATGATGAGCGCCCTGCCCCATCTCACCCCGCCGCGAGCGCCGGCACCCGTCCCATCACGGTCTGCAGCAGGACGGCAAGGCGGTGCATGTAGGTATGCTCGCTGAGCGCGCGCTGCCGGGCGCCTGCCGCCACCTGCTCCGCCCATGCCCGATCGTGCAGCGCCTCGGCTGTGAGCGTTCGCAATTCCGCGGGCGAACGCGCCACGAGGAGCTCGGAGCCCTCGCGAAAGTGGCGCTGCGTGTCCGGATGATCCTCGATCACCTGGGGCACGCCGATGGCCGCCAGCTCGAACAGGCGCCGGCTCGCGCCCGGATCGTGCCCGCCCGCCGCATTCTCGTCGCTGCACGCCACGTTCACCGCCACCGAGGCGCCGGCATACGCGCGGATGTAGTCCTGGTGGCCCAGCAGCTCGCCGCGGCAGTAGTCTCGAAGTCGCGTCCGCCGCCAGCCGGGGCCCCACACGGCGAGGCCGAACTCTACCAGCTCGTACAGCTGGCGCTCGCGATAGGGCGTGGCCGTCCCGGCGAATACGACGTTGGCGCGGTAGCGGTCGCGCGCGCGCATGGGCCGGTGGATCGAGGGATCGCAGCCCGCGGGGAGATAGTGCACGGGAGGATTGCCGGCCACGTCGAGAGCCTCGACCGTGGCATGATCGGCGACGAAGACGGCATCGTAGGCCGCCGCGAAGGGCAGGATGTCCTCGGGCGCCCGCCGCGCATCGCAGAACCAGTTCACCCACGTCGTCGGGGCGCCCTGCCGGAGCGAGGCCACCATCGCCGCATCAACCTGGGTGCCCTCGAGCACCAGCACGAGCGCCGGCGTGCTCCCGGCGATCGCGCGGGCGAGGCGGTCGTGCAGTCCCACGCGCCGGAGGCGGCTGAGCCAGCCGCCGGTGCCGATCAGGTTGACGGTGGCGACCCGGCAGCCGAGCCGCTCGAGCGCACGGCGGCGCAGACCGGCATGGGCATGGAGGGAATCATCGAACGACCCGACGAGGAGCACCCGGGTCTCGGGAAAGTGGCTGGACACAGGACGAAAGTAGCGAATGGGTTCGCGATGACAACCCGCGCTCAGTACTCCACCGCGAGCACCGGTTCGTCGTCGCGGAACTGCAGATCGTAGAGCCGGCGATACAGCCCGCCCGCCCGGAACAGCTGCTCGTGCGTACCCTGCTGGACCACGCGGCCCTCGTCGAGCACCACGATCTCGTCGGCGTCCCGTACGGTGGCCAGCCGGTGCGCGATCACCAGCACCGTGCGATCGGCCATGAGCCGGTCGATCGCCTGCTGGACCAGGCGCTCGGACTCGGTATCGAGCGCGCTGGTGGCCTCGTCCAGGATCAGGATCGGCGGGTCGCGGAGCAGCGCGCGGGCGATCGCGATCCGCTGGCGCTGGCCCCCGGACAAACGCGTGCCCCGCTCGCCCAGCAGGGTCTCGTAGCCCTGCGGCAGCTGGGCGATGAACAAATCGGCGTTGGCGGCACGCGCGGCCGCCTCGACCTGGTCGCGCGTGGCGCCGGGCGAGCCGTAGGCGATGTTGGCCTGCACGGTGTCGTTGAGCAGCACCGTATCCTGGCTCACGACGCCGAGCAGCGCGCGCACCGACCGCCGGGTGAGCCGGGTGAGCGGTACCCCGTCCATCGTGATCACGCCCGCGGTAGGGTCGTGGAACCGGGGCAGCAGGTCGGCCAAGGTGGTCTTCCCCGCCCCGCTGGGCCCCACCAGGGCAACCACCCGCCCCTTCGGCAGCGAGAAGGACACATCGCGCAGAACCGGCTCGCCGTCGCCGTAACGGAAGCTCACCCGGTCGAACACGATCTCGCGCTCGAACCGCGCCTCGCCTTCCCCCGGACGGTCGCCCTCGGTAGCGGGCTCGTCGAGCAGCTCGAACACCCGCTCCGCGCTGGCGAGGGTCACGGCCATGACCGCCGGGAACGAGCTGATCGTCTTGAGCGGCGAGGTGAGCTTGAGCGCGGCGATCAGGAACACGATGATCGTCTCGGGCGCGAGCGGCCCGCCGAGACCGATCAGCGCGGGACGGGTGCCGGCCCAGATGATGAGGATGACGAGAAAGCCCGAGAACACCTCGGTGAGCGGGCTCGTGAGCGAGGAGTACCGCTGGGTGCGGACGACCTGCTTGCGGTAGCGGTTGGCCTGGGCCGCGAAGCGGGCGCTCTCGCGCGCCTCCTCGCCGTAGGCCCGGATGAGCCGCACGGCCCCGATCCGCTCGGTGAGCGTGGCCGTGACCTCCCCGCGTTCCTTGGCCCGCGCCCGCGCGTGGCGCCGGAGCCGCTTGAGCAGCGACTGCAGCAGGTACACCATCGCCGGCACGCAGGCGAGGGTGAGCAGCGTGAGCCGGAGCGAGATCTGGCTCAGCACCGCGAGCGTGATGGTCACGACGACGATATTCTGGAACAGCGAGAGCAGCGAGGCGGTGATCACCGTCTTGGTCTGATCCACCTCGGTGACGATGTACGAGATGAGCTGTCCGGCCCGGGTGCGCTGGAAGTAGTTCAGGTCGAGCGAGAGCAGGTGATCGAAGATGCGGGTGCGGAGATCGCGGACCAGCCCTTCCTGCACCCCCACCGAGATCTGGCTGGAGGCGTAGCTCAGCGCGTTCTTAAGCAGCAGGCCCAGCGCGAGCAGCACCACCAGCCGCCCGGCGGCGGCGCCCGGCGTGAGGCCGGCCACCAGGGGCTCGGTCAGCCGGGTGACCCAGGCCTCGAGCCGGGTGGACCCCGCGTGGAGCGCCCCGCTGGTGCCGAACAGGTGCTTGAGCAGCGGGATCAGGATGACCAGCGTGAAGCCGTCGAGCAGCGAGGCGAGCGCGGTGGTGGCGAGGCCCAGGGCGAGCAGGCCGCGGTAAGGCTTGACCTGCTGGAGCAGCCGCAGCTCGACGCGCACGTCAGCCGTGCCGCGGCGTGAGCAGGGCGATCGGAAGAATGACCTCCTCCGGCGAGACGCCGCCGTGGAGGAACGCGCCCCGATAGCGCGCCTGGTATTCCCGCAGCTTGGTCGGATAGACGAAGAACCGGTCGCCGGTGGCGAGCAGGAGCCGGGTGCCGGGGCTCCGCGCGGGCAGGCCGAAGCTCGGCAGATCGTCCACCACCAGCGCCGCGTCGGCCTCCTGTGCCCGCAGGTCGTCGCCGAATTTGTAGCGCAGGTTCGAGGTCGTGTCGCGCTTGGCGTACACCGTGGCCGGCGTGTGGCAGTGGATCGAGCCGTGGTCGGTCGTGAGCAGGACCGGCACGCCGCGGCGCTCGGCCTCCCTGAGCGCGTCCCACAGCGGCGAGCGCTCGAACCAGGTGCGGGTGAGGTTGCGGAGCGCCGGCGTGTCCCGCGCCACCTCGAACAGGGTCGAGTTCTCGGTCCGGCCATGGGTGAGCTGGTCGATGAAGCTGAAGACCAGCGCCGTCACGCCGTCCTGCGCCAGGTGCGCCGGCAGCCGCTTGAGCAGGCTGTCTCCATCCGCTGCGGTGAACACCTTCTCGTAGTGCACCGGCACCGCGCGCCCCGTGAGATCGCGGAGCTGCTCGGTCAGGAACTCGGCCTCGTGGGCGTTGAGGCTCGCTTCCTCGCTGTCGATCCACCATTGCGGGTAGCGCGCCTTGATCTCCGCCGGGAACAGGCCGCTGAAGATCGCGTTCCGGGCGAACGGCGTCGCCGTCGGCAGGATCGAGAAGTAGTGCGCCGTCTCGATGTCGAACCGGGCGCTGATGAGCGGCCGGATCATGGCCCATTGGTCGAGCCGGAGGCAATCCACCACCACGAGCAGCACCCGCCGGTGCATGTCGAGCACGGGACGGAGGAACTCGGCGCCGATGTCCACCGAGAGCGGGGGGCGGTCGCTGTCGCCGTCGTGCAGCCAGCGGGCGTAGTTGCGCTGCAGATAGCGGGCGAAGTCCTGCCGCAGGCTTTCCTGCAGCGTCCGGAGCGCGTCCTGCAGGCCGGGCTCGTCCGCCTGGCCCAGCCGCACCTCCCATTCGGCCAGCTCCGCCACGAGCTCCACCCACTCGCGCCAGGCCAGCGGCCCCGCGCGCCGCGCCTCGAGCTCCCGGAAGCGGGTGGCGAAGTCGCGGGACAACCGCTGCTGCCGGATGCGGTCGCCGTCGAGCAGCCGGGTCACCACCGAGAGGATCTGGCGCGGGTTGACGGGCTTGATCAGGTAGTCGGAGATGTCTGCGCCGATCGCGTCCTTGAGCGTCTCCGTCTCCTCGCTCTTCGTCACCATGACGACCGGCATCCCGTGGTCGATGGCACGGATGGCCTGGAACAGCTCGAGCCCCCGGCGGCCGGGCATCTGTTCGTCGAGCAGGACCACCCCGTACGGCTGCCGCTGCAGCAGCACCAGGGCGTCGTCGCCGTGGGGGGTGGTCTCCACCGCGAAGCCCTGTTCCTCCAGAAACAGGACATGGGACGTGAGGCTCTCGACCTCGTCGTCCACCCACAGGATGCTTTTGGGGCGGGGCATGGGGGGAATATACAGGGCCGGGAACGGTGGAGAGGCGGAGAGGGCGGAGAGGACGGAGAGGAGACGGAAAGGTTCGAGCCTCCTCTCCGTCCGATCCCCTCCGTCCTCTCCGTCTTCTCCGTCCTCTCCGCCTTCCGTCTTGTTTTGCGACCCCTACATTACCCCCTTGTGAGTTACAGCATTTTTCTCTCCCCCGACATCCTCGTAGTCCGGTTCGGTTCGATCGGCGACATCCTGCTGACGACGCCGTTGCTGCGCGCGATCCGGACCAAGTGGCCCGGCGCGCGGGTCACGTTTCTCACCAAGCGGCAGTACGTCCCGCTGGTGAGCGACAACCCCAACGTCACCGAGGTGTTCGGCATCGCGCCCCAGGACACCATCCGGGGGGTCGCGGCCCAGATCCGCACGGTGAAGTACACGCACATCCTCGATCTCCAGGGCGGCGGTCGCACCACCCCGCTCCGGCTGCTCGCCCGCGGGCCGTGGTCGGGCTACTCGCACCGGCGCCTGGCGCGCGAGCTGCTCATCCGCTTCAAGCACAACGCCTACTCGGAGCACGTCCCGGTGGCCGAGCGCTACTTCGAGGCCGCCGCCGACCTCGACGTCGCGCCCGACGGCGGCCCGCCGGAGCTCTTCCTCAACCCGGCAGCCGAGGAGAAGGCGGGGTCCTGGCTCTCCCGGGCGGGCGTGGGCACCAAGCGTCCGCTGGTGGCCATCGGGCCGGGCGCGGCCCACGCCACCAAGCGCTGGCCGGTCCCGCACTGGATCAAGCTGGTCCGGCAGATCGTCCACACCGGCGCGGATATCGTCGCCCTCGGCGGGCCGGAGGATTCGGCGATGGGCGCGGAGATCGCCGCGCGCGGCGGCACCCAGGTCGCGAGCGCCGCCGGCGAGCTGAGCCTGCAGGAGACCGGGGCGGTGCTCAAGCGCTCGGCCGCTCTCATCTCGGGCGACACCGGCGTGATGCACATGGCGACCGGCGTCGGCACGCCGGTCGTTGCCCTGTTCGGTCCGACGGTGCGGCAGTTCGGCTTCTTCCCCTACAACGCGCACGCGAGCGTGGTCGAGCGGAACCTGCCCTGCCGCCCGTGCAGCAGTCACGGCAGCGAGGCCTGTCCGCTCGAGCACCACCTCTGCATGCGCGAGATCCAGCCGGACATGGTCTTCAGCACGCTGACGCGGACGCTGGCGTGAGCGGCTGGGACCCGGCCGCCACCGCGCTGCTCGGCGTGCTCCCGCAGACCGCGCGCGGGCCACGGCGGGAGGGAATCTTCGCGCTCTGGCTCACCGTGCGCGTCGCGCAGGATCTGCTGAGCGACCCGCCGCCGGCTGAGCGCGCCCACCGCCGCCGGCTGCAGGCGCTGGAGCAGCGGCTCTCGAGTCTCACCGTGCCGCCGCCGCTTCGCCGCGCGCTCGTCGCCGCGGTGAACCAGCTCCGGGAGGCTCGCCCCGAGACGGCGGCGCAGGTGCTGAGTCAGCTCGTCGCGCCCGCGCGGGAGGCGGGCGGCGCGGACGCGGGCGACGCCCTGGCCCAGGCCGCCCGGGCCGCGCGCGCGAGCCTCCGCGCCGAGCGCTGAGTGCGGCACACGCCGGAGACCACGCTCGAGTCGCTGGTCGCCCGGATCGACGCGGTCGCCCCCGGCGGCACCTCGCCCGACTCGGTGCCGAGCGGGTTTCCCTCGCTCGACCGGGTGCTGGGCGGCGGCTTCCGCCGGCAGGATCTCGTCGTGCTCTGCGGCGACGTGGGAAGCGGCAAATCGTCGCTCGCCCTCGCGATGGCCATCCGCGCGGCCCGGGCCGAGGTGCCGACGCTGCTGCTTTCGGGCGAGATGAGCCCGGAGCGCGTGCTCGAGCGCGCGCTCGCCATCGAAGGCGGCGCGGCCGTCGACGACTTGCGCCAGGGCCGGCTCGATCCAGCCTCGCGGGCGGCGGTGGGCGCCGCGGCGGTGCGGCTCCGCGACACCCCGCTGCTGCTCCGCCCGCTCGCGGGCGAGCGGTTCGAGGAGGTCACCGCCTCGCTCGAGCAGGTGCCCGGACGGGCGCTCGTCGTGGTGGATTCGCTGCAGCTCACCCCGGCGCCGCGGCCGGCGGCGCGTCTCGACGAGCGCATAGCCCTCGCGGTGCGGGCGCTCAAGGCGCTCGCAATCGAGCGCAACCTCGCCGTGGTCGCGCTGGCGCAGCTGCCCGGCCTCCGCCGCGACCGCGCCGACCCGCGGCCCACCGTGGACGACCTCGGGGCGCTCGGCGCTATCAAGCAGAGCGCGGATGTAATTCTGGCGATTTATCGGGAGGAGATGTACCGGCCGGCCCAGGGCGTGGAGGGGGCGACGGAGCTCATCGTCGCCAAGAACCGGAACGGCCCCACGGGATTCGTGGACCTGTACTTTCGTCCGCGCATCCTCCGCTTCGAGGACATGCTGGACCCCGCCTGATCCGGACTACGAGGCCGGCTTGGCCTTCACGCTGTCCCGGTGAGGGACCTTGGCGCCGCTGAGCTCGACCATCGTGCCCTTCCCCGCGCCACCATCCCAGATCCGAACCCACATCGGCGGGCCGTCGCGCTCGGCGAAGAGCACGGTGGCGCCTTCGGGGTCACGCGCGTCGTTCACCAGCCGCCAGCCGCCCTTTTTGAACACCTCGCGATAATAGGCGGTCACGTTATCCACGCTCACCGGCGTGCGCAGGGTCACCTGCAGCGCCTCGGGGCTGCCCGACCGGTTCACGAACGTGCCGCCGGGCGGCAGCGGAAGGTTGGGCAGGGCATCGCGGACCGCGATGGTCTTGGGTCCCTTGTCGCCGCACGCCGCGAGGGCGGCGCAGAGGACGAGAACCCGGATTTTTACGGGGATCATAGGCCGGGGAGAGTAGCGGCCGGGCCCCTCAGGGTCAAGGTCGGCGGTTTGCCGCAAGCGGCTGTCGCGCTTATGTTTCCGGCGATCAACCTCGCCCGCCTCAAGGAGTTCGGCCATGGCCGGCCACAGCAAATGGAAGCAGATCAAGCGGAAGAAGGCGGTGACCGATTCCCGCCGCGCCTCCGCCTGGACCAAGATCATCCGCGAGATCACCGTCGCTGCTCGGGCGGGCGGCGGCGACCCCGGTGGCAACCCCCGGCTCCGGCTCGCGGTGGACGACGCGCGGGCCGTGAACATGCCCAAGGAGAACATCGAGCGGGCCATCAAGAAGGGCACCGGCGAGCTGGAGGGCGAGACCTACCAGGAGCTGACCTACGAGGGGTACGGGCCCGGCGGGGCCGCGATCTTCATCGAGGCCACCACCGACAACCCGAACCGCACCGTGGCCGAGATCCGGCACGCGTTCAGCCGGAACGGCGGCAACCTCGGCGCGACGAACTCGGTCGCCTGGATGTTCGACCGCAAGGGCCAGATCTACCTCGACGCCTCGAGGCACGGCGAGGACTCCACGCTCGAGGCGGCCCTCGAGGCCGGGGCCGAGGATTTCACCCGCGAAGGGGACCAGTACCTCGTGACCACCGCGCCGGCCGACTTCCACGCGGTTCAGGAGGCGCTCCGCGCCAAGGGGATCACGATCGATTCCGCCGAGCTCACCATGGTGCCCAAGAACACCGTCAAGGTCGAGGGCGCCGACGCCGACCGCATCCTCAAGCTCATGGAGACGCTCGAGGAGCTGGACGACGTTTCCCGCGTGTCGTCCAACTTCGATATCGACGCCGCGCAGCTGGCGGAGGCCGAGGCCTGAGAGCCAACCGGTGAAGGTGCTGGGCATCGATCCGGGCACGGCCATCCTCGGGTACGGCGTCGTCGAGGGCGGCGCGGGGTCGCCTCCCCGGCTGGTCGAGTGCGGCACCCTGACCACCACGGCGCGCGACGCGTTGCCCGCCCGCCTTCGCGTGCTTCACGACGGCACCAGCGCGCTGCTCTCCCGGCACCTCCCCGACGCGATGGCGGTGGAGACCGCGTTCTACGGCAAGAACGTCCGCACCACCGTGGTGTTGAGCCACGCGCGTGGTGTCATCCTGCTGGCCGGGGAAGAGGCGGGCGTGGCCGTGGCGGAATATTCGCCGGCGCAGGTCAAGAAGACCGTCGTGGGCCGCGGCGCGGCGCTCAAGTCGCAGGTGGGATACATGGTGGCGCAGCTGCTCCGGCTCCGGACGCCGCCCGAGCCGGCCGACGCGGCCGACGGCGTCGCCGTGGCACTGACCCACCTGCTCATCTCGACCCGGCGCGCCGCGTTCTTCCGCCGCGTCACGGGAGCCACGTGATCGCCCGGGTGACCGGGGTACTGGCCGAACGCACCGGCGACACCATCGTGGTGGAGACCGACGGCGGCGTGGGATACGCCGTGGCGGTGCCGGCGGGTGTCGCCGAGCGGCTGCCGCCGCCGGGCGGCCGCGTGAGCCTCTTCACCGAGCTGGTGGTGAAGGAGGACGGGTGGTCGCTGTTCGGGTTCGACCGCGCCGCCGAGCGGATGGTGTTTCAGCGGCTGCTCGGCGCGAGCGGCTTCGGGCCCAAGCTCGCGCTCGCGCTGCTCTCCGCGCTGGGCGCGGAGCGGACGGTACGCAGCATTCTGGCGCGCGACCTGGCCGCGCTCAGCTCCGTCAGCGGCGTGGGCCGCAAGAAGGCCGAGCGGCTGGTGCTCGAGCTGCAGGACAAGTTCGGCGACATCTCGCTCCAGACTCCCGCGCCCCGCGCGCCGGGCGGCGACGACGCCGTGCAGGCGCTGGTCGGGCTCGGGTACGGGCCGGGCGCCGCCGACGAGGCCGTTCGCGCGGCCCTGGCCGATGGCGCGCCGAGCGAGACCTCACAACTGATCCGGCGCGCCCTCCAGCGGCTCGCCGCCGCCCGGGGAGGGCGCTGACGTGATGAGCGTGCCCGCCGTGACCGCCGAGTGGAACTGCACCCGCTGTGGCACCACCAACCGGAGGCTCGTCCCCGCGGACACCACCAGCACCACCGATCGGTGCATGCACTGCGGCGCGTGGCACATCATCACCCCCGGCGAGCGGCCCGTGCGGTGGAACGCCCGCCTCAAGGAGTAGCCGGCGCTACCCGCCGGCAACGAGTTCCCATTGAATCGAATCGCATGAACAAGCTGCAGGTCACCACCCCGGAAGCCCTCCCCGACGAGACCGGCGCCGACGCCGCGCTCCGGCCCTCGCGGCTGGACGAGTTCGTCGGCCAGAGCCAGGTGAAGAGCTCGCTGCAGATCGCGATCGACGCGGCCAAGGGACGTCGCGAGACGCTCGATCATACGCTGTTCTTCGGCCCGCCCGGTCTCGGCAAGACCACGCTCGCGATGCTCATGGCGCGCGAGATGGGCGTCCAGCTCCGCACCTCGTCCGGGCCGGTACTCGAGAAGCCCGGCGACCTGGTCGGCCTGCTGACCTCGCTCGGGCCCGGCGACATGCTCTTCATCGACGAGATCCACCGCATGAAGCCGGCGCTGGAGGAGTTCCTCTATCCCGCGATGGAGGACTTCCGGGTCGACGTCCGGATCGCCGAGGGGCCCAACGCCCAGACGATTCCGATGAGCCTCGAGCGGTTCACCCTGATCGGCGCCACGACGCGGTTCGGCCTGCTGACCCCGCCCATGCGGGCCCGCTTCGGCCTGGTCGAACGGCTCGGCTTCTACCCGGCCGACGAGCTGCAGCAGATCGTCACCCGCTCGGCCGCGATTCTCCGGGTGCCGATGGACGAGGCCGGCGCCGCCGAGATCGCCCGGCGAAGCCGGGGCACGCCGCGCGTGGCCAACCGGCTGCTCCGCCGGGTGCGCGACTACGCCCAGGTCAAGGCGGACGGCCGCATCACTTCCGCGGTGGCCGACGCCGCCCTGGGCCGGCTCAACGTCGACGAGTTCGGGCTCGACGACATGGATACCCGGATCCTCACGACCATCATCGAGAAGTTCGGCGGCGGGCCGGTTGGGCTCGGCACGGTCGCCGTCGCGGTGGGCGAGGACGCCGGCACGCTCCAGGACGTGTACGAGCCGTACCTCATCCAGCAGGGCTTCCTCGAGCGGACGCCGCGCGGGCGCTGCGCCACCGCATTGGCGTACCGCCGTTTCGGCCTGACCCCGCCGGCCGGCCCCCAGGCGAGCATCTTTGACGGTTGAGATGCTCCGCACCGGCGACTTCGACTACGAGCTGCCTCCCGAGCTCGTAGCCCAGGAGCCGCTGGCCGATCGAGCTGCCAGCCGCATGCTCATGGTGCTGCGGGCCGACCGGCGCGTCGCGGGCGCGGACCGCCGCGCGGGCGCACAGGGCCCTCGGGCCGGCCGGCGCGCCATCGACAGCTTCCGCCAGCCCGCCATGCTTCCCGGCGACGCCCGGTCGGTGCAGGGCGGCATCCTGGTGGACACGTGGTTTTCCCACCTGCCGTCGCTCATCCCCGCGGGCGATCTGCTCGTGCTGAACACCACGCGCGTCCGGCACGCCCGTTTCCTCGGCACCCGTGCGTCGGGCGCACCGGCCGAAGTGCTGCTGATTCATCCCGCCACGGACCAGAGCTGGATTGCGTTGGGGCGGCCGGGCAGCGCGCTGCAGCCGGGCCGGCGGGTGTGGCTGGGCGACGGCGTGGCGATCGAGACGCTCGAGGTGCTGCAGGACGGAAACCGGCGGGTGCAATTCGTCGGCGCCACCGCGGACGACGCCATCGCGCGCTTCGGGCGGCTGCCGCTCCCTCCCTACATCACCCGCGACCCCACCGACGCCGACGAAGAGCGCTACCAGACGGTCTACGCCCGGACCGAGGGCAGCGTGGCCGCGCCGACCGCCGGGCTCCACTTCACCACGGCCCTGCTCGATGCCCTGTCGGCGAAAGGCGTGGTGGTGACGGGGCTCGATCTGCAGGTCGGACCCGGCACGTTCAAGCCGGTCGACGTGGACGACCCCCGGCAGCACCCGATGCATCCCGAGCGCTACGAGATCTCGCCGCGGCTTGCCGGGCTGGTCGAGCTGGTTCGGGAACGGGGCGGCCGCGTGTGGGCGGTGGGCACGACGGTGGTCCGCGCGCTCGAGAGTGCGGCCCAGCCCGATGGCACCGTGCGCGCCGGCGCCGCCGAGACCCGGCTCCTGATCACGCCGGGCTACTCGTTCCGCGTGGTCGATCGGCTGCTCACCAACTTCCACCTGCCCCGCTCGACCCTGCTCATGCTGGTGAGCGCGTTCGCCGGCCACGAGCTCGCCATGGCGGCGTACGCCCATGCCGTGAGCAAGCGGTATCGGTTCTACTCCTACGGCGACGCCATGGTGATTCTCTGACCCGGAGCGGCGCATGACCTTCGCCAACCCCGCCGGGGATGCCGCCGCGGCCGCGGTGGCGTACGTCCAGGCGCTGCTCGCGGTGCTGGGCGACCGCGACCCGCTCGAGGTGATGGCGGAGCAGGTAGAGTGGATCGCGCGGCGCACCGCGGGCCTGGACGAGACCGTTCTCCGCCGGCCCGAGGCGCCCGGGAAGTGGTCGGCGATCGAGGTCGTCCAGCACCTCGCCGATTCGGATGTGGTGGCGGCGTGGCGCACCCGCCAGATCCTGACGGTGGACCGCCCGGCGATTCAGGGCTACGACCAGGACGCGTGGGCCCGAGCGCTGGACTACGTCCACGTGCCGCTCGAGGTGGCCATGGGCCAGCTCCGAGGCATGCGCACCGCGAACCTCCGCGTGTGGCGCTCGCTCACGCGCGACCAGCGGGCGCGGGTCGGCCTCCACGCGGAGCGCGGGCCCGAGAGCCTCGATCTCCTGCTTCGGCTGATGGGCGGCCACGACCTGGTGCACCGGCGCCAGATCGACCGCGCGCTGGCCGCGGCCGGCGGCGCGGGCGCGCGGTGAGGGCGTCGGTCGGTCTGCTCTTCATCCCGAGCGCCAGCCCCTTCAGCTCCGCGCGCTGATGTTCGAGTTTCGCCTCGACGCCCGGGACGGCGCCGCCCGCGCCGGCACCCTCACGCTCCCCCACGGCACCGTCGAGACGCCCGCCTTCATGCCGGTCGGCACGCACGGCGTCGTCCGCGGGCTCAGCGCCGCCGACGTCGCCGGTACCCGCGCGCAGATCATCCTCGGCAACACCTACCACCTGCACCTCCGCCCGGGCGAGGCCGTGATCCAGGCGATGGGCGGCCTTCACCGCTTCACCACCTGGCCCCGTCCGATGCTCACCGACTCGGGGGGCTTCCAGGTGTTCTCGCTCGAAGGCCTCCGGCGGATCGACGAGCATGGCGTGGAGTTCCAGAGCCACGTGGACGGCACGTACCGCACGCTGACGCCCGAGCGCGCCATGGAGATCCAGTCGGCGCTCGGCGCCGACATCGCCATGGCGTTCGACCACGTGGTGCCGGGTCAGGCGCCCCGCGAGCTGGCCGGCGAGGGCATGGAGCGCACGCTTCGCTGGCTCGACCGCTGCGTCCGGCGCCACCGCGAGCTGGCCGATGGGCGCCAGACGCTCTGGCCCATCGTGCAGGGCGGCACCCATGACGACCTGCGGCTGCGCTCGCTCGAAGGGACGCTGGCGCGGGGGCCGTGGACCGGCATCGCGGTGGGCGGCCTGTCGGTCGGCGAGCCCAAGCCCGTGATGCACCGCGTGCTCGAGACCCTCGAGCCGGTCCTGCCCCGCGAGATGCCCCGTTATCTTATGGGTGTCGGTTTCCCGGCCGACCTGCTCGAGGGGATCGCACGAGGCGTGGACCTGTTCGACTGCGTGGCCGCCACCCGCAACGGGCGGCACGGCACCGCCTGGCTCCCGACCGGCCGGATCAACGTGCGCGGCGCCGCGCTCAAGGGCTCCACCGAGCCGCTCGACGCCGAGTGCGACTGCGAGACCTGCCGCACCTACCCGCGCGGCTACCTCCGGCATCTCTTCGTCGTCGAGGACATGCTCGGTCTGCGGCTGATCTCGCTGCACAACATTCGGTTTCTGGTCCGGCTCGGCGAACAGGCCCGAGCCCACATCCTGGCGGGGACGTTCCAGGGCTGGAGCCGCGAGTGGCTCCGCCGCTACCACGCGCGGGCCGCGTGAGGAGAGGGCATGCTTCAGGGGACGGCGGCATCGGGTGGTCTTCCGTTGTGGGGGCTCATCCTCCAGATGGGCGCCATCGGCCTGGTGTTCTACTTCCTCATCCTGCGCCCGTCCGGCCAGGCGAGGAAAAAGCACGCGCAGCTGCTCGGCAACCTGAAGAAGGGCGACGAAGTGATGACCAGCGGCGGGATCATCGGCAAGGTGCGCGACATCAAGGAAGTCGAAGCGGAGGGCGCCAAGGAGACCCGGGTGACGGTGGAGAGCGGCACCGCCAGCCTGATCATCGAGCGCTCGCGCATCGTGCGCATCGGGGGCCCGAACGTGCCCGGAGCTCCCGGCCGATGAGCCTCCGGCTGCTCCACCTGCTGGGCTCGCCGGTGCTCCGTCAGCGGAGCGCCGAGGTCGGTCGTCCCGACGACGAGGTCACGCAGCTCGTCGAGGACCTGTTCGAGACGATGGACGCCGCCCGGGGCGTGGGGCTCGCCGCCAATCAGATCGGTGTCGCGCGCCGGGTGGCGGTGGTCGACGCGGACGAGGACCGCTTCGAGATGATCGACCCGGTCATCCTCGAGAGCGAGGGCCGCACCGGCGCCGAAGAAGGGTGCCTCTCCATTCCCGAGATCTACGGCGAGGTGAGCCGCCCCGAGCGCATCGTGCTCGAGGCGACCGACCGGTACGGCAACCGCTTCCGCAAGGAGGCCACCGGCCTCAAGGCGCGCGCCATCCAGCACGAGCTCGACCACCTGGACGGCATCCTCTTCCTCGACCATCTGAGCCTGGTCAAGCGGCAGATCCTGCTCGCCCGCTACCGGCGCGAGCACAAGGACGACACCAGCTACCTCAAAGAGGTTCAGCCGGAGTCCGCGCCTTCGGAGTGATGCGGATCGTCTTCTTCGGCACCCCGGCGTTCGCGGTGCCCTCCTTTCAGGCGCTGCGGCGGGAACGGTATCAGGTCGTGGGCGTGGTGACCCAGCCCGACCGCGCGCAGGGCCGCTCCCGCAGCCGCCTCGTCGCGCCGCCCATCAAGCTCGAGGCCGAGGCCGCCGGCCTGCCCGTGCTCCAGCCGCCGCGCCCCATGGGCGACGTGTTCCTCGCGAATCTCCGCCGGCTCGAGCCCGATCTCGCCGTCGTCGTTGCCTACGGGCACATCCTCCGGTCCGACGTGCTGTCCACCCCGCCGCTCGGCATGATCAACGTGCACGCTTCGCTGCTCCCCCGCTGGCGCGGGGCCGCGCCCATTCAGCATGCCATCATCGGCGGCGACGCCGAGACCGGCGTCAGCATCATGCAGCTGGACGCGGGGCTGGACAGCGGACCGGTGCTCCACCGCGTCGCGACGCCCATCGGGCCGGACGAGACGGCGGGCGAGCTCGCCGCCCGGCTCGCGGAGCTGGGCGCGGCCGCGCTGGTGGACGCCTTGTCGCTCCTCACCGGCGGGGTCGCGCGGCCCGAGCCCCAGGACCCGGCCGGCGCCACGCTCGCCCCCAAGTTCGATCGCGACGACGCCCGGTTGAATTGGAGCGATGAGGCCGAAGCGCTGGCCCGCCGGGTCCGGGCGTTCGATCCGGCGCCCGGAGCCTGGGCGCTGCACGGGGACAAGCCGCTCAAGCTGTTCGGCGCGGCGGCATCCTCGCAGCCCGGAGAACCGGGACGCATCCTCGCCGCGGGCGACCGGCTCGTCATCGGCTGCGGCCAGAGCGCCCTCTCGGTGCGCGAGATCCAGCCCGCGGGCCGGGGCCGTCTCCCGGTGGCGGACTGGATTCGGGGGCGCGGCATCGCCGTCGGAGATCGGCTCGGATGAGACCCCTTCCCCGGCTGCACGCCGTCACGGACGGCGCCGTGCTCGCGGCCGAGGACTTCGGCGTCCGCGCCGCGGCCATCGCCGCCGCCGGAGCCGCGGTGGCGCTCCACGCGAGGGATCACGCCGCGTCCGGCGCCGCGGTGGCGCGTGTGGCCGCGCGGATGATGGCGCTCGCGCGCCCGCCCGAGGCCGCCGTGTTCGTGAACGGCCGGCCCGACGTCGCCGCGGCGGTGCACGCGAGCGGCGTGCAGCTCGCGGCCGGCGACCTGGCGCCGGCGGACGCACGCCGCGTCTACCCGCAGGCGTGGATCGGACGCTCGGTCCACGACGTGGCCGAAGCGGGGGCCGCCGTGCGGGAAGGCGCCGATTTTCTCATCGTCGGCAGCGTGTACCCGACCGCGACCCATGCGGGCCGGCCCGCGGCGGGGCTCGAGCTGGTGCGCTCGGCGGCGGCGCTGGGCCGGCCGGTCATCGCCATCGGGGGCATCGATGCTGCGCGGGCGCGCGAGGTGCGCGCCGCCGGCGCCTACGGGGTCGCGGCGATCACGGCGCTCTGGCGCGCTGACGATCCTGCGGCCGCCGCGCTGGCCCTGCTCTCGCCCTGGATGGAGGAGGCATGACCACGCTCGCGGTGACCATCAACGGCGAAGCCCGGCGGGTGCCCGGTCCCGCCACGCTGCTCGAGCTGCTCGGCCACCTGGGTCTCGATCCTCGCTCGGTCGTGGTCGAGCTCAACCGCGAGATCGTCCGGCGGCCCCGTCTGGCCGAGACGCGCGTGGCGGAAGGTGACTCGATCGAGCTCGTGCATTTCGTGGGCGGGGGGTGAGCACGACGGCGTTATCTTTCGGCTTCACGCTGGAGGTGTTGTCATGACCGGAACTCTCGCCCCCGCTGCGCTGACCGACGCCCCGCTCGCCATCGGCGGCCGTACCTTCCGCTCGCGGCTGATGGTCGGCACCGGGAAGTATCGCACCAATGCGGAGATGGTCGCCGCCATCGAGGCGTCGGGCGCCGAAATCGTCACCGTGGCCGTGCGGCGGGTGGACCTCGACCGGACCAAGGAAGCAGGGGTGCTCCATCACCTGAGCCCCGACCAGTACTTCCTGCTGGCCAACACGGCGGGGTGCTATACGGCCGACGAGGCCATCCGCTACGCCCGATTGGCCCGCGAGGCGGGCTTCAACGACTTCGTGAAGCTCGAGGTCATCGGCGACCGCGACACGCTCCTGCCCGACACCGAGGGCCTGCTCGCCGCCACACGCACGCTCGCGCGCGAAGGCTTTCAGGTGCTCGCCTACACCAACGACGACCTCGTCACCGCCCTCCGGCTGGAGGACGCGGGATGCGCGGCCGTCATGCCCCTCGCCTCGCCCATCGGCAGCGGGCTCGGCCTGCTCAACCCCTTCGGTATCCGCACCATCAAGCACCGGCTCGGCGTACCGGTCATCGTGGACGCCGGCGTGGGCACCGCGTCGGACGCGTGCGTCACCATGGAGCAGGGCGTGGACGGTATCCTGATGAACACCGCCCTCGCCGAGGCCCGCGAGCCGGTCGCGATGGCTCGGGCCATGGGGCTCGCCGTCGAGGCCGGGCGCCTGGCCTATCTGGCCGGACGCATGCCGCGGCGGGAGATCGCCGTTCCGTCGAGCCCCGCGGCCGGGATGCTGGAGTAGTCCGTTGCCCGCGGCATCGGGCCTCGAGCCCAGGCGGGCGGCGTGGTCGGTACTTTCTCAGGTTCGCGCGGGGCGGCCGTTCGACGCGGCGCTCGACCGCGCGGTCAAGCGGCTCACGGAGCCCGACCGCCGGCTGGCGCACGAGCTCGCGGCCGGGGTGCTCCGGAGCCAGTCGGCGCTGGATGCCCGGCTCGCGCCCCTGGTGCCGCGCGGCTGGGCCGGGGTGGCCCCGGCGCTCAAGGAAGTGCTCCGGCTGGGCGCGTTTCAGCTCACGGCGCTCGATCGTGTGCCCCCGCACGCCGCGGTCGACACCAGCGTGGCGCTGGCCAAGGCGGCCGCCGGCGAGCGCGCGGGCGGGTTCGTGAACGCGGTGCTCCGCCGGCTGGGACGCCTGGAGGCGTCCGGCGCCGAGGGCGGCGCCGACGCCGTCGAGCCGCCGTCGAACGAAGCGGCCACGGACGACCCGGTTGACGCGCTGGCGGAGCGGGCGTCGCACCCACGCTGGCTGGTCCGGCGCTGGCTCGATCGCTACGGTCCCGAGGACACGGCCGCGCTCCTGGAGTGGAACAACGCGCGGCCCCGGCTCGTGCTGCAGCCGGCGCGCGCCTCGATCGAGGAGCTCGAGCGCCGCTGGCGCGAGGCCGGCATCGAGGTCACGCCGGCGCCCTTTGGTGCCGGCCTCCTCACCGACCGCACCCGGCCGCGCGATCTGCCCGGGTTCGCGCACGGGCTGTTCATCGTGCAGGACCCGGCGCAGGCGCTGCTCGCCTGGTTCGCGGACCTGCCGCCGGGCACCATGCTCTACGACGCCTGCGCCGCGCCCGGAGGGAAGGCGGTCACGCTCGGCCGGAGCGCCGGGCGCACGGTGGCCGGGGACGTGAGCCGGAGCCGCGTCCGCCGCCTCGCGCTCAACCTGGCGCGCGCCGGGAGCGGCCGGGAGCACGCGGTGGTCGCCGACGCGCGCCAGCCGCCGCTTCGGCCAGTTGACGCGGTGCTGCTGGACGCGCCCTGCCTCGGCACCGGCACGTTCGGGCGGCACCCGGACGCGCGCTGGCGCGTGAGCGCCGAGGCGCTGGAGCGGCTCCGGGGCCGCCAGGCCGAGCTGCTCGATGCCGTGGCCGGAGTCGTTGTGCCCGGCGGGCTGCTGGTCTATGGGACCTGCTCGCTCGAGCCCGAAGAGAACGAACGCCAGGTCGATGCGTTTCTCGCGCGACATCCGGACTTCCGGCGGGAACCGAGCGAGACCTTTCCCGCCGCGCTCACGTCCGCCGTCGGAGATCTGATGATCCTGCCGCAGCGTCACCACATGGACGGGGCCTACGCGGCCCGCCTTCGACGGGCTGGCGAGGCGGGCGCGTGAGAGCGCGGCGTCATACGCATTCCGGCCTGCCGCCGCTGGCCGGGACGCCGCTCGCCCGCTTCGCGCGCGACCTGGGTCTCGTCGCGCTCACGTTCGTGGTGGGATACGCCGCCTCGGTCTACTGGATCACGCCGCGCTCCGCTTCGGGCGAGTCGCACGCGGTGCCGCGCGTGCTGGGCCGCGCGCTCGACAGCGCGAAGGCGGCGCTCGCGGCGGCCGGCTTCCGGGTCCGCATGGACGGCGGCCGCCCGGGGCCGGTCCCGAGCGGCGACGTGCTGTGGCAGGACCCGCCCCCGGGCACCACGCTGCCGCCCAACGCCACCGTGCAGCTCGTCGTGAGCGAGGGGCCCGCCCCGGCGACGGTGCCCGACGTCATCGGATTCGCGCTTCCCGCCGCGGAGCAGGTCGTGGAGGCCGCGGGGCTCAAGGTCGGGCGTGCCGACACCGTGCGCGGCGGCGCGGCGGAGTCCGGCGTAGTGATCGCCACCCGGCCGGCGCCTGGCAACGGCCGGCCCCGCGGCGCGACCGTGGACCTGGTGGTGAGCGGCCCGCCCGGGGGCGGGTCGTGAGCGCGCGGATTTCTCCCAGCGTTCTGAGCGCCGACCTCGGCTGCCTCCGGGAGCAGGTCGAGCGGGCGATTGCCGGCGGCGCCGAGTGGATTCACGTGGACGTGATGGACGGGCACTTCGTGCCCAACCTCTCGTTCGGGGCGCCGATGATCCGCGCGCTCCGGCGGATCACCGACCGCCCGCTCGACGTGCACCTCATGGTGGAGCGTCCGGAGCACTACATCGAGGAGTACGCGGACGAGGGCGCCACGGTGTTCACTTTCCACCCCGAGGCGACCGTGCACGTGCAGCGGCAGCTCGCCGCGGTGCGCGAGCGCGGGATGCGGGCGGGCCTCGCGCTCAACCCGGCGACGCCGCTCGCTTTCATCGAAGAGGTCGTGCCCGATCTCGACCTGGTGCTGATCATGTCGGTGAACCCGGGCTACGGAGGCCAGGCCTACCTGCCCGGCGCGACCGACAAGATCCGCCGGGTCCGCGCACTGCTGGACCGCCACCGCTCGCCCGCGGCCCTGGAGGTGGACGGCGGGATCGGCCCCGAGACCATCGCCGACGCGTGGAACGCGGGCGCGGACACCTTCGTCGCCGGCACCGCCGTCTTCGGCGAGCCCGATCCCGCCGCCGCCGTGCGGGATCTGCTGCGCCGCTGCGCCGTTCCGGTCTGAGGAACCCATGTCCAAACAGTGGATCTTCGTCGGGCTCATCGTCGTCGGCGTCGCCGCCGGTGCCACCATCATGACCCAGGTCGGCCGGGAGGTGACCCCGGTCGCGGTGGGCGCCACCGCGCCCGACTTCCGCGCCATCGACCTGGCCACCGGCGACTCCGTCTGGCTGCGCGAGCGTTACCGCGGCAAGGTGACGCTGGTGAACATCTGGGCGACGTGGTGCGTCCCCTGCCGCGCCGAGATGCCCTCGATGAACCGGCTCTACGGCGACCTGCACCCGCACGGTTTCGACATCGCGGCGGTCAGCGTGGACGAGGGCAGCCCGGAAGACGTCCGGGCGTTCGGCCGCGAGCTCCATCTGACCTTCGACCTCCTGCAGGACCGCTCGACGGCCATCCAGCGCACCTATCAGACGACCGGCGTGCCCGAGAGCTTCCTGCTCGACAAGAACGGCGTCATCGTGAAGCGGGTCATCGGCGCGCACGACTGGAGCTCACCGGCCAATCGCGCCCTGGTGACCCGGCTGCTGGACGAGCCCGCTTCCTAGCGTGACGCTCCCCCGTGCCCTCACCGCCGACGTGCCGCTCAAGCTGACGTCGCTCGGCCTGTCGGTCTTCCTCTGGTTTCTGGCCGCGGGCGAGGAGCCGGCGAGCACGCTGGTGCCGGTCGAGCTCACGGTCCAGCCGCCCGCGGGCCGTACGGTGCTCGGCACCGGCCGCCAAGTGAAGGCGCGCGTCTCAGGCCCGCGCCGCGAGCTGCTCAAGCTCTCCGCCGTCCCCATGCGCGTCACCCGGGTACTGCCCGACACCACGGTCGCCGACGAGGTCCGGGTGGACGTGGGCCCCGGCGACGTCGAGCTCCCGCGCGGCGTCGACGTGCACGTTCAGGACGTGGAGCCGCGGAGCGTGGAGGTGCGGCTCGATTCCACCTTCCAGCGCATCGTGCCGGTGCGGGCGGTGGTACGGCTGCCGCCGGAGACCGGGCACGTGCTGAGCGCCATCGCCGTGGTGCCGGGCACCGTGCGCCTCCTCGGCCCGCGCGGTCTGGTCGAGCGGATCGACTCGGCCCGGACGGTGCCGCTCGAGATGGCGCGGGCCGACGGCCCGGTGGAGGAGACGCTCGCGCTCGATACGTCGGGATTCGGGCGGGTACGCGCGGTGCCGTCCGAGGTGACCATCCGGGTGGACGTCGAGGCCATGGGAGAGCGGGCGCTGCGCGGCGTGCCGGTGCGGCTGCCGAGCGACCTCGCGGCCGCGGCGCGACCGGACCCGGCCACCGTCGAGGTCCGGGTCCGCGGCGCCGCCGGCCGGCTCAACGGGCTGGCTCGCGACAGCGTCCCGGTCGTGGTGGACTGGACCGGCCGCCCGCCAGCCCGCGTGCCCCTCCGGGTGCTCGCCCCGGCCGGCATCGAGGCCACCGCGATCCCCGACAGCATCACGCTGGTACGCCGGAGCCGCGATGGCTGAGTGGGTGCTGGGGATCGAGACGTCCTGCGACGAGACCTCGGCCGCGGTGCTCCGCCGGGACGAGTCGCGCGCCGAGCTCGCGGGGCTCTCGATCCTCTCCCAGGACGTGCACCGCATCTTCGGTGGCGTCGTGCCCGAGCTCGCGAGCCGGGCGCACGTGCAGGTGCTCGGCTCGGTGGTGGAGCGCGCGTTGGCGGACGCGGGCATCGGGCTGAGCCGGCTCGACGGCGTCACGGTGACCGCGGGTCCGGGACTGGTCGGCGCGCTGCTGGTCGGCGTGATGTACGGAAAGACGCTCGCCTTCAGCCTCGACCGTCCCCTGCTCGGCGTCAACCACCTCGAGGGACACCTGTTCGCGCCCACGCTCGAGGACCCCGAGCTGGTGCCGCCGTTCGTCGGGCTGCTCGTGAGCGGCGGCCACACGATGCTGCTCGACGTGCCCGCGTGGGGCGAGTACAGGCTGCTGGGGCAGACCCTCGACGATGCCGCGGGCGAAGCCTTCGACAAGGTGGCCAAGCTGCTGGGGCTCGGGTACCCGGGGGGCGCGCCCATCGAGCGCCTCGCCCGTGAGGGGCAGCCGGGCCGGTTCCGGTTCCCCCGCCCCATGCTGCAGGAGGTCGAACGCGACGGACCGCACCGCTATGCATTCTCCTTCAGCGGGCTCAAGACTGCGGTGCTCAGGACGGTGCAACGCAGCCCAGGCGGCGAGCTGACCGAGCTCGACCACCAGACCCGGGCCGACATCGCGTGGGGCTTTCAGGATGCGGTGAACGAGGTGCTGGTGGCCAAGACGGCGGCGGCGGTTGACGCGCTCGGCTATTCGACGGCCATGGTGGGCGGAGGCGTCGCGTGCAATCGAGCCCTGGTGGCCCGGCTGCGGGAGCGGCTGGCGTCGCGGGCGCGCGTGAGCGTAGCTTCCCCTCGGCTCAACACCGACAACGCGGCGATGATCGCCGCGGCGGGCGCCTGGCGCCTCGCGCGGGGCGAGCGCAGCGGCTGGGACCTCGAAGCCCGCGACGATCTGCCGCTGCCCGGCCTGGTGGCGCCACAACCCGTTTCCGGACCCGACGCGTGACCATCTACCCCTTCAAGATCCCGCTCCCCTTTTTCCCCCACGAGCTCACGGGCTACGGCCTGATGATGATGGTCGCATTCCTGATGGGGGGCTGGCTCATCGCGCTCGAGCTCAGGCGGCGCGGGCTGCTCGAGGAGTACTCGGCGGACATCATCGCCGCGGCCGTTGTCGGCGGCATCGTAGGGGCCAAGCTCTGGTACGTGGCACTCACACGGGACCCGGGCAGCCTGTTCGAGCGCGGGGGGTTCGTGTGGTACGGCGGATTTCTGGGCGGCGCCGCAGCAGTGATCCTCAACGGCTGGCGGCTCCGCGTGCCGCTGCGCTGGACCATGCACGTGGCGGCCCCGGCCCTGGCCGCCGCCTACGCGCTGGGTCGAGTCGGCTGTTTCCTGGTCAACGACGACTACGGCCGGCCGACCTCGCTGCCGTGGGGGGTGAAGTTCCCCCAAGGCCTTCCGCCTTCGACCGCCGGCAACCTGCAGCACCTGTTCGGCGTGCCGGTCCCCGCGGGCATCGATCCATCCACCGTCCTCACGGTGCACCCCACGCAGCTCTACGAGACCACGCTCATGCTGGCCGCGTTCTTCGTGCTGTGGGTGTGGCGCCGCCGGCCCAAGCCGATCGGGTGGCTGTTCGGAGCCTATCTGATCTTCGCCGGGATCGAGCGCTTTCTCATCGAGATCGTGCGGGCAAAGGACGACCGCTGGGTCATACCGCCGTTCACCTTGGCGCAACTCACCTCGGTCATTCTCGTGCTGATCGGCCTCTGGATTCTGACCCGGTGGAAGGACGACCCGACTCCTGATCCGGGAGACTATCTCCGAGGTGGCAAGGAGTTGGTGGCGTCAAAAACATCGACACCGCCGGAAGCCGTTGCAACTAAACAGGTTAGCGGCAAGAAGTAAAAATCGTATCAGACCTCGACAAGCCGAATGCCTGGAACGCAATCGGCGGCATCTCGGTAAATCGCTCTCCCACAAGTAGTTGCCAGTCGAGCAAGAAATGGCACCGGACTTGCCACTTATAAGAGCCAGGAAGCCGCAAGGCTCAACCGAAAAGTGGTAGGTCGAAGAAGGGTGGAGCAGGCACTTCGGCCTGTTTCCGTAAACTCAGGGGGCGATCTACCACCTCTCTACCGAACGGCCCGTCCAGCTGGACGGGCCGTTCGACTTTTCATGCCTCGCCCAGGCGGCTGCCCGCGCGCGGAGCGCGACGCTCAGCGAGGGTGAAGCTCGCGCTCCGCGACTACGATCCCGTCGCGGTCCGCGTAGACGTAGCAGCCCGGCCGAAAGGTGACGCCGGCGAACATCACCGGCACGCTCCGCTCGCCGGCCCCGGCCTTGGCGCTTTTCCGCGGGATCGCGCCGAGCGCCTTGACGCCCACCGGAACCGTGCGGATCTCCTCGGCGTCACGAATGCAGCCGTTCACGATGATCCCGGCCCAGCCGTTTCGATGAGCCAACTCCGCCAGATTGCCGCCCGCGAGGGCTGAACGGCGCGAGCCGCCGCCGTCCACCACCAGCACGCGCCCCTGCCCCGGCGCCTCCAGGGCCTCGCGCACCAGCGCGTTATCCTCGAACACGCGAACGGTCTCGATTGGGCCCGCAAACGCCACCGAGCCGCCCCAGTCTTCGAAGAGCGGCTCGGCCACCTGCACCTCGGCCCCGAATTGATCGCAGAGATCCGCGGTGGCCGCGGGCATCAGCGAGGCGGCCGCTCCGCGGAAAGCGGCCGGTCCGCGGGAAGATGCCCGCGCATGCGCTCGACCTCGGCCCGCATCTCGGCGAGGTCGGCCTCCATCCGCTCGAGCGACCGGCGAAGCTCGAGCACAGCCGCGGGCCCGACCGCCTCCGCGCCCGGTGCCATGGCGGCGGGAGGCACCGGCGCGCGCCGCGGCTCGGGCACCATGACGGAGGTCACCCCGCGAACCCGCCGCGGCTCGATCACGAAGTTCCACACCAGCGCCAGCATGGCCAGCGCCAGCAGCAGGGCCTGCGCGGCCAGCGATTCGGCGGTCGGGTAGATGCCGAGCGCGGGCACGCGGGGCGCCCAGGAGACGATCGTGGTGCCGATCAGGCCGCCTTCCTGCAGCTCCGCGATGCCCTTGCCCGCGAACACGAACGCCATGTAGTAGAGGAACGCGCTGGTGACGGCGAAGAACGGCTTGAGCGGAAGCCGCACGCCGAACCGATTGATCGCGATGTACACGGCCACGAGCACCACGGAGCCCGCCAGGATGCCCGCGACCACAGGCATCACGCTCCCTGCGCCGCCGGCCACGAAGAGCGCCTTGTAGAACAGGACCGTCTCGAAACCCTCGCGGTACACGGCCAGGAACGCCGCCGACGCCAGCGCGAGCGCGGAGCCGCTGTCGAGGGCGTCCTTCACCTTGCTCTTCACGAAGTGGTTCCACTTCACCACTTCCATCTTGGACAGCAGCCAGTAGCTCACGTAGAACAGCACGCCGGTGGCCACCACCATCGTGCCGCCTTCGAGCGCCTCGCGGTGCGCCGGGCTCAGCACGAAGATCGTCTCCAGCGCCACGGCGGTGAGCAAGCTGGCCCCGACCGCCGCACCGACTCCGATGTGGATGTCGCGCTTGCGCTGCGCGGCGCCCATCTTGGAGAGGAACGTCATCAGGGCGCCCACGATGAGGATCGCCTCGAGCCCCTCGCGCACCAGGATGACGAACGACTGCACGAACAGGTTGAGCGGTGAGTCCTTGTCGCCCAGGAGCCGCTCGGCGTTTTCCAGACCGGCCTCGAGCTGCCGCCGGAGCGCCGCGAGCTCGTCCGGCGTCGCGCCGCCCGCCGCCCGCGTGCGAAGGGACGCGAACTCGGTCTCGAGCTGGGCCGCGAGCGCCGGGCTCTTCGCGCGGACGCCGCGCTCCACCTGCTCGAACGTCATGTAGGCATCGAAGGCGCGGCCGCTGGCGGCCGGGTCGCCCGCGCGGGCCAGCATGAAGGCGGAATCGAGCTGCTGCCGCACCCGCGCGAAGACCTGCGCGCTCGCCGCGTCGGTGTGATCGGCCTGGAAGGTGCGGACCGCGGCCAGCCGGCCAAGGGCCTCGGGGCTGGTGGAGTCGGTCTCGCCGAGTGCGCCGAGCACCTGATCGTCCGACATCGGCCCGGTGGTGGCAAAGGTCCGGAGCGACGGCGGCACTTCGCCGCGCGGGGCGGGCAGCCGCAGCACGCTCGCGTAGAGCGCCACGGCCCACCTGTCCTCGGCCGGCAGCCGGCCCTCGAAGGCGGGCATGGCGGTGCCTACGGTCCCGATGCTGATCCGGCGGAAATAGTCGAGCGGAGAGACGTCCCGCAGCGCCGGGCCGTCGGCGAGGTTGGCCGGCGGCGGATCGAGGCCGGCAGCCTGCTGGCCGTCGCCGCGCCCCACCGCGCCATGGCATCCGGCGCAGTTGGCCTGGTAGACCTCGGCGCCGCGTGCGAGCGAGGGGGTGTTGGCCGGCAGTTCGTCGAGGGTAATGCCGAGCCGCTGGCTGAGACCGGAGCTGAGCGTCCGGACGTGGGCATCGAGTGAGTCGGGCGGGGCCGTGGCGCCGACCAGTCGGAGCAACTCGTCGATCTCGCCGACCGCCGGCTTGCCGGCCGCCTCGGGCAGGAGCACCGCCGAACGCCTGGCCTCCTGGAGGAAGAGGGTCGCCTCCTCCACCTCGGCCTTGGCGACCACCCGCCCGTTGACCACGCCGTTCCGATATTCCTGCGCCGCGAGCTGGGCCGTGGCGGCCACCCGGCGCGCGACCGGCGCGCGGTCCTGACTCGCAACCGGCTGCTGCTGTTGGGGCACCGTGGTCGTGGCCGCGAGCGCCGCGAGAAGCCCACCGATGAGAATCATTTTCACTCGTTCAAGAGTCGCCTGAGCAAAAACTAGAGTGCGACGGTCGGAATTGCCAGGGTCGAGCGCAACGCCGGGGAAGCCCGTGCGGGGGACGAGTAACCTGACGCACCCGAGTCACCCTGAGCGAAGCGAAAGGGGGCATGCGCTTGGGCATGCCCCCTTTCGCTTCGCTCAGGGTGACTCGACTCGGTGGCCGCGAACCCCTTACCCCGTCCCGATCACCGCGACCGCCCCCGCCGCCGTCGCCGAGTGGGTCAGCGAGATCTGGACGATAAGCCCGCCGTTTCGCGCCGCGAGCTCCGCCGCCAGCCCATGCAGCCGGATCGCGGGGCGGCCGTCGCCGTTCCGGGTCACCTCGATCTCGCGCCAGCCCACACCGCGCGCGCCGGGCAGCGACTGCAGCGCTTTGTACACGGCCTCCTTGGCGGCAATGCGGGCAGCCGCGTGCCCGGTGGCCTCGGGCCGGGTCGCGAGGTACGCGCGCTCGTCGTCCGTAAAGAATCGCTGCATGGCCTGGTCGCCGCGGTTGGCCAGCAGCCGAGCGATGCGCTCCAGGTCCACCAGATCGACTCCGACCCCGATCACGTTCATGGCCAGCCCCACCAGAATCGGGCGAACCCGCGGAGCGGTGGGGGCACCCGCAGGTAGCCGCCGAGCACGAGGCCAAGATAGAGGGCCCCGGCAAGCACGAGCGCCGTCACCAGCCAGAGCGGCCACGCCGGGCGTCGCCAGTGCCGCACGCGGGTGATCTCCGCCGCCCAGTTTGCCTGCTCGCGCCGAGAGGCATCCTCCAGCGCGAGCCAGGCCGACTCGAGCCGGCGCGCCGCGGCCTCGATGGCCGCCCGCCACGCCGCCGCCGAGGACGCCGACTTGGCCGCCTGCTCCAGCGCGTCGAGCGCATCCACGAACGGCGCACCCCCGCTCCCGAGCCGGGCGGCGACTGCCCTGGCGTCGGCATCGGAGAGCAGCAGTCCCGGCAGCCGGCGCCGGGGATAGCGGGACTCTTCCGCCGCCGATTCGAGACCCGCGTTGACTTCGGCCGCGATGCGGGCCGCGGCCGCGGCGACGGCCTTCTCCCAGCGACCGAGCCAGGCGATCCGGTTGAGCGCGACAACCACGCCGTCGCGATCGCCGGCGGCGGCGAACCCGCGCGCCGCGCCGGCCAGGTCGAACACACCGGTCACCAGGTCGTGGCGGATGTCGTCCAGCGGGATCCGCAGCGCCCCCCGCACGGAGGGCTCGGGATCGACCAGCCGGCCGAGGCCTGGCCCGAGCTCCGGCACGTTCCATCCCTGCTCGGCGTCCGCCATCATCGTCATGGCTCGGCGAGCAGCGCGGCCTCGCCGAGGCGGGCCTCGAACCGGCGAACGAACTCGGCCAGCGGTTCGGCGGTGAACTCATCGCGGGGAATGCCGGTCACCGTTATCGCCTGCTCGATCGCGGCCGGCTCGCCCTCGACCTCGAGCAGCGCATCCATCCGCGGGTAGCGCTCGAGCCGCACGATCGCCTGCCCCAGCTGGTACACCTCGACCTCACGATCGATGGCGTGCACGATCTCGTAGCCGAGCGACCTGAGCAGCGCATGTGGGCCCGCATCGTCCGCCCCGGCCGCCATGGGCAGCTCGATCTCGGCGCGCTGCTTGTAGCCCTCGGCCGAACGCCGGACCGGGCCCTTCCAGCCGAGCAGGGCGCTCACGCGGCCCTCGGCATCGTGATAGCTCCGGACCCGAAGCACTTCGTCGCGCGCGGCCAGCTCGCCACCGCGGTCGTAGCGCCGGTCGCGCATGCGCCCGCGAAACCGCGCGACCGCGCCCGCGGCGAGCAGCCGGGCGCGGAGCGCCTCCGCATCCGGCAGGACGGCCTTGACCTCGAGCTCGTCGGGCATGGCGAACGGCGGGGAGGTGAGGGGACGCGCGTCAGTCGAGGATCGCCCGCAGCACCGCGTCGGTGTCCCGCAGGTCCTCGAACACGGCGTGCGGGCCGCACGCGGCGAGATCGGTGACGGAAAACGAGCCGGTTGCCACGGCGATGGCCCGCGCGCCGACGCCCGCGCCGCAGCCGATGTCGGCGGGCGTGTCGCCGATGATGACGACGTCCTCGCCCTGGGGCATCCGGCCGAACATGGCCTCGGCCCGGCGCGCGGCGATGAGCGGCAGCTCGGGGCGGTGGCCCGCGTCGGAGCCGTAGGCGCCGACCCGGAACCGCTCGGGCGCGATGCCGCCGGAGCGAAGCTTGAGCTCGGCCCCTTCCGCGAGGTTGCCGGTCAGCAGGCCGAGTACCACGCCGGGCTCCGCCTCCAGACGGTCGAGGAGATCGTGCACGCCGGGCATGATGGTCGTCCGCGTCGTCGGGCGCTCGAGCTCGCGCGCCAGATAGCCGACGTAGCGCTGACACACGGCGCGGACCCGCGGCGACTCGCGCGGCTCGGAGAGGCCGGCCGCCGCGAGCAGCTCGGTGACGATCTGCGGATCGGTCTTGCCGTCGAACCGCACCCCGTCGAAGGCGGCCACGTGCGCCACGTCCTCCGCCAGCGCAGCGAGGATGGCGCGGCGGCCGGCGCCGGCGGTGAGCAGGATGGTGCCGTCGATGTCGAACAGCACGAGCCGGCGCATCATCGCGGCTCCAGCCGGCGCACGGCGACGAGCCGCTCGCGGAGATAGCCGGCGCGGGTACCGGGTCCCCAGGGCTCCTGGAGCGTCCCGCCGACGCCCACGGTCGAGTGCACCAGGGTGTCGCCCTCGCCGGCAAAGGCGACGTGGGTGATGTGCGGGGTGGTCTCGCCGCGAAAGAAGAGCAGGTCGCCGGGCGCGATGTCCCCGGCCGGCACGGCCGTGCCGCAGGCCGCCTGCTCCGACGAGTCGCGTGGGAGCACGGTACCGCGCGCGAGGAAGGTCGTCTGCACCAGGCCCGAGCAGTCGACGCCCCGCGGGGTCACGCCGCCCCACTGGTACGGCGCGCCCGCGAACCGCTCCACCGCCCAGCGTTCGGGGGCCTGCGCCCGGGCTTCGGCCACGGCCTGCGGCAGCGGGAGCACCGCGCCCTCGAGGATCTCCGCGCGCGCGCTGCCGGGAAGACACAGCCCGCCGCCATCCATCGCCACCCGCGCGCGGAGCGGCAGCTGGACGCGCGTCCCGTCCACGCGGGCGACCGCGCCCGCGCTCCAGCCGGTCGCCGCGCGGCGCCATGCGTCGACCGCTGCGTCGTCCAGCTCCGCGCAGTAGCCGCTGTGCACCCAGCCCACGTACTGGTCCAGGTCGCTCCGCACCCTGCGCCACTCGGCCTGGCTCTCGAGGACCCGCGCGGTCTCGCCCAGCACCAGCTGCGTGGTCTGCTCGGCGCGCAGCGACGCGCCGGCATGCACGGGAACGACGGCGGCCCGCGCGATGATCGCGGTCACGAGCGGGCGGCGTCCTTGGCCGCGCACTCGCGGCAGAGGGTCACCCCCCGAAAGGTGCAGATGAGGCAGATGAAGGTGCCGCACCGCTCGCACGGGTAGCCTTCGCTGGCCCGCTCCTCCCGCCCGCAGGCCCGGCAGCCCATCGCGTCGTGCTCCTTGATCTCGGCCACGTCACCTCACGCGACGATGTTGTACCGTTTGATCTTGTTGATCAGCGTGGCCCGCGAGATCCCCAGCTCGATGGCGGCCCGGGTGCGGTTGCCGGTGTGGTGCTTGAGCGTGCGCTCGATGTGCTGGCGCTCGAGATCCTCGAGGCTCAGCGGCGTATGCCGGCGGTCGCCGATGCCGGGCCGGGCGCGGAATTCGCCCGGCAGGTGCTCCACGCTCACGGCGGGCGCGCCGCGCCCGAGGATGAGCGCGCGCTCCAGCACGTTGCGCATTTCGCGCACGTTGCCCGGCCAGCCGTAGGCCAGCAGCCGGTCCAGCACCTCGGCGGACAGGGTGGACGGCCCGTCGGGCAGCTCGGCCCGGAGGTCGTTCATGAGCCGGGTGATGAGCGCCAGCCGGTCCTCGCGCGAGCGGTCGCGCACGGCGGGAAGCTGGAGCGGCATGACGCTCAGCCGGTAGTACAGGTCTTCCCGGAACCGGAGCTCCTCGACTTCGGTCTGGAGATCCTTGTTGGTGGCCGCCACCAGCCGCACGTCCACCGTGATCTCGCGGGTGCCGCCGAGCCGGCGGAACGTCTTCGTCTCGAGCACCTTGAGCAGCTTGGGCTGGAGCTCGGGGGCCAGGTCGCCGATCTCGTCGAGGAAGATCGTGCCGTGGTCGGCGATCTCGAACAGCCCCTGCTTCCGGTCCTTGGCGTCGGTGAACGCGCCCTTCTCGTGCCCGAACAGCTCGGAGTCGAGGAAAGTGGCATTGAGGCCCGCGCAGTTCACCTCGACGAACGGCGCGCGGGCGCGCGGGCTCAGGTCGTGAATCATCCGCGCGACCCAGCCCTTTCCCGTCCCGCTCTCGCCGGTGAGCAGGACCGTGGTCCGCTCGCTCTGCGCCAGGAGACCGACCTGGTGGGCGAAGTCCTGCATGCCGCTCGACGTGCCCAGCGAATCGAGTCCGTGGCCCGGCGCGCTCTGGACCAGGAGCGCCTCGTTCACCCGGCGAAGCCGCGCCTTGTCCGCCACGCGCGCGGTAGCGGCGGCCAGGTGCTCCATGTCCACCGGCTTGGTGAGGAAGTTCTCCGCGCCGAGCTGCATGGCGCGGACCGCGGTGGCCACGTCGCTCTCGCCGGTGAGGAGGACGACCGCCGCGTCCCGCTGCCTCAGGTGCTCGAGCACCTCCATCCCGTCCATCCCGGGCAGCCGGAGGTCGAGGATCACCACCTCCGGCCGCAGCCGGTCGAACGTGGCCAGCCCGGCCTCGCCGCTCAGCTCCCGGGTGACCTCGTAGCCCAGACGCTCGAAGTAGTTCCCGATGCTGCGCAGGACGTCGACGTCGTCATCGATGAGGAGGACGGATCCGGCCATTGCTCTGCCTTGGGAGGTTGCGATTCGGCCAGGGTGACTCGTGCCAGCCAAAAATTAGTCACCCCGGCCCGATCCGTCACCTCACCCCCCGGGCACCATGATGTTGATCGCGCGGGGAACGACCGTGACGGTGAAGGGTGTCTCGCCCCCCGGCTCGCCGTCGAGCTGGACCGGCTGGACCGGATCGCTCACGACCTGGATCTCCCGCCCCCGGGCGTAGCCCACATAGGTGTCGAGCCCCTCGACATCGGGAGCCATCCGCAGGATGTCCCAGACCGCCCTGAGGCTCTGCCCCAGGCTGTCGGCCCGGACCACCACCACGTCGAGCAGCCCGTCGTCCGGACGGATGCCGGCGCCGAGCCGGACCCAAGGCGGGATGACCTCGCCGCAGTTGGCCACGAGCACCATCGCGGCGTTGGCATCGTATTCCACGCCGTCGATGGTGATCACATGCTCGGTGCTTCGGATCTCGCTCAGCAGCCGGAGCGTCGTCGCGACGTAGGCGGCCATGCCCCAGCGGCGCTTGTGCTCCCTCAGCGTGCCGGCCATGACCTTCGCGTCGTATCCGGCGCCGCACGCCACCGCGAAGTAGTGGAGCCCGTCCGGCCGCTCCATCCGGCCCAGGTCGAACCGGCGCGGCCGGGCGGCGACCAACGCCTGCGCCGCCCGCGCCGGGGCCGCCGGAATCCTCAGGTTGCCGGCGAGCAGATTCCCGGTGCCGCCCGGGATTACGCCCAGGCTCACGTCGGTGCCGACCAATGCCGCGGCGGCCTGCATGGTGGTGCCGTCGCCGCCGAATACCGTGACGATCTCCACGCCGTTGGCGACGGCCTCCGCCGCGAGCCGCCGCGCATCGCCCGGGCCGGTCGTGGTGGCCAGGTCGGCATTCCACCCGGCCGCCGCGAGCGTCCGCATCACGGCGTCGACCGAGCGGGGCCGCGTCCGTGCCGCCGCGGGATTCATGATGCACACCACCTTCGGCACTAGAACTCCCGCTCCCACAGGATGTCGAGACCGATCTGGTACGGATTGGTGCTCAGCCGGTACGCGGGGAAGAAGGTGCTGCACGACTGCAGGGTCGGCTCGACCGAGCCCTGCAGCTTCCACTCGCGGCTGAAGCGGAACTCGAGCCCCGCGCCCAGGTTCTTGTAGCTGAGCTGGCTGAAGTCGGGGCAGAAGCCCGCGTTGAACGTGAGGAACGTTTTGTTCCCGATCTGCCAGCCTGCCGTGAGCTGCGTCAGCGTTCCGCCGCCGGTGGGCGTGCTGGAGACGCCCGGCCGGATCTCGATGAGGTCGATGGGCACGCCGATGTCCTGAATCAGCGCCCGCTCGAGCTCGCTGGAGAGCGCGCTCGAGAAGTATGCGAGTCCGGTCTGGAGCGCGCCCCCCTGACCGACCAGGGTCGCCTCGTTCGCGGGATAGCCGGTGATGAGATAGGAGATGAGATCGGTCTCGGAGATCGGGGGCCGGATCGTGCTGGAGAGCGTGAGCTTGGGCTGATACAGGGTGCCCGTGATATTGGCGATGACCGGGATCTCGTCGCCCCGCACGCTCCGAACCACGTGCTGCGCCTCGATGTCGAGGCCCGCGTTGAGGTCGTTGGTATACGTCACCTGGCCCCGCGTCACGGTGAAGTCGCGCGAGACCGGGCCGATCTTGAGCGTGTACGTACCCCGCGGCGCGTTCAGCGTTCCGGTCGGGTTGTACGTGGCGCCCACCTTGCTCACCTGCACCCGCCCTTCGAGCTGCACGTTCGCCTCGCCCGAGCGCAGCCAGTCGTCCGAGCCCATCTCGACCCGCAGATCCTCGATCCGGAGCGAGTCCAGGAACCGGTTCTGGAATTTGGGCCCGAGATTCTCGCGGCGGATCAGCGTCGTGTCCACGAGATCGGCGATGGACGGGTCCTCGAGATCGATGATCCGCTTGTTCACCAGGTCGGCGAAGTAGAGCACGCCGGTGTTGGCGAGCAGCCTGCCGGTGAGCGTCGCGCCGAAGACCGGGCCCTTGAGCTCGAGGTCGCCGGTGCCGACCAGGGTGAGGAAGTTCCGCACGTCCACCGCCCGGAACTGCTCCGCGTGGAACGCGAGATTCAGAACGGGCCGCGACAGGTTCTCCAGCCGCACCGAGCCCTCCACCTTGAGCTTGCCGCCGCCGCTCGTGAGCACCAGATCGTGGAGGCGGACCGAGTCGCCGTCGAGCCTCGCGCCCCCGCGCACGCTGCCGAACCGCACGCCGAGGCCGGGCAGCGACATGCTCCCGGTCCGGATGTCGAACTGACCGGCGAGCCGCGGGCGCGCCCACGTGCCCTCCACCTGCA
>JAICJD010000227.1 GCA_025928645.1 Gemmatimonadales bacterium
ACGGCAAGTGGCGAGGTCCGCACCGCGGCCGCCACCCGGAGCGCGAGGGCGAGCGCCGCCCGGCCTTCCTCACCGCTCACCACGACCTCGCGGTCGCCCCGAACGGCGTGAACGAAGCTCCTGAGCTCGAGCCCGAGCGCGTCGGCCTCGGGCGCCTGCAGCTCGATGCGCTCGACCACGTCGCTGAGCGCCGTGCCCGTGCCCGGCCGCCAGTCGCCTCGCACCCGCATAAATTCGCCGCCGCCGCTCGCGAGGTCCAGCGAGAGATAGCCGTTGGGCTGGAACACGCGCAGCCGGCGGACCCGCTCGCGCGACACCCGGCTCGCGGTGGCGAGCGCGACCGCGCCGTTGGCGAACTCCACCCGCGCATTGGCGATGTCCAGGTGGGAGCTGAGCAGGGGGAGGCCGGACGCGCGGACCTCGGTGGCCTCCGCGCCGCCGGTCAGCCGGATCACCAGGTCGAGATCGTGGATCATGAGGTCGAGCACCACGGCCACGTCGGTGCCGCGCGGCTGGAACGGCGCGAGCCGCTGACTCTCGATGTAGCGCGGGCCGTCGAGGTACGGCTCGGCGGCCCGCAGCGCGCGATTGTATCGCTCGATGTGCCCCACCTGGAGCTGCAGCCCCCCGCGCCTGGCGGCGGCGATGAGCGCATCCGCCTCGCCGAGCGTGGCGGCGAGCGGCTTCTCCATGAGGACCGGCACGCCGCCTTCCAGCGCGCGGAGGCCCACCTGATGATGCGCCGCGGTCGGGACCGCGATCGTGACGGCTGCCACCCGCTCGAGCAGCCCCTCGAGGTCCGCGAACGCGGTCGTACCCAGCTCGCTCGCGACCGCCTGAGCGCGGGTTTGGTCGATGTCGTAGACGCCCACCAGCGCGGCATGGTCCAGGGTGGCCAGGTGCCGCGCGTGGTGGCGGCCCAGGGCGCCCACGCCCACCACGCCGATCGGCAACCGGCCGCTCACGCGGGGACCCCGCGCTCGGACGACTCCACGAACGCCAGGAACCGCTCGACCTCGGGCGAGGTTGGCAGATCGCTGCGTGCGCGCTCGAGCGCCTGGGACAGGTTGAGCTCCGAGTTGAAGAACAGGCGGTACGCCCGCTTGAGCGCGGAGATCGTCTCGCCCGAGAACCCGGCACGCTGCAGGCCGATCGAGTTGAGGCCGTAGAGCTCCATGGGGTTCCCCACCGCCTTGACGTACGGCGGGATGTCCTGGTTGACCCGCGAGCCGCCCCCCACGAATGCGAAGGTGCCGATGGTGACGAACTGGTGCACCGCGTTGAGCCCGCTCAGCACGGCCCGGTCGTGGATCGTCACGTGACCGGCGCACTGGGTCCCGTTCGCGATGGTCACCTCGTCACCGACGTGGCAGTCGTGCGCGAGGTGCACGTAGGTCATGATGAAGCACCGCTCGCCCACCGTGGTGCGGAAGCTCTGCGAGGTGGCGCGGTTGATCGTGGTGTACTCGCGGATGATCGTACCGGCGCCGATCTCGACCCAGGTCTCCTCGCCCTGGAACTTGAGGTCCTGCGGGTCGCCGCCGAGGATCGAGCCGTCGCCCACGCTCACGCCGGGTGCCAGGAGGACGTTGCGCACCAGGCGCGAGCGCGGCCCCAGCCGGCAGCCGTCGCCCACGGTCACCTGGGGGCCGACCATCACCCACGGGCCGATCTCGACGCCCTCGCCGATGCGGGCGGAGGGATCGATGATCGCCGTCGGATGGACCTGCGTCGTCACCGATCCACCACGCGGGCCATCATCTCCGCCTCGGCCACGACGTTGCCGTCCACGTACGCCACGCCCTTCATCCGGCAGGTGCGGCCGCGGTTCTGCAGCATCTCGAGCTCGCAGCGGAGCTGGTCGCCGGGCGTCACCGGGCGCCGGAACTTCACGTTGTCGAGCGACATGAAGTAGACCACCTTCTGGTCGGGGTCCTCGATGGTGCCGAGCAGCAGCATCCCGCCCACCTGCGCCATGGCCTCGATAATCAGTACCCCCGGCATGATCGGATGGCCGGGAAAGTGGCCCTGGAAGAACGGCTCGTTGATGGTGACGTTCTTGATCCCGACGATCCGTTTGGTGCCTTCCACCTCGAGGATCCGATCCACGAGCAGGAAGGGATACCGGTGGGGAATCACGTCGAGGATCCGGCCGATGTCCATCGCCACGCCTCCGTCGCGCTGGGCCGTGCGGGTGAGCCAGCGGGCGAGCGCGATGTTGCCCTGATGGCTTGGCTTGGTTGCGATCACGTGGGCCTGGACCCGTCCGCCCACGAGCGCGAGGTCGCCCAGGATGTCGGCGGCCTTGTGCCGCACGAACTCGTCGGGCCAGCGCAGCGCGGCATCCCCGACCAGCCCGTCCTCGGACAGCACCAGCGTCGAGTCGAGGGCGGCGCCGAGCGCCAGCCCCCGCGCCCGCAGCGCCTCGGCCTCGTGAAGGAAGCCGAAGGTCCGGGCCGGCGCCAGCTCCCGGCGGAACTCGTCCGCGGTGATCTCGTAGGCGCCGCTCTGCCGGCCGATCAGCGGGTGGGCCCATTCGATGGTGGTGGTGAGCCGGAGCGTCCGCGCCGGCGCCACGACATAGGTGGAGTCGCCGTCGGCCAGCTGGAATGGCGCCAGCACGCGGTAGATGGTCGGCTGCCCGGGCATGGTCGCGATGCCGGCCTCGGTCAGCGCGGCGAGGAACGGCACGAACGACCCATCGCCGATCGGCGGCTCGGGGCCGTCGAGCTCGATCGTGAGGTCGTCGAGCTCGAGCGCCGCGGCCGCGGCGAGCAGGTGCTCGACCGTCTGCACCGCCGCCTCGCCGTCGCCGAGCGCGGTGCGCCGCTCGGTGGACTGCACCTCGGTGACCCGCGCCCGGATCGCGGGCGCGCCCGGGAGGTCGGTCCGGCGGAACACGATGCCCTGTCCCGACGGCGCGCCCGTGCATCGGGCCGTCGCCGCACGGCCGGTGTGCAACCCCACGCCGCGCACCTCCGCGGTGCCCGCCAGCGTGCGCCTACCCACGCCGCGACCCCTCGGCCAGATGTTCGAGGTCGGCGACGATCGGCGCCAGCCGATACAGCGCCGCCTGGGCCCTGAGGAACTGCCGGTGCGCGCGGGCCGGATGCCCGCCCACCGACGCACCGGGCGCCACGTCGCCGAACACGGCGCTCTTGGCCGCGACCCGGGCGCGGTCGCCGATGACCAGGTGGTCGGTCACCCCGACGTGCCCCGCGAGGATGACGTCGTCGCCGAGCCGGGTGCTGCCCGCGACGCCGACGCCGGCCATCAGCAGGCAGCGCCGGCCGATGTGCACGTTGTGCCCGACGTGCACCAGATTGTCGAGCTTGGTGCCTTGCCCCACGACGGTGTCGTCCACGCTGCCCCGGTCCACGCACGAGTTGGAGCCGATCTCGACGTCGTCCTCGAGAATGCATCCGCCCACGTGGGGAATGCGGTGGTGGCCGGCCGCGTCGGAGCGGTAGCCGAACCCGGGGCCGCCGATCACCGCGCCGGCCTTGATCACCACGTTGCGGCCGACCCGCGCCGCCGGGTAGATGACGGCGCGCGGGCCCACCACGGTATCGTCGCCCAGAATGACGTCGTCGCCGATCGAGGCGCCGTCGCCGAGGCGGCAGCGGTCGCCCAGGCGCACGCGGGCCCCGAGGACGACGTACGGCCCGATGCTCACGTCCGCGCCGAGCGCGCACCCGGGACCCAGGCGGGCCGTGGCATCGACGCCGGGCGCGGGAGCCGATGGCGGAAACAGCGCGCCCATCACCCGCATCAGCGCCGCGTACGGGTCGCGCACCACGATCCGCGCGCCGGAGCCGCCGGCGACCTCGGCCAGGTCGGCCGACACCAGCACCGCGCCGGCGCGGCAGCGGCGCAGGTCCTCGGCGTAGCGCGCGGAGACCGCCAGCGAAATGGCCTCGGGCCCGGCGCGGTCCAGCGGACGGACCGCGCGCAGCACGATGGTGCCATCGCCAAGCAGGCGGCCGCCGACGAGGTCGGCGACCGCCTGCGCGGTGAGGCCCGGCGAGGTCACCGGCTAGGTGCCCGACTTGAGCTGCTGGATG
>JAICJD010000249.1 GCA_025928645.1 Gemmatimonadales bacterium
CCCGACCTCGTCGGCCAGTGGCGGGCCAGGCTGCAGTTCACCAGCGGCGCGTTCGCCACGATCAAGGACCTGGAGTTCATGTACGTGTTCAACCAGGGCGGCACGATGACCGAGTCGTCCAACTACGACGCCGCGCCGCCGGTGCCGCCGGCATACGGGATCTGGCGGCGCCTCGGAGAGAGGGAGTTCGAGGTCAAGTACCAGTTCTACGTGACCAAAGCGCCGTCGGCCTTCGCCGAGATCGCCAGGGGCGGCGGGTGGGGGCCGGCGGGCCGGGGCGTGTTCCTGGAGCGGATCACTCTGGCGGAGGATGGCAGGACCTTCAACTCGAAGATCGAGTACGAGCAATTCGACCCATCCGGCAAGCCGGCCGCGGGCGGCGGGAAGGCGACCGGGCGCGGGGTCAGGCTGGCCTTCTGAGCCAGGCGAAGCCGGCATCCCGAGCCGCGGCTTCGGAGCAGCTCGACCCCGCCGCTCCCCTTCCATGAGCGCCCGCGCGCAGCTACGCTCTCAACACCCCAATGCCGGCCAGCTGAGAGCCCATCATGCCGACGTACTCGGAATATCTGAAAGTCCACGAGCTCCTCGCGCTCCAGTGTCCCCTCTCCGAGGGGCCGGAGCACGACGAAATGCTCTTCATCGTGATCCACCAGGTCTACGAGCTCTGGTTCAAGGAGATCCTCCATGAGCTCGACCGGCTGAACGAGCTGCTCGCGCGCGACGAAGGGGCCCGTGCCCGCCACACGCTCAAGCGCATCCTGACCATCCTCAAGGTCATGGTGGCGCAGCTCGACATCCTGGAGACCATGACGCCGCTCGAGTTTCTGTCGTTCCGGGACCGGCTCGAGTCGGGCAGCGGATTCCAGTCCTTCCAGTTTCGCGAGGTGGAGTTCACGCTGGGATGGAAGGACGCGCGGGCGCTCGAGCGGTACCCGGCCGGCGGCGAGGCGCGGCGTCGCCTCGAGCAACGGCTCCGGTCACCGTCGCTGTGGGACTTCTTTCTGCGTCACCTCGCCTCGGCGGGGGTGCCGGTGCCCCGTGCCGACCTCGAGCGCGACCTGACCAGCCGGGTCGAGCCGTCGCCCGCCCTCCGCGACGTCCTCGTGGACGTGTACCGCAACCACCCCTCGCTCGCCGAGCTGTGCGAGCGTCTGGTGGACCTGGACGAGGGGATCATGGAGTGGCGCTACCGCCATGTAAAGATGGTGCAGCGCACCATCGGGACCCGGCGAGGCACGGGCGGCAGCACCGGGGCGGAGTACCTGATGCGGACGCTCAATCAGCCGTTGTTCCCCGATCTCTGGGCGATCCGAACCGAGCTCTGACTGCGCCCATGGACGCCGAGGCCCTCTACCGCTCACCCAACGCGCTGGCGCCCGACTACGCTCGCTTCCGGGTGTCGGAGCGCCTGCTCCTCACCGGCCACTCGCACCAGGCCTGGCCGGACGTCGGGTTCGAGGCGCACACGCAGGCGTGGCTCGACGCCGCGCGCTACGTGGACGACAAGTGGGAGCAGGCGTTCGCGCGGGCCGACCGGGTCCGCCGCGGCTTCGCCGAGCTCCTCGGCGACGCGGGCGGCGGCATCGCGCTCGGCGCCAACACCCACGAGCTCGTGGTCCGGCTGCTGTCGGCGCTTCCGCTCCGGGCGCGGCCCCGTCTCGTCACCACCGACGGCGAGTTCCACACCATTCGCCGGCAGCTCGACCGCCTGGCGGAGGAGGGACTCGCCGTGCACCGGGTGCCAGAGGCGCCGGCCGATTCGGTCGCGAGCCGGCTGGCCGACGCCGTGGACGATCGCACGGCGCTGGTGCTGGTGTCGTCGGTCTTCTACGACAGCGGGCGGATCGCCCGCGGACTCGGCGACGTGGCCACGCGCTGCCGGCATCATGGCAGCCTGCTGCTGGTGGACGTATACCACGCGCTCAACGTGGTGCCGGTCTCGCTGGCGGCGGAGGGGCTCGGCGACGCGTTCGTGGTCGGCGGCGGATACAAGTACTGCCAACTGGGCGAGGGGAACTGCTTTCTCCGGCTGCCGCCGGACACCGAGCTGCGCCCGGTGGTGACCGGCTGGTTCAGCGAGTTCACCGCGCTCGAGGAGCGGCATGGCGCGGGGCGGGTCGCGTATGGCGAAGGGGGCGACCGGTTCGCCGGGGCGACATACGATCCCACCAGCCACTATCGGGCCGCCGCGGTGTTCGACTTCTTCGGCCAGCGCGGGCTCGCGCCCGGCCTGCTGCGCGAGGTGAGCCAGCACCAGATCGCCGTGCTCGCCTCGGCGTTCGACGCGCTCGATCTCGATCCGGCCGTGGTGACCCGCGACCGCACGGGCGCGTTGAGCGAGATCGGCGGGTTCCTGGCGCTCCGGTCGCCGCAGGCGACATCGATTGCCACTGACCTGCACGCGCGAGGCGTACGCTGCGACGCGCGGGGCGAAGCGCTTCGGTTCGGGCCGGCGCCCTATCTCTCGGACACGCAGCTTCGCGACGCGATGGGAGTGCTGGGCGAGGTCGGGCGGACGCGGCCCGGCTCCGGCGCCGCCACGGATTGAGTCAGCCCGAAGCCCCGGCACGCCAGGATAATCGCCCCGATCAGGAGCACCGGCACGACCTCCACCGCCTGCAGCGCGAGGCCGCCGGCCAGGGCTCTCGCCACCGGCACGCCGACGGGGGCCAGACCCAGCACGACCGCACCTTGCACAACGCCGACGTTGCCGGGAGTGAGGCGAAGGAGTCCCCCCAGGTTCGACGCCACGAGCGCCAGGGCCGAGGCGGTGGGCGGGGCGTGAGCATGCGCGGCCGCAATGGACCAATGATAAGTGGCCCACTGCAGCGCCCAGGCAACCGTGGCGAGCGTCAGGGGCGCCGCGAGCTTGCGCAGCGCATATCCTGATGCCGGGCCGGAGATGACGCGCGAGCGGAGCCAGGGCAGCCGACGCAGCAGCGCCAATGCCGCGAGCACGAGCCCGGCGGCCGCCAGGCCGAGGCGCCATCCGTGGAGCACGCCGGCCACGCCCGGTGCCGTCGCGGCCCCGGCGAAGCCGGCCACGAACAGGCCGAGTGCCCCCGCCTCGACCACGCGGCTGGCGGCAATCGCCCGGGCGGCCGCTCCGGCCGGGACGCGGTCCATAGTCAGGTATTGGATCCGCGCGGCCTCGCCGCTCATGGCGACCGCGACGGATCCGACGGCGGCGCCGACAAAGGTGGCGGCCTGCGCGGCGCGAGCCCGTACCGGCGCGAGCGGCTGGAGCAGGAGCTGCCACGCCCGCGCCTTGCACGCGAGC
>JAICJD010000232.1 GCA_025928645.1 Gemmatimonadales bacterium
CGCCTGTTCCGCGGGTTCGGCCGCGGCGAGGAGACGCCGGTCTGGATGAGCCACGGCGACCACGTGGACGCCCCGCCCCCCGGCTACGCCGTCACCGCGTCGAGCGACAACAGCCCGGTTGCGGCCATCGAGCACCGCGAGCGGCCTCTGTTCGGCGTTCAGTTTCACCCTGAGGTGGCGCACACACCCCGCGGCGGCGAGATCCTGAGCAACTTCTTGTTCGAGGTCTGCGGCGTCACGCCGGACTGGACGCCCGGCCACTTCGTCGAGAGCGAGATCCGGCGCATCCAAGAGACCGTCGGGCCCACGGGCCGCGTGATCTGCGGGCTGTCGGGCGGGGTCGATTCGTCGGTCGCCGCGGTGCTGGTCCATCTCGCCGTGGGCGACCGGCTCACCTGCATCTTCGTGGATCATGGGCTCCTGCGCCTGCACGAGCGCGACCAGGTCGAGGCCACGTTCCGGCGGCACCTCGGCATCGACCTTCGGGTAGTGGACGCCGGCGCCATCTTCCTCGAGCGGCTCGCGGGGGTCAGCGACCCCGAGGAGAAGCGCCGACGCATCGGCCACACCTTCATCGAGGTATTCGAGGCGGAGGCCCGCGCCGTGGGTTCCGACGTGGGCTTCCTGGTCCAGGGAACGCTGTATCCCGACGTCATCGAGTCGATCTCGCCGAAAGGCGGTCCCTCCGTGACGATCAAGACCCACCACAACGTCGGCGGGCTTCCCGAGCGGCTCCCCTTCCGGTTGCTGGAGCCGCTCCGCGAGCTGTTCAAGGACGAGGTGCGGCAGGTGGGCCGGGAGCTGGGGCTGCCCGAGGAGATGGTGGGACGGCACCCCTTTCCGGGGCCGGGGCTCGCGATCCGCATCATCGGCGAGGTGACGCCCGAGGCGCTCGAGATCCTCCGGCGCGCTGATCACGTCTACATCGAAGAGATTCGCGCGGCCGGCCTGTACGACGACATCTGGCAGGCGTTCGCGGTGCTGCTCCCCATCCGCTCGGTCGGCGTCCAGGGCGACTTCCGGAGCTACGACCAGGTCATCGCTCTCCGCGCCGTGACCAGCCGGGACGGGATGACCGCCGACTGGTTTCCGTTCCCGCCGGAGGTGCTCGCGCGGATCTCGAACCGGATCGCGAACGAAGTGGACGGCGTGAACCGCGTCGTGTACGACGTGAGCTCCAAGCCGCCAGCCACGATCGAGTGGGAGTGAGCCGGCCGCGCGGCGTGACGCTCCGGTTCCTCGCGGAGCCGGGGCACGTGAACTTCGGCGGCAAGGTGCACGGCGGCTCGGTCATGAAGTGGATCGATCAGACCGGCTATACCTGCGCCGCCGGGTGGACCGGGCAGTACTGCGTCACGATCTACGTGGGCGCGATCCACTTCATCCGGCCCATACTGGTGGGCGAGATCGTCGAGTGCCGCTCGCTCGTGATCCACACCGGCCGGACCAGCCTGCACATCGCCGTGGACATCTACGCCCGCGACCCCAAGGCCGTCGAGCTCACGCGCACCGGCCATTGCGTGATCGTGTTCGTGGCGCTCGACGAAGCCGGCCGGCCGGCCCCGGTGCCGCCCTGGACGCCGGTCACCGACACCGACCGGGCGCTTCAGGCCTACGCGCTCCGGCTGATCGAGCTGCGGAAGCTGATGGACGCGGACATGGAGTCGCACTTGGCGGAGCTGGAGCGGGCAGAGCAGTAGCCGCACGGCCGCTGTGAGCGACGCCTGAGCCGCCCCGCGCATCTCTCCGGCATCCCGCTCCCGGAGCCCCCCCATGCCACGAGCCCGTCGGACAGCGGCTGCGCTGCTCATCGCGGTGACCGCGGGCTCGCCGAGCGTCCGCGCCCAGGGCACGCCGTCACTTCCCCGGAGCGATCGCCTGTGTCTGGCCGAGGCTCACGCGCTCGCGAGGCGGGTGGCAGATCGGGTCTGGCCCGGGTGGGCCGGCACGCCGTTCCCCATCCTTCTCGTCACCGATTCGGTCGAGTTTCTCGTGGGCTCGCCGCGCCCAGGCCCGGACTTCGTCCGAAGCGGCTTCGACTCGCTCCTCGGACAGGAGCTATGGACGAGGCCGCGGCGGTTCCCACCCACGCTGCTGGCGACATTTCCAGCAGTCGCGGGGAAGCCGACCGTCGTGATCGGCACGGCGGAGCGCACCGGGAAGTCTTCGACGGCGTGGGTGATCACGCTGCTCCACGAGCACTTTCACCAGTGGCAGACCTCGCGCCCCGGCTACTACGAGCGGGTCGCGGCGCTCGGCCTGGCGCGCGGCGACACCACCGGCCAGTGGATGCTGAACTACGCCTTCCCCTACGATTCGGCGCCCGTTCAGGCGTCGGCGCGGCGGCTCGCGACGGCGCTCCGGCGAGCGCTCGACGCTCCGGCGGCGTCCCGGCGCGACGCCCTCGCGGTCGTGGCCGCCGCCCGGAACGACCTACGGAGCCGGCTGAGCCCCGATGACTATCGCTACCTGGAGTTCCAGTTCTGGCAGGAGGGCGTGGCGCGCTACGTCGAGTACGCCACGCTGAAGGCGGCGGCGGAAGGTCGGGCCGACGCCGCGTTCCGGAGCCTGCCCGACTACGAGCCCTACGCGCTGGTCTTGGAGCGGCGTCGGCACGACCTTCGGCAGGAGCTCGATTCGCTCGCGCTGGGCCGGGACCGCCGGGTAGCGTTCTATCCGCTCGGCGCGGCGATCGCGCTGCTGCTGGACCAGTCCCGGCCCGGCTGGAAGCGCGAGTACGCCGAGCGGCCGTTCGCCCTGGCGACGCTGCTCGAGCCCTGACGGCGCTCCGAACAGCCGGCTGCCGTGGAAGAGAATCAGATGGTGGTGAGCGCCACCGTCATCGCTCCGGCCGGACCACCGTCACCGCCCGCCGCCGCACCGCGCTCTGCCCGGCCGGACCGGTGACCCGCACCTCGACCTGATAGCGCCCCGGCTTGAGCGTCGACAGGCGGAGGGTCCGGTGCGCGCGGATCACCTCGGCGCGTGCCGGCTCGTCCACCCGCAGTGTGACCACCGGTCGGGCCTCGGCGCGGTCGTCGTCGTGCACCCGGAAGACCGCGATCTCGTGGCGGTAGAGCTCGCCGGGCCGCCCCCCCGCGGCCTCGTAGTAGAGCTCGACCTCACTGCCGGCGAGAAACAGGTCGAAGGGCGTGAGCAGGACCGTGTCGCCGCCGGGGGGCTGCCACCGCGCGCTCGCCGCGCGAATGCCGAGCGCGAGATCGCTGAGCGAGAGGGCGGGGCCGGGTGGCGCGACGCGAACGCTGTCCCTCGGCAGCACGGCCCCCGCGTCGGCCTGGGAGACGGCGGCCCGCCAGACGTAGTCGCCGGGAGGCACCGGGAGCTCGACCCGGCCGATGAGGTACTGGCCCCGCGCGAGCGGCCGCTCGAGCCGGAAGGTCAGCGTCGTGTCCGCGTGGGCGACGGCGTGCCCCGCGCGGTCGAGCGCGACGGCGCGGGCTCGCACCTGATAGCTCACGCCGTCGATCTCCGGCGCCGGCGTGGTGCCCGGCGCGGCTACCGCGAACACCAGGTGCGCGAGCGGCACGCCGTCGCGCGTGCCCACCGCCACCACGTCGCCGTACACCGTCAGGCGATGCGCGAACTGCAGCTCGTAGCTGTCGGTCGTGGTGCCGTAGTCGATGCTGGCCCGCCCAATGCCCCGCTCGCGCGCCCGCACGCGGGCCGCGCCGTTGGGGCCCCAGTGGAGCATGCGTGAGTACATGGGCGACAGATCGGCGCGCGAGAGCAGGAGCTGATCTTCAGTCGCGTCGGCAGCGCCGCGAAGGTCCAGCACGCTTTCGACCAGC
>JAICJD010000055.1 GCA_025928645.1 Gemmatimonadales bacterium
AGCTCGCGCTCGATGCGGTAGCGGTCGGCCAGGCATGCCCTCACGCGCTCGAGGTTGGCGGTCATCAGGGCTTCCGGACCTCCATCACCCACACGTCGCTCCGCTCTTCGCTCGCCGAGTAGGCAAAGCGGCCCGCCTTCACATCCCAGCCGCCGCTCGAGCGCGCACCGGTCTCGAGCGCGACAAGCCGCTCGGGCGCCCCGCCGTCGAGCGGGATGCGCCAGAACGCCGAGACGCCGGCCTCGTCGAGGGTGCGGGTGTAGATGGCGCGGCCGTCGTCGCTCCACCGCGGCTCGTCGCCCAGAATCGGGCGGGGACCCGTCGTGTCGGCCAGGAGGCGGGGCGGACCCGAGTCGGCCGGCATGACCCAGAGCGACCCTTGCGACAGCGAGCTCCCGAACGCGAGGCTGCGGCCGTCGGGTGACCAGGCGGCGAAGAATCCGTGGTCCAGCCGCTCGACCGGCTTCTGCCACACGCCGTTCATGCGGCGCACCGTCCAGACGCCGCCCCGCCCGGTAAAGAGGCAGTACGCTAGGCGATTGCCATCGGGCGCCCACGCGGCCATCGCCTCCTGGGCCGGCGAGGAGGTCACCCGCTGGAGCGGGCCGCCGTCGAGCGGCATCACCCAGATATCGCGCGAGCCCGCGCGCCACGAGTGAAACGCGACCTCCTTGTCGTCGGGCGACGGCGCCGGCCAGAAGTCGTCGCTCGAATCGGTGGTGAGCCGCTCGGGGCTCCCCCCCGCCACCGCCATGCGGTACAGATCCATGTTGCCGCTGAGGTCGGAGTCGTAATAGAGCCAGCGGCCGTCGTGGGAGAGCTGCACGGTCTCCACGAACTGAGACCCGTGGGTGAGCTGTGTCGGGCCCGGGGTGCTGCCGGCCGCGTGTGCCGGCACGGGAATGGACCACGCGTTGCTCAGGATCTCGAGATTGGCGTACGCCAGCCGCCGACCATCCGCCGAGAGGGAGATGGTGTGCGCGTTGAGGCCGGTCGTGATGCGGAGCGCCGGCCCGCGGGGCAGACCGGCCACCATCGCCTGCGCGAAGACGTCTCTCGGACCGTAGCGATTGGAGACGTAGTACACCCAGCGGCCGTCAGGCGACCACACCGGACTCAGGTTGGGCGACAGGCTGTCGGTGAGCGGCACGACCCGGCCATCGCGCACGCGCACGCTCACGACCCGGCTGGGCGAGGCGTTGCCGAACAGGGTCCCCGCGGTGAGCGCAATCGCGTTCCCCGAGGAGCAGGCGATGTAGTCGCCGTCGGGACTCCAGCCGCAGCCGTGAGCCTCGTAGACCCGGGCGACCCCATGCGAGTCCCCTCGAGCGTCGCGGACGTAGACCGAGTCGCCGACGACGTACGCTATGCGCTTGCCGTCGGGCGCCCAGGCCGCCGACACGACGGGGCCGGCGCGGCCCGGGGGCACCTCGCCGGTCTCGGCGCCGCCGGTGGCGGGGGCGCTCACCACCCCGCCGCGCTCGAGAAAGAGCACGCGGCTTCCATCGGGCGACCAGCGGGGATGCTGCTGGACCTGCGTCGTATCGTCGGTGAGCGCGATGCGGCGGCCGCCCGCGACCGGACGGACGAAGACGCGCATGCGGCCCGAGCTGCCGCTGGCGTAGGCCACCGTCCGCCCGTCGGGCGACAGGGCCGGCAGCACCTCGAGACCAGGATCCCAGGTCACTTTGGCGGCGGCGCCGAAGCTCAGGGGCAGGGTCGACGGGCGAGCACGGTGCGCACCCAGCAGGTAGGCCGCCACGGCGAGCGCCGCGGCCGCCACCGTCCACGAAAGCGTTCCCCGCCACGACCCGGCGGGCGCCAGAGCGGCAGGGGCTCGCGCGCCGGTGCGCCTTCGCTCGCCCTTCAAGCCCTCCGCGAACTCGTGCGCCGAACCGAACCGGTCGGCCGGCAGCTTTTCGAGCGCGGTGAGGACGGTCTCCTCGACCTCGGGCGGAATGGTGCGCCGCCGGGGCACGAGCGGCCGCGGATCCTCGGTCAGCACCTTGGCCACGACCGCTTGCGCGGTGGGCCCGCTGAACGGCGGCTCCCCGATCAGCATCTCGTAGGTCACTGCGCCGAGCGCGTAGATGTCGCTCCGGGCGGTGATCTCGCGCTCGCCCATCGCCTGCTCGGGCGACATGTACTGCGGCGTCCCGATGGACATCCCGGTCTCGGTGATGCGGGTCCCACCGGCCTTGCTCGCGGCGAGGGCGATCCCGAAGTCGGCCACCAGCGCGGCGCCATCCTGGAGCAGGATGTTCTCGGGTTTGATGTCGCGGTGGATCACGCCGTGGCGGTGGGCGTAGTCGAGCGCGCTCGCGACCTCGGTGGCGATCCGGACGGCATCGGGAACGGGGAGCTGTTTCTCCCGGAACAGCCGGTCGCGGAGCGACTCGCCCTCGACGAACGGCATGGCGTAATACAGGAAGCCCTCGGCCTCGCCCGAATCGAACAGCGGCAGGATGTGCGGGTGCTGCAGGTTGGCCGTCGTCCTGATCTCGCTCAGGAACCGCTCGGCGCCGATGACCGCGGCGAGCTCCGGGCGGAGCAGCTTGATGGCGACCCTGCGGTCGTGCCGAAGGTCCTGGGCAAGATAGACGGTGGCCATGCCGCCGGCGCCGAGCTCGCGCTCGATGCGATAGCGGCCGGCGAGCGCGGCGGCCAAGCGGGTTTGTTCGGTCATGTCGGTGTGGGCACCAATATGCGGCGCGGTGCGGGCGGGGGCTATCTCGGGCCAATTCGGCATCTCGGACCCGACGGGCGAGGGGCAGCGCTGTGCGGGGCCCGGATCACAGCGGCCCGGCGCCCGTTCCTGCTATGATTCACGCGCCCGGCTCGTCATGGGCCCGGTTCCTTATTCCACAACTGAAATCGCGGCAACGGACGAACTGCGGAGGCGGATATGCGGCGTTCGGGTCTCGTGGTCCTTTGGTCCCTGGCGTGGTGTCTCGCTGGCGGCCTGGCGCTCGGCGCGCCCTCGCGGGCGGCGGCGCAGACCGGCCTGGTTCGGTGCGAGTCGCAGGGCGGCAAGCGGGTGCAGTGCCCCATCGCGCAGAACGCGCGCGCCACGCTCTCCCGTCACCTGAGCGACACCCCTTGCGTCGAGAACCAGAACTGGGGCGTGGGGAACGGGTTCCTGTGGGTGTCGAACGGGTGCCGGGCGGAGTTCACCGTAGCCCAGGTGGCCCTGCCGCCGGCTCGGCCGGTGCCGGCCCAGCCGGTGGGGGTCGTGGCCCAGCAGATCAGGGTGTGCCGCGCCGAGGCCGACCGGCGGCTCGCCAACTACTCGGGAGACCAGATCGCGGTCGAGCTGAGCGCGCGCGAGGGCCCGTCGAGCTGGTTCACCTGGGAGGCGGGCCCGACCAGCGGCCGCTGCCAGGTGGCGGCCAACGGCCGGCTGCTCCAGTTCTCCACCAACAAGCCGGGCTACCGTCCCGGCTACGGCAACGCCGGCTCCACCATGCTCACCTGCGAGTCCATGCGCACCGAGCGCAAGGAGTGTCCGGTTCCGCAGGGCGCGCGGGTGCGGCTCGCCCGGCAGACCAGCGACAACCCGTGCCGGCTGAACGACACCTACGGGCAAGGCCCCGGCTACCTCTGGGTGGCGCAGGGGTGCCGCGGGCAGTTCGAGGTGACCCGGGGCCCGAGTTACGGACAGAATGGGCCGGGCAGCGTCATACAGCTCGCCTGCGCGGCGCCGTCCAGCAACGTGCAGCAGAACTGCCCGATCCCCGAGGGCGCCCGGGCCCGGTACGTGAGCCAGCAGAGCGCCCAGCCCTGCATCGTGAACCAGACCTACGGGATCACCGCGAGCTACGTGTGGGTGAGCCGGGGCTGCCGGGCGACGTTCGAGGTCAGCACCGGCGGCTACGCGGGCGGCGGCTATCCCGGCGCGCCTACGACCATGCGGATGACCTGCGAGTCGTCGGGGGCGGCGCGGCAGCAGTGCCCGGTGGAAGGCGTCACCTCGGTCCGGCTGATCCGGCAGATCAGCACCAGCCCGTGCCAACTGAGCCGCACGTTCGGCGCGGGCTTCGGGCACATCTGGGTGAGCAACGGCTGCCGCGGCGAGTTCGAGGTCACGGTGAGCCCGGCGGGGGGCGCCGGAATGCACGGCGGGAACACCGGACTGCCGGAGCATGTCACCTGCGAGTCGGACAACGGCCAGCGGGCGGAGTGCCGGTACCAGCGGAGCGGCGGCCAGGTGTCGCTGGTGCGGCAGCTCAGCACGACGCCGTGCACCCGGAACAGCACCTGGGGCACGGGGTCCGGGAACACGATCTGGGTGACGCGGGGGTGCCGGGCGGAGTTCGAGGTTCGCTGAGCGTGGTGGGGGGCGACCGGGAGCGGCCGGAGCTCCTCCGGGGCGCTGCGGAACGCTCTGGTACGGAGCCCGCGCAAACGGCCGCGCGGTCTCCTCCCCGACGCGTTCCAACGCGCCCCTCCGGAGCCCCGACCGCTCCGGGTCGCCCCCCACCACGCTCCGCTGTCAAATACCTGGTCGGTTCCGTCCGCGGCGCTTCACCGTCTAGCGCGAACGCCGTTCGCGTGTTACTTATCGAGACCCCAGCACAACCCCTGATCTCTTGTAACACACCCTGGAGCATCCGAATGGGTGAGCCGGTGCGCGGCCCGTGGAGTGTGCTCGCCGGCCGACCCGCCGCGGTGCGTGCGTCCGGGCGCCTCCCCGGCCCCGAGCGCTCCGCATACGCGCTCCGGGCGGAGGGCATCGCGTGAACGCTGCAGGCCAGCGCGTGAGCGGACCGAGGGCCGCCATCCCGGCGCCGCCCCGCTCGCGCGTCCCCGTGGGCATCGTCGCGTTCTTCACCGGGCTCTACGCCGTCGGCTATTTCGTCTGGGAGCAGCGAGGCTGGGGCACGCCGGCCGTGCGCGACCTGGTCGGCAACGTCGCCTTCATGCCGTTCAACCTCGGCGTGCTGCTGCTGTTCGCGCTCGCGTCGCGGAGCCAGGTGCTCGACCACGGGGTCCGGCGGGCCCTCCGCCTGCTCGCCGGGGGCGGCCTCATGGTGTTCGTCGGGAACGCCATCTCCGCCTGGTACGTCCTCGCCCTCCACAGCAATCCGCCGGTCTCCTGGGCCGATCCGTTCTACCTCACCGACTCGCTGCTCACGCTGGCGGCGCTGCTCTCGTTCCCACTGGCGCGGCGCACCCGGCTCGAGCGCTGGAAGTTCCTGCTCGACGCCGCGATGGTGCTGGTGGGCGGCGGCGTGGCGATCTGGTACTTCTCGGTGCGGCCGACCGCCGCGTCGCAGGAGAGCAGCATCGTGGTGACGCTGCTCGCCTTCGCCTATCCGCTGGTGAGCATGCTCGTGCTGCTCGGGGTCACCACCGTGCTGCTCCGGAAGCCGATCGACGGCAACCGGTTCGCGTTCGCGCTGCTGGTGACCGGCATCTCCGTGGGCGTCGTGGCGGACCTGACGTTCAACCTGGTGCAGCTCGAGGCCGGCGGCCGGAGCGCGAGCTGGGCCGACGCGGTCTTCCTGGTGTGCTACGTGATGCTGATCGCGAGCGCCGAGCTCTATTGGCGGCGGCCGGTGCCGGCGCGGCGGCCCTCCGCGGTGACGCTCTCCCGCCACCAGCCGGTCAGTCCCCTGCCCTACGTGGCGGTCGCCTCGACCTACGCGCTGCTTCTGGTCGTGGCGCTCGAGCCCTGGACCGATCCGATCAGCGGGCTCGCGATCGGCGCCCTGCTGGTGACGGCCCTCGTGGTGCTGCGCCAGGTGCTCACCGTGCGCGAGAACGTGCGGCTCCTGGCCGACCACGCCGCGCGGCAGAACGAGGCGCGGTTCCGCTCGCTGGTGCAGCACTCGTCCGACGTGATCCTGGTGACCCGCGCCGAGGGCACCATCCGGTTCGTGAGCCCGTCGGCCACGCGGGTGTTCGGCTACGACCCGCAGGCGATGATCCGCCAGCAGGTGATGGACCTGCTCCACCCCGAGGACCGCGAGCGCGCCGCCGGCTTCTTCCGCGACGCGGCGCAGGCGCCGGGCGTCACGGGCCCGGTCGAGTGGCGGTTTCGCCAGTCGGACGGCTCGTGGCTCAACGCCGAGATCCTGGCGACCAACCTGCTGCACGACTCGACGGTGAAGGGCATCGTGCTCAACACCCGGGACGTGAGCGAGCGCCGGCGCCTCGAGGAGCAGCTCATCCACCAGGCGTTCCACGACCCGCTCACCGGGCTCGCCAACCGCGCGCTGTTCCGCGACCGCGTGAGCCACGCGCTCGCGCTGGCGCAGCGGCGGGGCAATCCGGTGACGGTGCTGTTCCTCGACCTGGACGACTTCAAGACGGTGAACGACAGCCTGGGCCACGCGGAGGGCGACCGGCTGCTGATCGCCGCGGCGGAGCGGTTCCTGGCCTGCGCGCGGAGCGCGGACACGGTGGCGCGGCTCGGCGGCGACGAGTTCGCCATCCTGATCGAGGGCGCCGACGGGCGCGAGGGGCTGCCCGACCGGCTGAGCGCGGCGATGTCGCACCCGTTCTCGCTGAGCGGCAACCAGGTGCGGGTGACGGCGAGCATCGGCGTCGCCTCCGCGTCGGCGGACGACACCGCCGACGACCTGCTCCGGAACGCCGACATGGCCATGTACGCGGCCAAGCGTCATGGCAAGGGCCGGTCGGCGACGTACGAGTCCCGCATGTACGCCGACATCCGCGAGCGGCTCGATCTCGAGGCGGCGCTCCGCGCGGCCATCGAAGGCCACCAGCTCACGCTGTTCTACCAGCCGATCGTGAACCTGCAGAGCGGCTCGATCTACGGCGTCGAGGCGCTGCTCCGCTGGGAGCACCCGCAGTTCGGCCGGCTCCTGCCGCAGCACTTCATCCCGCTCGCGGAGGAGACGGGGCTCATCGTGCAGCTCGGCTCGTGGGTGCTGGGCGAGGCGTGCCGGCAGCTCCACGTCTGGCGCGAGGCCAACCCCGAGCTTCCGCTCGCCGTCTCGGTCAACATCTCGGGGCGGCAGCTCCAGGGGGCGGGGCTGGCCGACGCGCTCAGGCAGACGCTCCACTCGTCGGGAGTCGAGCCCTCGGCCGTGGTGCTCGAGATCACCGAGAGCGTGCTCATGCAGCAGACCGACGCCGTGCTCGAGCGGCTGGAGCAGCTCAGGGCGCTCGGCGTCCGGCTCGCGATCGACGACTTCGGCACCGGCTACTCGTCGCTCAGCTACCTGCAGCGGTTCCCGATCGACATTCTCAAGATCGCGAAGCCGTTCGTCGAGGAGGTGGGCCAGGGCGCCGACCGCTCGGCGCTGGCGCGGGCGATCATCGGCCTGGGCGACACGCTCCGGCTGCAGACGATCGCGGAGGGGATCGAGCGCGCGGAGCAGCGGTCGGCGCTGCTCGAGCTGGGCTGCACGCTGGGCCAGGGGCACCACTTCTGGCCGGCGCTCAGCGCCCCGGCGATCGAGGAGCTGCTCACGGGGGAGCGGAAGCCGGCGTTGCGGCTGGTGCAGGATACGGCGTGAGTCGACGTCGCTAGTGAAAAGCGATACTCCCCTCGAGGTTACCCAAACGCGCCTTCTTCTCATCCTTGCCTTCGTCGGTCTCGCTCCTCGAACGGCCCGCGCCCAGGACGATGTCCCGCCCGTGATCGAGAAGGTGAAGGCCAGGGATCCCGGGATGGAGAAGATCTTCGCCGACGCGGTCGGGTACGCGGTGTTTCCGACGGTGGGCAAGGGCGCGATCGGGATCGGCGGGGCGCGGGGAAAGGGCTGGGTGTACGAGCGCGGGCAGATCATCGGAAAGTCCACCCTCACCCAGGTGAGCATCGGTCTCCAGCTCGGCGGGCAGGCCTACAGCGAGATCGTGTTCTTCCAGACCCGGCAGGCGCTGGACAACTTCAGGCTCGGCCACCTCAGGCTCGACGCGCAGGCGTCGGCCGTGGCGCTCACGGCGCGCGCCTCGGCCGACCTCGCGTACCGGAATGGCGTCGCGATCGTGACCATGGCGAAGGGCGGGCTCATGTACGAGGCGTCGGTGGGGGGGCAGAAGTTCTCGTTCACCGCGGCCGGGACCTCGCGGTGAGCGGCGGCTCGTGAAGCCCGAGCTCCGCGCGCAGATCCAGGCGGCGCTCGCCGACCGCTACACGCTCGAGCGCGACCTCGGCCGGGGCGGCATGGCGAGCGTGGTGCGGGCACGCGACCTCCGGAGCGACCGCATGGTGGCGCTCAAGGTGCTCCACGCCGAGCTGGGCGCCACGGTGGGCGCCGACCGGTTCCGCCGCGAGATCCGCGTGGCCGCGCGGCTCCAGCATCCCCACATCCTCGGCATCCTCGACTCGGGCGAGACGCCCGACGGCCAGCTCTGGTTCACCATGCCGCTGGTCGAAGGCGAGAATGCCTACGAGCGGCTGCGGCAGGTCATCCAGTTCGACCCCGAGGAGGCGATCCGCATCGCCACCGCGGCCGCCAGCGCGCTGGCCTACGCCCACGCGCAGGGCGTGGTCCACCGTGACATCAAGCCCGACAACATCATGCTCGCGGGCGATCAGGTGCTGGTGGCCGACTTCGGCGTGGCGCGCGCGGTGAGCGAGGTGGCGGAGAAGCTCACCCAGACCGGGATGATCGTCGGCACGCCGACCTACATGAGCCCGGAGCAGGCGAGCGGCGACAAGGCGATCGACGGCCGGAGCGACATCTTCGCCCTGGGCTGCGTGCTGTACGAGATGCTGATCGGCGAGCCGCCGTTCACGGGGCCGACGCCGCAGGCCGCGCTCATGCGCCGGTTCACGGGGCCGCCCCGGCCGCTCCGCCCGATGGTGCAGATCCCGGCGCCGGTCGAGGCCGCGATCATGCGCGCGCTCGCGCGCGACCCGAACGACCGGTTCGCCACCGCCGATGCGTTCGCCGATGCGCTCGCGGGGCGCGCGCCGGCGGCGGCATCCGCGTCCAAGGCGGCGGCGACGACGACTCCGAGCACGCCCGCGGAATCCGGCGCGCCGGCCGCCGCCAAACGCGGCTGCGCGGTCGTGCTCGCCGCGGGCGCCGGTCTCGGCTGGGCCGTCACGCATCTCCTCCATCTGCGTTGACCTTCCGTCCGGCCCCCGGCTTCCCTAGCTTGCCGTACCCCTCATGAGCTCCGCGCGCCAGCGGTTCGTGCTCCGGCTGTACCTGATCGGGTTCGGCGTCGTGCTGCTGCTCGCCGGCGTCGTGGCCATCGTGCTGCTCCGCGCCCACGCGGAGACCGCGGCGGTAGTGGAGGGCGTCCTCCTCTTCGTGCTCATCGCGCTCGCGATCGAGCTCCTGGTCGTGCGCCAGCTCCTCGAAAACATCCTCAAGCCGACCGGGCGCGCCGCCGGCATCGCGATCCGGGTCGCCCAGGGGGACCTCAGCCAGGTGCCGGCCGACGCCCGGGCCAAGGACCAGCTCAGCACCTCGCTGTCCGTCATGCTGGACAAGCTGCGCGAGCTGGTCGGCACCATCCGCCAGCACGCGCACGAGGCGGCGGCGATGTCCGAGGAGATCGCGGCCTCCACCCAGCAGATGAGCGCCTCCACCGAAGAGGTGGCGAGTACCACCGGCGACCTCACCGAGCGGGCCAACCAGCAGGCCATCGTGGTGCGGGCAGCGGCGCAGGACGCGGGCAAAATCCTGGACATCGCGCAGGAGCTGGCGGCGGGCGCGGTGCAGGCCGCGGAGCGGAACGCGGCGCTCGCGCGGCTGGCGCGGTCGCACCGCGCGCGGCTGGACGAGAGCACGGCCGAGCTCACCCGGTTGGCGGAGGAGGTGGAGCAGGCGGCGGTCGAGGCCGAGGCGCTGACCGCGGCGTCGGAGGAGATCGAAAAGTTCGTGATCCAGACCAAGGCGATCGCGAAGCAGACGCACATGCTCGCGCTCAACGCCTCGATCGAGGCGGCGCGCGCGGGCGAGGAGGGCAAGGGCTTCAGCGTCGTCGCCGAAGAGGTCCGGAAGCTGGCGGGGCAGGCGGCGCGGTCGGCGGGCTCGACCAGCGAGACGGTGCAGACCGTGCTCGAGCGGGTGCGCACCGCGCGCGAGCGGCTGCTCCGGCTGGGCCAGGGCGGGCTCGCGGCCAAGGACGCGGCGCACGAGGCGGCGGACGGGCTGCTCAACGTCGCGGCCGACGCCGAGGCGAACGACGAGTGGACCCGGCGGATCTCCGGGTCGGCGAGCGAGGTGCGCGGGCTGATCGAAGGCATCGCCGGGCGCATGCGCGAGGTGTCGGCCGGGACCGAGGACTACGCGGCAGCAGCGGAAGAGATCGCGGCGGCGGCGGAGCAGCTCAACGCGTCCACCGAGGAGATCTCGACCAGCGCGACGCACCTCGCCGATGCGGCCGAGCGCCTGACGGGAGCGGTGGGGGGGTTCAAGCTCAGCTGATCCGGCGATGGCGCTGGCATTCGTCGCCGAAGCGGGGCGAGAGGCAGGGAAGGGAGCGCCATGCACCGCCACGCCGCAGGGGCTGCGGTGCATGGCGCTCCCTTCCCTGCCTTTCGCCCTTTGCATCCAGTGACGCCAAGGCCGCCATCGATGCTGACGCTGCTGCGCAACGCCGAGGTATACGACCCCGCACCGCTCGGGAAGCGGGACCTGGTGGTTGCGGGCGAGACCTTGGCCTGGATTGGCCGAGACCTGCCGCCCCTCGGTCGCTCGCTCGTGGCCGAGGAGATTGACCTCGAGGGGCGGCGGGTCATTCCCGGGCTGATCGATGGGCACGTACACCTCACCGGCGGCGGCGGGGAGGCGGGGCCGCATACGCGGGTGCCGCCGGTCGCGCTCAGCGGGCTTACCCGCGGCGGGGTGACGACGGCGGTCGGCGTGCTCGGCACCGACGACACGGTGCGCACGCCCGCGGAGCTGGTGACCGTCGCCCGCGGGCTCATCCGGCAGGGGCTTTCGGCCTACTGCCACACCGGCGGCTACCACATTCCCCCGGCCACCGCCACCGGCAGCGTCCGCCTCGATATCGTGCTCATCGACCTCGTACTTGGCGTGGGCGAGGTCGCCATCAGCGACCACCGCTCGAGCCAGCCGACGGTGGACGAGCTGCTTCGGGTCGCGGCCGACGCCCATGTGGGCGGGCTCATGAGCGGCAAGGCGGGGATCGTCCACCTGCACGTCGGCGACGGTGAGGCGGGCCTCGCGCCGGTGCGCGACGGGCTCGACCGGAGCGAGCTGCCGCCGCGGGTGTTCAACCCGACCCACGTGAACCGCAAGCGGCGGCTGTTCGAGGAAGCCATGGGGCTCGCCGAGCGCGGATCGACTGTCGACATCACGGCGTTCCCGGTCGAGGAAGGCGAGGACGCCTGGCGCGCGGGCGAGGCGCTGGTGCGCTACCTCGACGCGGGCCTCCCGGCCGAGCGGGTGACGGTGAGCTCGGACGGCGGCGGCTGCCTGCCGGCGTTCGACGCGGAGGGACGGGTGACGGGGATGGAGATCGGCTCGCCGGGCGCGATGGCAGCGACGCTCGCGGCGCTGCTCGGCTCGGGCCAGCCGCTCGAGCGGGTGCTGCCGGCGTTCACCGGCAACGTGGCGCGGCTGCTCCAGCTCGAGCGGAAGGGCCGGCTCATCGAGGGCGCGGATGCGGATCTCGTGGTGCTCGATCGGCAAGGCAGGGTGACGGACGTGATGGCTCGCGGCCGGTGGCACGTGCGAGCCGGACAGCCTGTGGTGCGGGGGACCTTCGAGTAGGGCGCTTGCGCGCTCTAGTCCAGACCTTCGGCCACCGCGGCCGCCTCTTCGTTGTCCCTCTGAGGCGCGGCCGGCAGCATGATCTCGAACCGCGAGCCGCGGCCGGGCTCCGATGACGCCCACACGTACCCGGCGTTCTGCTTCACCATCCCATACACGGCGGCGAGGCCAAGGCCGGCGCCCTGCCCCAGCGGACGGGTCGTGAAGAACGGCTCGAAGGCATGCTCGAGCACCTCGGGACTCATGCCGCTCCCCGAGTCGATGACGGCGATCGTCACGTATCGGCCGGCCCGGACGGCGGCGCCCGGGTGCCGCCGGCGGAGCTCGCGCTCCTCGAACCGCTGCTCGCGGGTCTCGATGGTGAGGCGGCCGCCGTCCGGCATCGCCGCCTCGGCGTTCCGGACCAGGTCCAGCAGGATCTGCTCGAGCTGGCCGGGGTCCGCTTCGACCTGCGCGGATCCGGCGGCCAGGTTCAGTTCGAGCTCGATCCGCGAGGCGGGCAGCGAGCGGAGCGCCGGTGCGAGCCGGGCGATCGCCCCGTCCACGCGGAGCCGTACCGGGCGAGTGATCTCGCGGCGGGCAAAGGCGAGGAGCCGCCGGGTGAGAGCGGCGGACCGTCTGGCGGACGCGAGGATCTCGGCCACGTCGCGGCGCCGCGGGTCGGCCGGCGAGAGATCGCGGTCGAGAATGTCGGCGTATCCGATGATCGACATCAGCATGTTGTTGAGCTCGTGGGCGACGCCGCCCGCGAGCCGACCCACGATCTCGAGCCGCCTGGCCTGGCGCAGCTCCTCGCGGCCTCGCTCCAGCCGGCCGAGGTCGACCATGGCGCCGAGCATCCGGAGCGGAATGCCCGTCGCGCTCCGCATGATCAGCGCGCGGTCGTGGACCAGCGCGTACTCGCCGTCGCGGCGCCGGAAACGATACTCCTCCTCCCAGCGCTCGTGGCCCGTGTCGATCGCGCGGCGCATGCTCTCCAGCGCCCGCGGCCGGTCCTCCGGATGGATGCGCTCCTCCCACCAGCTGATGTCGCGGTCCACCTCCGAGGGCAGATACCCGAACACCTCCTCGAAGCCGTCGGTCCACACCATGGTGTCGGTATTGAGGTCGCGATCCCACAGCGCCTCGTCCGCCGCGCGGGCGGCCAGCCGGTAGCGCTCAGCGCTGCCCCGCAGCGTCTGCTCGAACTCGCGCTCCACGGTCAGATCGCGGAAGATCTTCCCGAATCCGGCGAGCCGTCCCTCCGCGTCCTTCACGCCGTAGGTGATGCCCGAAGCCCAGAACCTGGTGCCGTCTTTCCGCGCGAGCCAGCGCTCGTCGCTCGCCGTGCCGTGCTCCGCCGCGAACGCGAGCTCCCGCTCGGGCACGCCGGCCTCGCGGTCCTCGGGCACGAAGATCTCGCTGGTGTGCCGTCCGATGAACTCTTCGGCCGTGTAGCCCAGCAGCCGCTCCACGCCCACGCCCCAGGTGAGATTGTATCCCTTGGGGTCGATCAGGAAGATGGCGTGGTCGGGCGACTGCTCCACCAGCGACCGAAGCAGCTCGATCTCCTCACCCATGACCCGGCCGGCCTCCTTCCATCGGTGCACCTTACCGGAGCGCGGCGGTCGTCACCGTGAGTGTGCTCACCTTGCGTCCGCGCCCGCCCCTGACGGCCCTCCCGGCTCGGTGTATCTTATTCGGCGCGGATGACTTGCAGGCCGGCGAGCAGACTGCCGGCGGACCTTGAGCGGGAGGACGCGGGTGGCGGATGGCCGCGGCTACATCATTCCGGTGGGCGGGGCGGAAGAGAAAATCGGCGACATCACGATCCTGAGGCGGTTCGCGTCGCTGTGCGGCACCGACGGCCGAATCGCCATCATTCCCACGGCCTCCGAGGTGAGCGACACGGGGGCGCGCTACGAGACGCTGTTCCAGGGCCTGGGCGTGAGCGAGGCCCGCGCGCTCCCCATCCACACCCGCGCCGACGCCGAGCTGCCCGAGCTGATCGGCATCCTGAACCAGGCGCACGGCGTGTTCCTGACCGGCGGGAACCAGCTCCGGCTCAGCACGATGATCGGCGGCACGTCCATGGCGAAGGCGCTCCGCCGGCGGAACGCCGAGGGCGTGCACGTGGCCGGCACGTCCGCGGGCGCGGCGTTTCTGTGCGAGCACATGATCGCGTTCGGCAGAGAGGGCGGGTCGCCACGCGCCAAGATCGTGACGCTCGCGCCGGGGCTCGGTCTCATCAACCGGGTGATCATCGACCAGCACTTCCGCCAGCGCGACCGGCTGGGCCGGCTGCTCACGGCCCTGGCCTACAACCCCTTCGCCATCGGGATCGGGCTCGACGAGAACACCGCCGCCTTCATCGGGCCGGACGACATGATCGAGGTGGTGGGAGGCGGCGCGCTCACCATCGTGGATCCGTCGGAGCTCCAGTTCTCCTCGATGGCGCGAGTCCGGAAGAACGACCCGGTGTGCCTCATCGGCCTCCGGCTCCACGTCCTGGACCACGGGTCGACGTTCAATCTGACGACCCGCGTGGCGGCGGCGGCGCCGGTCATCGCGCAGCGGGCGTAAGGGTCGAGGTCGGGATGCCAGGCGGAAATCCGGTACGCGTGGGGATGGGCTTCACCACGGAACCACGGAAAACACGGGACGACTGACACGGAAACAATTTTTGGTCAACGGCACACCCGCGGGGTTCCGTTGCCATAGAGAAAAGCAACCACGGGGCACGGACGGCGCTCGGAACTCGACCGGTGTGCCGTTGACCCCCAGCAGTTTTCCGTGGCTGTTGTCCGTGTTTTCCGTGGTTCCGTGGTGAAGCCGAAGCTCGGCCGAGCTCGGATGCCAAGATCGACGCGACGATGACCGGTGCAACCGACAGTCGAGCGGCGACTGAATGGCCGCGGATTAGAGGGACATGCGATGCGCATTCTGGATAGAGCCGTGTACGTCGGACCGAGCCTGTACGCCCACTTTCCCGTCATCCGGCTCGAGATCGATCTCGGCCCGCTGGAGCAGTGGCCCTCGGCGAAGCTCGGGCCGGCGTTCATCGACCGGCTGCTCGAGGCGCTGCCCGGGCTCCACGAGCACGGCTGCTCCTATGGCGCGCCCGGCGGGTTCGTGCGGCGGCTGCGGGAAGACGAGGGCACCTGGATGGGGCACATCCTCGAGCACGTCGCCATCGAGCTGCAGAACGTGGCCGGCGAACCGGTCACCTTCGGCAAGACCCGCGGCGCCGGCGCCGAGGGTCGCTACCACGTGGTCTACCAGTACGAGCAGGAAGACGTGGGGCTCGAGGCCGGCCGGCTGGGCATCGCCCTGCTCCATTCGCTGCTTCCGCCCGAGCTCCGGCCCGAGGGCGCGGTCCCGCCCGACTTCGACTTCGCCGGGGAGCGCGACGAGTTCATCCGCTTCGCCCAGCGGCGCGCGCTCGGCCCGAGCACGATGTCGCTGGTGCGCGCCGCCGAGGAGCGGCGGATCCCGTGGATCCGGCTCAACGAGCAGAGCCTGATCCAGTTCGGCCACGGACGCTTCCAGCAGCGGATCCAGGCCACGGTCACCAGCCGCACCTCGCACATCGCCGTCGAGCTGGCGTCCGACAAGGAGGAGACCAACCGCATCCTGGCGAACCTGGGCCTCCCGGTGCCGCGGCAGCGGCTGGTGCAGGGTGAGGACGACGCGGTCGCGGCGGCGGAGTGGATCGGCTACCCGGTCGTGGTCAAGCCGTTCAACGCGAATCACGGGCGCGGCATCTCGATTCACCTGACCACCGAGGCGCAGGTGCGCGAGGCGTTCCAGGTGGCGCGCGAGCACAGCCGGAGCGTCATCGTCGAGAGCTTCATCACCGGCGAGGACCACCGGATGCTGGTGATCAACGGCGAGCTGGTCGCCGTGTCGAAGCGGGTGCCGGGCCACGTGGTCGGCGACGGCGTGCACACCATCGAAGAGCTCGTGGAGGAGGTGAACCGCGATCCGCGCCGCGGGATCGGCCACGAGAAGGTGCTCACCCGGCTGGTGTTCGACCACCAGGCCGAGACCCTGCTGGCGAAGAAGGGCTACGCCCGCGGCACCGTGCCGGCGGAGGGCGAGCACGTGTTCCTCCGCTCGACCGGCAACCTCTCGACCGGCGGCACGGCCACCGACATGACCGACCTGGTGCACCCCGACAACGCCGAGATGGCGGTCCGCGCGGTCAAGGCGATCGGGCTGGACGTCGGCGGCGTGGACTTCCTCACGACCGACATCACCGAGTCGTACAAGGAGGTCGGCGGCGCGATCTGCGAGATCAACGCCGCACCCGGCTTCCGCATGCACATGGCGCCGAGCGAGGGCCACGCGCGGGACGTGTCGGGACCGGTGCTCGACATGCTGTTTCCGCCGGGGACGCCGAGCCGGATCCCGATCGCCGCGGTGACCGGCACCAACGGCAAGACCACCACGGCCCGCATGCTGGCGCACATCCACAAGCTCGCCGGGCATCACGTCGGCCTCACCAGCACCGACGGCGTGTACATCGACGGCCAGCGGACGGTCGCGGGCGACATGACCGGCCCGCTGGCGACCCGCATGGTGCTGCGCGACCCCAAGGTGGACGTGGCGGTGCTCGAGATCGCGCGCGGCGGGCTCCTGCGCGCGGGCATGGCCGTCCGCCACTGCGACGTGGGCGCCGTGCTCAACATCAAGTCGGATCACCTGGGGCTTCGCGGGGTCGGCACGCTCGAGGATCTCGCCAAGGTCAAGCGCATCGTGGTCGAGGTGGCACGGGAGACGGCGGTGCTCAACGCCGACGACCCGCTCTGCCTCGGCATGGCCGACTACACCTCGGCCAAGAATCTGTGCTACGTGACGATGGACCCGACCCACGAGCTGGTGGGCGAGCACATCAAGGCGGGAGGCCGCGGCGTCGTGCTCGAGAGCGGGATCAAGGGCCAGATGATCACGATCTACGATCGCGGCGCCCACATCCCGCTGCTCTGGACCCACCTCATCCCCGCGACGCTCGAGGGCCGCGCGCTGCACAACGTGCAGAACGCGATGTTCGCCGCCGCGATGGCGTTCAGCATGGGCCTCAAGCTGGAGGACATCCGCCACGGGCTCCGCACCTTCGACACCACGTTCTTCCAGGCGCCGGGGCGGATGAACATCTTCGACGAGCACCCGTTCAAGGTCATCCTCGACTACGGCCACAACCCGGCGGCGGTCGAGGCGATGTGCCGGCTGGTCGAGCGGCTCGAGCCTTCCGGCCGGCGGCTGGTCGTGCTGGCCGCGCCGGGCGACCGCAGGGACGAGGACATCGTGGACATCGGCCGGATGGCCGCGGGGCGGTTCGACCGCTACATCGTCCGGCGCGACGACTCGCTCCGCGGCCGGCAGCCGGACGAGGTGCCGCACCTGCTGCGCGACGCGCTGCTCGGCGCGGGTGTCGCCGCCGAGCAGATCCTGGTGATCCCCGACGAGCAGATGGCGATCGACGGCGCGCTCCGCGAGGCACAGCCGGGCGACCTGCTGCTCGTCTTCGCCGACGCGATCACGCGGAGCTGGAAGCAGGTGATCCAGTTCCGCCCCGAGGCGCCGGCCCGGGTGCCGGAGCGGCCGCGCATCTCCCGGCCGGAGCCGATGGCCGCGGTCGCCCCGCCCGCGCTGGAGGACCGCCGCCGTGAGTTCGTGCGCGATACGCGGGGCGTGTGGCTGGCGCGGGAGGAGGATTGAACGGCCGGGAGCGGTGAGCGGGACAGGCTCACCGGCAGGCGCTTGATTTCGAGCGCCGCCTCGTCATCCCGAGCGCTACCTCGAGCGAAGCACGAGACCTTGTTCGGGTATGCCTCGAGCTCGGCCCGGCAAGATCCCTCCCCCTCGCTCCGCTCGGGATCGGGATGACACCGTGGAGTGCCTGTCCCGCTTCCCGCTCACCCCTCACGGTTCCTCTCCATGCCCGATGCCTTCCCCTCCGCCGTTTCCGACTCGCGCCGGCTGACCGGCCCCTCCCTGCTGCTCGACGGGCCCGGGGCCGTCATGGAAGTGCGCGTCGAGGAGGGCGAGCTCGACCGCGCGGTCGCGGCCTGGGAGCAGGCGGCGCGGCGGCTGCTCGACGCGGTCGGCTGGGGCAGCGAGCGACTCGCGGTGCGGCGGTTCGCGGGCGGGGCGAGCCTGGCCCTCACGGCGCCGCCCGACGCGCTGTACGCGGCGACCGACCTGAACGAAGCCGCCTGGGCGCTGACCCTTGACGAAGGTACCATCGCGTCGCTCCGGGCCGCGATCGCGACGGAACGGAATCCGCGCCTCCTCGCGCTGCGGGACGCGGCCCGGGAACGCGGCGTGATCTTCCTCGCGGGTGAGGACCGGGTGTCGGCCGGCGCGGGCACCGGCGTCCGCGTGTGGGCGGACACCGTCCTGCCCGAGCCCGGGGCGGTGGACTGGACCGGCGTGCACGACGTGCCGGTCGCGCTCGTCACCGGCTCCAACGGCAAGACCACCGTCACCCGCCTGCTCGCGGCCATGGCGGTGGAGGCCGGATGGGTGGCCGGGTTCACCTCGACCGAAGGCGTGCACCTCGGCGGTGAGACACTCGGCGAGGGCGACTTCTCCGGGCCGAGCGGCGCGCGCCTCCTGCTCCGCCATCCGGCGGTCGAGCTGGCCGTGCTCGAGACGGCGCGCGGCGGACTGCTGCGGCGGGGGCTCAGCGTGGACCGCGCGACGGTCGCCGTGGTCACCAACGTGGCCGACGACCATCTGGGCGAGTACGGGATCCAAAGCCTCGACGCGCTGGCCGACGTGAAGCTGCTGGTGGCGCGCGCGGTGGGGCCCGGCGGAGCGGTCGTGCTCAACGCCGACGACCCCGCGCTCCGCGCCCGGGGCGAACGGCTCCAGGCGCCGGTCATCTGGTTCACGCTCGACGCCGCCGAGCCGTTCGTCGCGCGACATGTGGCGGCGGGCGGGCGGGCGGCGCTCGCGGAGGGTGGCGTCCTGTCCCTGGCGTCGGGACGCGAACGCACCGAGATCGCGCGGGTGGACGAGGTGCCGATCACCGTCGGCGGCGCGGCCCGGCACAACGTAGCCAACGCCCTCGCCGCGCTCGCTGCGGCCGCGGGTTTGGGCCTGCCGCTCGACGCGGTCGGGCGCGCGCTTTGCCGGTTCGGGCGCAAGGGCGAGGACAACGCCGGCCGGACCAACGTGACGGACGTGGGCGGTGTACGGCTCGTCATCGACTACGCCCACAATCCGCACGGCATGGCGGCGCTGGCCCGGATGATCGGCGCGCTCCCGGCCGGCCGGCGCCTCGTGCTCCTCGGCCAGGCCGGCGACCGCTCCGACGAGGCGATCCGTGCGCTCGCCCGGACGGCGCTGCAGGTACGGCCCGATCGAATCGTGCTGAAGGAGATGGATCGCTATCTCCGCGGCCGAGCGCCGGGCGAGGTCCCCGCGCTCATGGCGGACGAGCTGGCTCGGCAGGGCGTGCCGGCGACGGCGGTGAGCCGGCCGGGGACGGAGCTGGCGGCCGTGCGCGAGGCCCTGGAGTGGGCCAAGCCGGGTGACGTGCTGCTGCTCGCCGTCCATCAGGACAGACCGGAGGTCCTCGCCCTGCTCGACCGGATGCGGCAGGCGGGGTGGCAGGCGGGAGAGCCGGTGCCCTGACCCGCTAAATTCCGGCAAGCTCTGGCTCCCGCTACCGTCCGACGAGGCCCGCGACGCTCCCCCAGCCACAAGACTTCGCTCGACCCGAGCGGCCCTGGATCTCACTCGGCTTGAGCGCCGCGTTCCACGCGGCGCTTCTCGTGCTGGCCGTGCGGCTGTCGCGGGCGCCGGCGGAGCCGGCGGCTGAGGAGAAGCAGGCGGCGGACACCTCGCGGCAGGTGCAGATGGTGTACCTGCAGCCGCCTCCGCCCAGGCCGCCCGCGCCCAAACCCGAGCCTCCACCGCCCCCGCAGCCGACGCCGCCCCCCACTCCGCCGCCCCCGACGCCGCGGCCGGCCCCGGTCCCACGGATCGCCCCGCCGCCGGCCAAGGAGCAGCGGACTCCCGAGCCCGACGCCAACGCGCCGCCCGAGGCGGAGCGACGGACCGGCGAGGAGCCGACCGAGCACGCGCCGGGCGGCGGCGACCCGGCCACCGCCCCCGCCGACAAGGACGGCTCGCGCGCGCCGGCGGAGGACGAGGCGGCGGCGATGGAATCCGAGGCGAAGCGCATCTTCGGCCGCCCGCGCCTGGGACCCAGCCCGGGGGCGGGCCCGCAGGCCAGCCGGCCGATGGAGGCGTACCTTCCCGACCATCCCGAGCGGTGCATACCGCAGCCGACCGTGCCGGCCGAGTCGGTGGGGCCGACCCGGTTCGGCACCGTGGTGGGGAAGATCTTCCGCCAGGACAACGGCCGGCCACTCGCGGGGGCGCACCTCCAGATGCTGGGGACACCGTTCGTCACCTTCACGGACGACCAGGGCGAGTATCACTTCCGGTTCGACCTGTCGCTAGTGGACAACTGCCGCACGCAGTACGTGCGGGTGACGGCGCCCGGCTACGAGTCGCGGCTGCTGGTGCTGATGGTGGGGGCGAACGTGCGGAGTGAGGACGTGTTGTTGAAGCGGAAGTAGGCGCGGTGCCGGCGATTCGGCAGTGACGAAGGGTGAACGCGGGAGCGTTCACCCCTCGTCACTGCCCCGCCGGTTCGCGCCTGCTTTCGAACGTCGCACGGGACAGAGAAGGTAGTTCACCCGCGGAGCAATGCGAGGGCCAGCCCCGCGGCGGCGAGGATTGCGGCGCCGATGCCAACGAGGAGCGCCGTGCGAAGGCGTGAGCGGAGCAGGTCCGCCGTCGCCGCGACCGATTGGCGTACCCCCTCGAGCGCCTCGCCCTGGCGCTGGTCGAGCCTGGTGAGGGCGTTTCCCTGGCGGCGCTCGAGGGCGTCGAGGCGCTCGCCGAGCAGCGCGAGCTCACCGCGAAGCGTTTCCTGGGCGTCGGCCATGTCTCCGAGCGTGTCGCCCTCGGGGGGCGACGCCCCGTTCTCGAACAGCGACTGGCCCATCACCGACGTGCTCGCGATGACCTCTTCCATGCCCTGGATGAAATGGTGCTGGTGGATACGCTTGCCCGAATCGGGACCAGGCTCGAGCGTGGCCATCTGCGCCGCCTTGAGCACGGCGTTCTTGATGTCGCCGCCGCTCCGAGGGTACGCCTCGGCCAGCGCACGAAAGTCCACGTCCTCGGCCAGCGGCGTCTTGCGCGGGTGGATCTGCACCCGCCAGATCCGCTCGCGCGCGTCCACGTCGGGCATCTCGAACAGGATGTGGGTGCGGATGCGCCGCTCGAAGGCCGGATCCATGTTCGCGGCGAGGTTGGTCGCGAAGATGACGACGCCGGGGTACTGCTCCAGCTCGTGCAGCAGGACGTTGACGACCGAGTTGGCCTCGCGATCCACCGCCGCCTGCATCGCCGTGAAGCGTCGGCCCGCGATCGCGTCGGCCTCGTCGAAGAAGAGCACCGCGTCCTGCCGCTCGGCCGCGCGGAACACCGAGGCCACGTGCTTCGCGGTCTGTCCCACCCAGCGCGACTCGAGCTCCGAGTAGCGGACCACGAGCAGCTTCCGGTTGAGCGTGTAGGCCAGCGCCTCGGCGCAGATCGTCTTGCCGGTGCCGGGCGGCCCGGCGAAGTGGAAGGCGAGGCCCAGGCCCGTCGAGTGCCGCTCGGCCAGGCCCCACTGGCGGAAGATGAGGTCGTGCTTCCGCACCAGCGCGAGGGCGTGATCGAGCGCCCGGAGCGTGCGCTCCGGGAGCACGACGTCGTCGAACGAGCGCTGGGGATCGACCGCTTCCACCAGCTCGCGTGCAGGCGAGCCGAAGAAGAGGTCGCGGATGGAATCGGCCATGCGGAAAGATAGGGGCGTCGGCCCCGGACAGGCGGGCTACTCGCGGATCCGCGTCTCGCCCGCCTCCGGGTCGGCCGGCTGCGCCTCGCCTGCCTGCTCGTCGGCGACCTTGCCGCCGGTCACGCGGTCCCAGGCATCCCGCACCGCGGCCTTGATCTCGTCCCAGGCCGAGGGACTGCCGCTCTCGTCGCGGTACCGGTCCCAGCCCTCGCGGATGTCGGGCTCGGCGTCGTCCCAGCTCCGGCCCAAGTTGTGCCGGGCCGACTCGAAGCCGTAGCGGTACGCGGGGCGGAAGCGGTCATAGTAGTCCGGCCCTAGCGCGTAGGGGCGGCTGCTGAAGTTCTCCTCCCAGTAGTTGTCCTCGGTCTCCCAGGCGGCCTTCCAGTCCACGCCCAGCTCGTCATCGGGCGCGGGCGGCTGGCTCTGCTCGCGGTCGGCCATCGGAACCTCCGGTCTGGATGAATCGTGCGGAGCGAATGCTCCAACCTAGCGGCGGGCGGACTTTGGACCGGTGACCAGGCTCACCCGCGTCGTCGCGCAGGACGTGGGGCGACCGTGTCGCGCGGCGGCGTGCCTGCGCGGATCTGCCGGAAGCGGGGGCGGGGCACAGCGACCAGCGTAGGCCCCCCCCCCGCCGGGGGGGGGCCCCCCCCCCCGCCCCCGCCGACCGCGCAGC